>NZ_AOHN01000034.1:0-71853 GCF_000510915.2 Pseudomonas sp. FH4 | reverse complement strand
AAAAAGGCCCGGCCCCTACAGAGAGGGCACCGGGCCTGATCCATTTGCAAGAATGCAGCCAGTTGCGTCAGGGCTTGCGGGCGGCACTCTGCATGGCGAGCTTGATCAAGGGGATCAGTCCTGCACCGAGTCGTACCAGACGGGTCATGGTGCCGATTCCGCCACTCTTGGCGCCTTTACCGGTGAAAAACCCCAGCAGGGTCACCGCCGCGACGCCCCACAGCGGCGCATGCTTGATACCGAACCCGTCCTGCCAGCTCTGGCCCATGTTGCGCACCTTATGCAGGGGCAGCAGCAATTGCTGGGATTCGTGGCGAATTTCCTGGCGGTGCATTTCCATGCGCAGGCGGATCAGTGCCTTGCGCATTTCCCGTCGGGAGTTGGTTTGCGGCAGTTCAGTCAGGCTCATGGCAGCAGGCGCTCCCGGTCGTTGGCCAGCTCTTCGAGGGTGGCGTGGAAAGGCGTGGACTCATCGAATACCGCGGCCTTCAAGCGCAGCCCGCAGAACGCTGCGGCGAGTACATAAAACACGCATAGGCTGATGATCCCGGTCAGGCGATAGGTATCCCAGACCAGGATCATGACCAGCGCCGATAACCCCACCAGCAGCAACAGGGCAAACACCAGCGCCAGGCCGGCAAACAGCAGCAGGCTGACAGTGCGTGCCTTCTGTTCCTGCAACTCGATGCCGAACAGCTCGACATGGCTGTGCAGCAAGCCCAGGACAGCCGCGCCGAGGCGCCGCGAGGTGGAGCTTGGGCCCGTGGACGAGCCGGTTTCGCCATTAGACATGATTAGCGCCTTGTAGCCAGCAGGCCGATCAGAAAGCCCACGCCGGCCGCGATACCCACGGACTGCCAAGGGTTGGCCTGTACGTAGTCTTCGGTGGCGGTGACTGCCGCCTTGCCGCGTTCGCGCAAGGAGTCTTCAGTCAACTTCAGGGTTTCCCGGGCCTGCAGCAGGCTGTCGTGGATTTTCGAACGCAGTTCATCAGCCTGGTCACCAGCCAGAATCGCGGTGTCGTCCAGCAGCTTTTCGGTATCGCTGACCAGGGTCTGGAAATCTTCCATCAGTATTTCTTGAGCAGTCTTTGCCGTTTTTCTGGCCATGGTTAACTCCGTGAGTGGCTGTCTGATGCTTTTGCAGGGTTTTGGTTGAGAGTCGCCGGTATCGGTGAAGGTTCACTGCAATTGTCTGGTACAGCTTTTGCTTTGCCTTGGTGCGCGAGCCGCAAGGCTTGCGCGCAATGTGGGCGGTTTCGGCAAAAGCCTTGAAAAACCTTACCCTAAATCACTAAAACCCGTGGAAAAACCCACAAGTCACTGCCTTCTTCATCTGTCGTCGCGCCAAAGCGGTTCAAACCCTCTCAAGAAGGGTGGAACGCGTGGTGCCAATTTAGTGCGCGACCGTTGGCAATGAACTGATTTGGTGCTTTTTCCTGAACTGCAGGCCTGCCAATTCCCATGGAAAATGTGCAAAGCGCGGTGGACACCCTGGTCCACAGCTCCAATACGCTGTTTATTCTGATTGGCGCGGTAATGGTCCTGGCGATGCATGCCGGCTTCGCGTTTCTGGAAGTCGGTACGGTGCGACAGAAGAACCAGGTCAACGCGCTGTCGAAAATCCTCAGTGATTTTGCGGTCTCGACCCTGGCCTATTTCTTTATAGGCTATTGGATCTCCTATGGGGTCAGCTTTATGCAGCCGGCCGCAGTGCTCAGTGCTGACCATGGCTATGGCCTGGTGAAGTTCTTTTTCCTGCTGACCTTCGCGGCTGCCATCCCGGCGATCATCTCCGGAGGCATTGCCGAGCGTGCACGCTTTGTTCCACAACTGTGTGCCACGGCGTTGATCGTGGCGTTCATCTACCCGTTTTTCGAGGGCATGGTGTGGAATGGCAACTTTGGCCTGCAAGCCTGGTTGTTGGCGACCTTTGGCGCGACGTTCCATGACTTTGCCGGTTCCGTAGTGGTCCACGCCATGGGCGGGTGGCTGGCGTTGGCTGCGGTGCTGCTGCTGGGCCCGCGCCAGGGACGATATCGCGATGGACGCCTGGTGGCGTTCGCGCCTTCGAGCATCCCCTTCCTGGCGCTGGGCTCGTGGATATTGATCGTCGGCTGGTTCGGTTTCAACGTGATGAGTGCGCAGACCCTTTCCGGTGTGAGCGGGCTGGTGGCGGTCAACTCGCTGATGGCGATGGTGGGCGGTACCGTGGCGGCGCTGGTGATCGGGCGTAATGACCCGGGCTTCTTGCACAATGGTCCGTTGGCCGGGTTGGTGGCGATTTGCGCCGGTTCCGACCTGATGCACCCGGTGGGCGCATTGATCACCGGCGTAGTGGCCGGTGGCTTGTTCGTCTGGTGCTTTATCGCCGCCCAGGCGCGTTGGAAGATCGATGATGTGCTGGGTGTCTGGCCGCTGCATGGCTTGTGCGGTGTGTGGGGCGGGATTGCCTGCGGGATTTTCGGGCAGAGCGCCTTGGGTGGGCTGGGCGGCGTGAGCCTGATCAGCCAGTTGATCGGCACCGGCCTGGGGGTGGTGGTGGCCCTGGCTGGCGGGTTGCTGGTGTATGGCGTGCTCAAGCGCATCTGCGGCCTGCGCTTGAGTCAGGAAGAGGAGTACTACGGCGCGGACTTGTCGATCCATAAGATTGGTGCGGTCAGTCAGGATTGATCGGCGCCTGCCGGCTGTCGTCGGTGTGCTGGTAGAAACCGTGAAGCAAGCGGTAACGGTTGCGCCGCACTTCGTCGACCCGCTCGCGCACCTGCTGGTCAGGCTGGCCGAGCATGATCAGCGCGTGTGACGCGAGCATCAGGCTCGACTCCAGCAACTCGGGCACCACCTCGCTGGCTCCGGCAGCCTTCAGTTCGGTCAGTTGGCTATCGTCGCGGGTGCGCACCAGGATCGGCACCTTGTGGTTGATCCGCCGCGCTTCCTTGAGCACCACCAGCGCCACGTCTGCATTGTCCACGGCAATCACCACCAGGCGCGCACGCTCCAGGCCGACCGCGCTGAGCAAGGCGCCGCGTCGGCAATCGCCATAATGCACGCTGCTGTCCTCGGTGGCGGCTTCCTGTACGCGCTCGGGGTCATCGTCCAGGGCAATGAACGCCTGTTGTTCACGGCGCAGGAAACGCCCGATGGATTGACCAACGCGGCCATAGCCGCAGATCAGCACGTGCCCGCGCAGCTCGGCGTTGAGCGCGGTGATTGCTTCCAGTTGCACTTGCTGGTTGGGCTTGCGATGCAGGCGCAGCGCGATAGCGGGCGCGGCCCGCAGCAATAGGGGCGTCAGCAGCATGGAGCAGAATGTCGCCGCCAGCAGCAGGCTGCTGATTTTGCCTGGCAGCATATTGCTCAGTTGCATCTGCGCCATCAATGCAAAGCAGAATTCACCACCCTGGGCCAGGGCCAGGCCGCTGCGCCAGGCGGTTTCGCTGTCGCTGCCGCGCAGCTTGACCAGTGCGGCAACGACGCAACCCTTGATCAGCATCAGCGCGAGGGTCAACCCGAGGATTTGCAGGCTGTGACTGAGGAACAGCTGCAGGTCGATCAGCATGCCGATACTGACAAAAAACAGCCCCAGCAGGATGTCGCGAAACGGCCGGATATCTGCTTCGATCTGGTGCCGGTAATGACTTTCCCCCAGCAACATGCCCGCCAGGAATGCGCCGAGGGCTGGCGACAGGCCCAGCAGGTGCGTCAGCCAGGCCGTAAGCAGCACGATCACCAGGGCCAGCAGCACGAACAGCTCCGCCGAATGTGAGGCGGCCACTTCGTGAAACAGGCGCGGCAACAGCCAACGGCTGGCGAGCAGCAGGCCGAGAAACAGCACCACGGTCTTGCCCAGGGTCAGGGGCAGCGCCCAGTACCAGGCTTGTTCGCTGCTACCGGCGAACACCGGTACCAGGGTCAGCAACAGTACCGCGACCACGTCCTGGAACAGCAGCACGCCAATCGCATTCTGCCCATGACTGCTGAAAATCTCCCCCAGGCTGGTCAGCTCCTTGCTCACAATGGCAGTCGATGACAGGGCCAGACCGGCCCCTAGCAGCAACGCGGCCACCGGCGACATGCCTATCAACAGCAGCAACCCGCCCAGCAATACCGAGCAGCACAGTACCTGCAGGCTGCCCAGGCCAAACACCACCCGGCGCAGGGTGAGCATCTTGGACAGGGAAAACTCCAGGCCCAGGGAAAACAGCAGGAATACCACCCCCAGTTCGGCGAGGTCTGGCAGGTCTTCGCTGTCATTGACCCAGTCCAGGGCCGTTGGCCCGACGGCCAGGCCCACGCACAGGTAGCCGAGCACCGGCGGCAGCTGCAGCCGGCGAAACAGCGCAATGACCACCAGGGATGAGGCAAGAATGATCAGCAGGTTGGCAAACACAGACATCTCCGTCGGGGTGTTGCGGGAAAAAAGCCGCGAGAATCGCTGAATCAGTTATAGGCCATGGTGATCTGGATCAGGTGTTTGTCGCGACTTGGCGAGGTTTTTCCGACGGCCTAGAATGAACGCCTGTTTTCTATCGGGTCTGTTCATCATGCCTCCTGAATGCCAGCTGTTCGGCACCTTGGCCTGCCACCTTTGCGAGCTTGCCGAAGAAGAAATCATGCCGTTGGTCGAACACGGACTGTTGGTTGAGCTGATGGATATCAGTGAATCCGAAACCCTGTTCGAAGCCTATGGCCTAAGGATTCCGGTACTGCGCCGGGTAGATACCGGGGCGGAACTGGATTGGCCTTTCGACACTGAGCAAGTGGTTGCCTTTCTACGTTAGCGCTAATCCCATGGCAGGTTGCCGATTATTCGGTTACTGTATGTTTGTACAGCGATTGAGTGAGAGGGAATGCCCGTGGTGAATGTTGAACAATTGAAAAGCAGCGTCAACCGCATGTCCGTCGATATTGTGCGCGATGCTGTGAATGAGCTGCGGCTCGATGGCCTGGTCACGGAAGGCAAGACGCCGTTCAACAAAGTGCATTTCAATACCTGCTTTGCCGAAATCGAGGCGCTGTTCCAGCGAGCCGGCTATCACAAGCAACTGGATGTGGTGGGTTACCAGGGTTTGCTGTATGCACTCTATGACCCTGGCCGCTGGGAGGCAGTGGATGTACTGCGCTGGCTCAAGGAGTTCACCGAGGCGGCCAGTGCCTCACCGGTACTGCGGGCCGAGTTGGTCAAGGCTTGAGAATTTGGGGGATAATGCCCCCTTGGTTTTTCAAGTCTTGAGTGTGTGCATGTCCGATACCGGTTTTTCCGCGGCCCAGAACCAAGCCAGTACGTTGTACCTGCCACCTGGCTCTTGGGCGACGGTGCTCGATTGTCTGTGCGGGCACTTTCGTGCCATCGGCCGTGAGCAGTGGCTGGACCGTATTGCCCGTGGTCGGGTGCTGGATGGCAATGGCCAGCCCATAGGCGTGGACCTGGCCTACAAGGAAGGCTTGCGCATCCACTACTTTCGCGAAGTGCCGGATGAAAAACCGATCCCGGTGCAGGAGACCATCCTGTACGCCGATGAGCATCTGGTGGTGGCCGACAAACCGCATTTCCTGCCCGTCACTCCCGCCGGCGAATACGTCGAGCAGACGCTGCTGCGCCGCTTGATCCGCCGCCTGGATAACCCGTCACTGGTACCGCTGCATCGGATCGATCGCCATACCGCTGGGCTGGTGCTGTTCTCTGCCAACCCACAAAGCCGCTCGGCGTATCAGCAACTGTTCCCCACCCGTCAGATCGATAAATTCTACGAAGCCATTGCACCAGCCTTGCCTGGGCTGACATTTCCGTTAGTCCACAAGAGCCGTCTGGTCGATGGCGAGCCGTTTTTCCGCATGCAGGAAGGGCCCGGTGTGAGCAACACGGAAACGGCAGTGCAGGTGCGTGAGAAGAACGGCGACCTGTGGCGCTATGGCCTGTTTCCGGTGACGGGCAAGAAGCATCAACTGCGCGTGCATATGACGGCGCTGGGTGCGAGTATCTGCAATGATCCGTTTTACCCCCAGGTTATCAAGGATGCCGTGGATGATTACGCCAACCCGCTCAAGTTGCTGGCCCAGGGTGTACGGTTTATCGACCCGGTGACGGGCGAGGAGCGCAGTTTCAGCAGCAGGATCAAGCTTGAGTGGTGATGTTTGCCACACGCCAGATACAACAAAGCCCGCTCAAAAGCGGGCTTTGTTGTATCTGGCGTTAAGACTTACAGGTCTTTAACGGTGCGAACCTGATCCTTGTTGATGCGGGTGCGCTTGCCATCCAGTTGTTCGAATTCGTAGAAGCCCGAATCCTGATCGAATTTAGGGGTATCGACAGCCTGGATTTCGCGACCGTCATTCAGGGTGATCACTGTTGGCGAGGCGCAACCGGCGAGGGTAGCAAGGCCCAGTGCAAGCATGAGAGCGGCGATGGTCCGTTGGGTCATGAGTCTTCTCCGAAAGTAATGCTGTATTGAGTTCTGACCTTGTGACGTGTGCAACGTCGGCAAAGTTCCTTGTCTAGCGCTCATTCTGACACGCTAGGGCGTGGGTGCAACAACTCTGGCGTATTGAGGTTGGCCAGGCGTGGGTCGTTTTCTGCGCAATCGAGCGCCTGTGCCCCCAGTTTCAGCAGGATCTGGCGCGGGCTGCGCTCTGCAGCCAGCCAGGCGTTTTCTACCGCCTCGCGCAGATGCGTCGGTATGACGCAGAGCAAGGGTTCCCAGAACGCGCCGTGGCGGATCATCACCGGCACCTGTGGGTGTTGCCGTGCGGTTTCGAGCAGGTCGGCCAGCAGTTGCCCATCGATGTGCGGCACATCACAGGGCAACACCAGTAAGTGCTCATGGCGTGCGGCAGTCAGCCCGGCGCGGATGCCGGCCAAGGGGCCGGGGAAGTCTGCACTGTCGTCACTGACCAACTGGTCGCCATAGGGGGCGTACTGCGCCTGATTGCGGTTGCAGGAGATGATCAGGTCGTCGGTCAACGGCCGCACCAACTGGTGCAGATGGGCAATCAGTGGTTGCCCGTGCCAGTCGAGCAGGCCCTTGTCCAGCCCGCCCATGCGCTGGCCGCGACCGCCGGCCAACAACAGAATCGAGCAGGGCAGGGGCGAAGAATTGAATGGCATGACGGCTCCGCAGGGGCAGTGAAATAGGGGGCTGTGATATAACATCGGGCTGTTCCTTCGACAACCGGACCGAGCCATGAAAGCCAAGGCTGATGCGCCTTTCGTACCTCTGAACATCGCTGTACTGACCGTCAGCGACACCCGTACCCTGGAAACCGATACCTCCGGGCAGGTCTTCGTCGACCGCCTGCTCGCGGCGGGCCATCGCCTGGCCGAACGGGTACTGCTCAAAGATGACCTCTACAAAATCCGTGCGCAAGTGGCGCACTGGATCGCCGAGGATGTGGTGCAAGTGGTACTGATCACCGGCGGCACCGGCTTCACTGGTCGCGACAGCACCCCGGAAGCCGTCAGTTGCTTGCTGGACAAGCAAGTGGACGGGTTTGGCGAGCTGTTCCGGCAGATATCGGTCGCCGATATCGGCACCTCCACCGTACAGTCCCGCGCCTTGGCCGGCCTGGCCAATGGCACCCTGGTGTGCTGCCTGCCGGGCTCCACCAATGCGGTGCGTACCGGTTGGGACGGGATCCTCGCCGAACAGTTGGATGCGCGCCATCGCCCGTGCAATTTCGTGCCGCACCTCAAGCTCGCCGAACCGTGTGAATCTCGTGGATAAGCCCGGCAAAACCGGTGCGTTGATGCCCGTAGAAGAGGCCCTTGAGCGGCTGTTGAGCATGGCCGAGGCTGCGCCGATCCGTGAGCAGGAACACCTGCCCTTGGCCGAGTGCGACGGGCGCGTGCTGGCCGAGGCGCTGGTGTCCACCCTCGACCTGCCGCCCTGGCCCAACAGTGCCATGGATGGCTACGCCTTGCGCACCGCCGATTGGGCGGGGGAACCGCTGGTGGTGAGCCAGCGCATCTTCGCCGGCCAGGCCCCTGAGCCCTTGGCGCCAGGTACCTGTGCGCGGATTTTCACCGGAGCCCCGGTACCCGAAGGGGCCGACTGCGTGGAAATGCAGGAAAACGCCGAGGTGCAGCCCGATCAGCGCGTGAGCTTTACCCAAGCGCTGCACCTAGGGCAAAACATCCGCCCCAAAGGCCAGGAGACAACTGTCGGTGAAGAAGTCCTGGCTGCCGGCACGCGTCTGGGGCCGATTGAACTGGGCCTGGCAGCCTCCTTGGGGCGCGACCGACTGCCTGTGGTGCGCCGCGTGCGTGTGGCGGTGTTGTCGACGGGCGACGAGTTGATCGAGCCGGGCCTGCCGTTGGGGCCGGGGCAGATCTACAACAGTAACCGCCGAGTATTGTGCAGTTGGTTGCAACGCCTGGGCTGCGAGGTGATCGACGCCGGTATCTTGCCCGATGACCTGGAGTTGACCCGTACCCGCCTGGGCGCACTGGGTGCGGTGGATTTGATTCTGTCCACCGGCGGTGTCTCGGTGGGGGAGGCCGACTTCCTCGGTATCGCTCTACGCGAGGAGGGTGAGCTGGCCTTGTGGAAGCTGGCGATCAAGCCTGGTAAACCGCTGACATTCGGCCATTTTCGCGGTGTGCCGGTGATCGGTCTGCCGGGGAATCCGGCGTCCACCCTGGTCACGTTCTCCCTGCTGGCACGGCCCTACCTGCTGCGCCGCCAGGGTGTCGAAGCGGTGCAGCCCTTGCGTTTCGAGGTGCCGGTGGGATTCGTCTGGGCCAAACCGGGCAATCGTCGCGAATACCTGCGCGGGCGCCTTGAGCAAGGGCGGGCGGTGATCTACCAGAACCAGAGTTCCGGTGTATTGCGCAGTGCCGCCTGGGCCGAGGGTTTGGTAGAAGTTCTGGAAGGCACCACATTGGCCATCGGTGACCGGGTGAACTTCATTCCCCTGAGTGAACTGCTGGGCTGAAGAATTAATTGACAGCCCAATGGCTTTTTTCCGCTTGCCGAAGGTCAACATCCCTCAGGTCCCCTGCAACGATAGGAGCTTCACCCCATGAGCACACCCAAGACACTGCTGATTCTGCACGGCAAGCAAGCCCTCAATGAAGACGTGCGGGCGGCAGTGCAAGGTAAGCGTGAGCAGGGCTGGGAGCTGGCGGTTCGCGTCACCTGGGAGGGCGGCGATGCCCAGCGCCTGGTGGGCGAGGCGCTGGAGGCCGGTTACACACGCCTGATCGCGGGTGGCGGCGACGGCACGTTGCGCGATGTGGCCGAGGCCATGGCCCGCGCCAAGACTGACGCCAGCCTGGTGTTGATGCCCCTGGGCACCGCCAATGATTTTGCCCGTGCGGCCGGTGTGCCGCTGGAGCCGCGCCTGGCCCTGGAACTGCTGGACGTTGCACCGCACGCCATTGACCTGGGGGAAGTGGGCGGGCAGGTTTTCCTCAACATGGCTACCGGCGGCTTTGGCAGCCAGGTCACGGCCAACACCTCCGAGGATCTGAAAAAGGTGCTGGGCGGCGCGGCCTACCTGTTTACCGGCCTGTCGCGTTTCAGCGAGTTGCGGGCGGCCTACGGGGAACTGGTGGGGCCGGACTTTCATTGGCGCGGTGAGTTGCTGGCGCTGGGGATCGGTAACGGTCGCCAGGCCGGTGGCGGGCATGAACTGTGTCCGGGCGCGCTGGCCGATGATGGTTTGCTGGATATCAGCATTCTGCCGGCGCCTCAGGAAGTGGTCGGCACCTTGCGCAGCCTGATGACCGACGGCTGGGGCCTGGACAACCTGTTTGTGCGGGCACGCCTGCCGTGGGTGGAAATCAAGGTGGCCGAAGGGCTGGATATCAACCTCGATGGCGAACCGCTCAAAGGCAATGATCTGCACTTTCGTGCCTTGCCCAAGGCTCTGCAGGTGCACTTGCCGTTGGACTCACCGTTGCTGGCTAATCGTCCAGGCTGATGATCTGCTCGCGCACGGCAAACAGCACCAGGCCGGCGACATCGAAAATCTGCAGGCGCTTCATGATTTGCGAGCGGTGAGCTTCCACGGTCTTGATGCTCAGGCCCAGGCCGTGGGCAATCTCCCGGGTGGACTTGCCGCGCACGATCAAGCGCAGGATTTCCAATTGGCGTGCGGTCAGGTTGTGGCGCTGCACCGGCTGCGTGGTTTGCGACTGGCTGTGGATCAAGGCCTGGTTGATCACCGTGTGCGCGATGGCCGGGCTCAGGTAGCGCTCGTTATTGCGCAGGGCCAGCAACGCATGCTCCAGCTCGTTGGCGGTGGTGTCCTTGAGCAGGTAGCCGTGGGCGCCTGACTCCAGGGCACGCATGATCAATTGCGGGTCGGTGTGCATCGAGAGGATCAGCACTTTGCTCTTGGGGTAGGCGTGCTTGAGTTGCTGCAACGCATCCAGGCCGCTGGTGTGTTTCATCGACAGGTCCAGCAGGACGATATCGGGCTGCAAGGCAGTAAATTGTGCCAGCACCTGCGCGCCATCATTGGCTTCGCCGATCACGGCGTAGCCGGGGATATCGAGGATCAGCGCACGCACGCCGGCCCGGATCAGTGCGTGGTCATCCACCAGGAGTAAATTGCAGGTCACTCTAAAACCTTAGGCGGACTGGCCCGTTCGAGGGCGCGGGGCGCCCAGGGGAAAAGCGCCTCGATCCGTGTCCCGAAGCCGGGTTGGCTCCTGACAGACAACGTGCCTCCCAGTTGATCAATGCGCTCGGACATGCCCGCCATGCCTCGTTGCCCCTCCAGGCCGGGGTCGGTAGCGGGCGAGAATCCCTGGCCGTCATCACTGATAAACAGCGACAACCCCTGGGGCAGGCGTTGCAGGCGCACCAGCAGGTTGCGTGCCTGGGCATGGCGCAGCATGTTGGTCACGGCCTCCTGGGTGATACGAAAGGCCGCCACCGCCATCTCTTCCGGAATCCCGGCCAGGCGTTGCTGGCATTCCAGGCTCCAGTGCACAGGAGTGTTTTCCAGGGTCTTGAGCAGGTGCGCGCGCAGGCTTGCTTCCAGGCCCAGGCTGGCCAACTGCCGGGGGTTGAGAATGGCCGAGACGTCGCGCACCTTGGCCAGGGTTTCGTTGAGGGTGTTACACAGCACAGTGCACTGCTCCTGCAACTCTGCCGGCAGGCGACGCTGGAGCCAGTCGCCTTGCAGCTTGGCGGCGGTCAGCAGTTGGCCGATATCGTCATGCAGCTCGCGGCTGAGGCGATGGCGCTCGTTTTCCTGGACTTGCAACAGGCGGTCGGCCAATTCCTGGGGTTGAAACTTGATGGACTTGCGCGAGCGCCAACGCTGCAGGCCAACGGCGGCCAGGATGGCCAGGTTGAGCAGTAGCAGGAGTATCGGCAGCGGAGCCTGGTGGGCATATACCCACAGGCTGACAAGGGTCGCGCACAGGCACAGGCCAAGCGTGATCCAGCGAGTACTGCTTCGGGATCCGAACCTGGCGATAAGTGACTTGGGGCTGGTGTACATAGCAGATGGAGCCGATGGGTGTTCGCTGCGGGTAGACCGGTCACGACCGCTGACTGGGCTCTGTTTGAAAAGCATATTGAGTCTGATAAGAGTTCGAAGGCGTTCTCGGGGTTTTTACAGCATGCCGGTCAGCCACTTCGAACGCGGCAATAGTACCATCAACAATTACCGCTGGTCGCCTGGAACGGTGCTTAGTTCAACGATGTCTAGTTGTATTATTAATTTTGTCTTGCATCGTTATTACCAATGCTGGTTCATTGATAGTTGGCTGGCTAAATACCTCCTCGGGCACTAGTTGGGCACCCGCTGGCATGCCCGGATTAACCGCGAGGCCGGTTCAGGAGGCGTGGGGCACGGATTGGCGATAGGCGCTGCCAATGTCCTTCTGTGGGATCTGCCGGGCGACGGTTTCAATCAGCGTGGTTTGTTCCGCTTCATCCAAGCTGAGCTTGCCGGTCTTGATATCGATCAATTCCAATTGCCAGGCCAGTAATGTCAGGCAGTCATGCAGGGCTGAGAGCGCCGCATCGTGCAGTTGCACCGGGTTTTGGGCATTGCTGATCAGGACCTGGATATGTCGGGAAAAATTGCCGATGACCTCCAGCGCCATGGCGTCGGCTTTCTCGGCCAGTCGGGTCAGGCTGTTTTTCATGCAGTCGATGGCATCGTTGTCGTTGCGGATCAAATGCAGGTGGCTCAAGCATTCCTCCGACTTGGCCAGCAGCATTTCGGCCTCCAGAAGGAACTCGGGAAGTGCATCTTGCCACTCTTTACCGTCGTTCATCATGAAAGTCTCCACAACATACGGTCAGATAGTGAGATGTAGTACTGGCGTAATAGCTGCAAACTAGCGCCGAAATATGACCGGAATCTGTAGTTCGTTTCTGATTTTTTAGTAGTACTTTTATTTGGCTGATGAGCGTCGTGACTGCTGGCGCTGCTTGCAGTAGAAACATCCAGAGGCATTCGCATCACTTCGATTGCCCAGGTGTTAATGCCTGGAAGGCCCTTGGGCCGTGGGCTTGCGATAGCAAACAAAAGCCTGACTCCATTCATGCAATGAGAATGGCGTCACATTAATGGCTATTGGATATCGCGAATATCAGGTTGGACCCGATTGTGACTAGGGGAATCCCCTATGGCGTGGAACCTAGTGGTGTTTTGAGAGTCGCGCGTGGCTGACGGGCTGGCAGTGAGATGACTTCAGTAAAGCATGATGTCAGTGTGACATCAATGCATTTGCGTGGCATTTTAGCGGGGGTCAAGGTCTGGCACTGTTTGCCGATAACCTCTTCCAGTAAGCAGCAAATCTTTCAGCGCACCCCAGGAGTCTTCAATGGCCGGCATTCTCGACACGGTAGATCAACGCACGCAATTGGTGGGTGAGAATCGCCTGGAGATCCTCATGTTTCGCCTGGCAGGGCGCCAGCTGTTCGCGATCAACGTGTTCAAGGTGCAGGAAGTCCTGCAATTGCCCAAGCTGACGCTGATGCCCCAGCGCCACCCGTTTGTCTGCGGTGTGGTCAACCTGCGCGGCCAGACCTTGCCGGTGATCGACCTGTCCCAGGCCATCGGCATGCGCCCGCTGGTGCCGGGGCCTAACAGCACCATTATCGTTACTGAGTACAACCGTTCGGTACAGGCCTTCCTGGTGGGCGGCGTAGACCGCATCGTCAACATGACCTGGGAGTCGATCCTGCCGCCACCAGCCAGCGCCGGGCGCCAGCACTACCTCACGGCGATCAGCAAGGTGGATGAGCAGTTGGTCGAGATCATCGACGTGGAAAAAGTCCTTGCCGAGATCGTGCCCTACAACGCCAAGGTCTCCCGGGAAAAGCTCGAAGACCCAGTGCTCGAACGGGCCCGTGGCCGCGAAGTGCTGTTGGTGGATGACTCCAATGTGGCTTTGTCGCAACTGCGCGACACCCTGGGGCAACTGGGGGTCAAGATGCATATCGCCAGCGATGGCCTCAAGGCGTTGAACATGCTCAAGGCGTGGGCGGACAGCGGTGTGGTGATGACCGACAAACTGTTGATGATCTTCACCGATGCCGAAATGCCCGAGATGGACGGCTACCGCCTGACTACCGAGATCCGTAACGACCCGCGCCTGCGCGGTCTCTATGTGGTGCTGCACACCTCGTTGTCTGGCAGCTTCAACGACTCGATGGTGAAGAAGGTCGGTTGCGACAACTTCCTCTCCAAGTTCCAGCCCGACAAACTGGTGGATGTGGTGCGCCAGCGCCTGATGCTGGATGAAGTCCCGGCCTGATCCCCAGCCCTGTGGGAGCTGGTTTGCCGGCGATGGCCATGAGTATCTACACAACTCTCTAATACTTCTGGGCTCTGGGCTCTGGGCTCTGGGTTTTGGGCTGGTGCAGGGGACATATCCATTGCTGCGGTAACGGCGGCTAATGGTTCCGCTTTTACAGCGGCTCACTTTTGAAGAGCGCAAAAGTAAGCAAAACGCTTTTGCCCCACCACTCGGTGCCTCGCCTAGGCTCGGCATGCCCGCAGTCAGGCATTGCTCCGTGGGCCCGCCGCGATCGGCCATCCATGGCCGTGTCGCGGCTACCCCGGCATCCTGCCGGGGTGCCCACTGCGCAATACCTGTCTGCGGCCATCGTGGTTTAACGGGGCGCCTAAGATCAAAATCACAAGCAAAGCGAGGCGGCCTGACAGCCGACCTGATCGTCGAATCGTGCGCGTACCCCTGTGGGAGCGGGCTTGCTCGCGATGGTCGTTAACGATGACGTTGGGTATCTGACACCCCGAGTTGTTCTTGCTGGCGTCATCGCCGGCAAGCCCGCTCCTACAGGTGATGGCGCCTTGAATGCCCGCGGATATTTTGATTCTGCCAGCGGCCTCGTATAGGGTGACGTTTTTGCTCACAGGAACCCAGGCTCATGCTTCGTCTCAGTGCGTTGTATCGGTACCCCTTGAAGTCAGGCAAGGCAGAAACCTTGGCGCATATCGGCCTGGATAAACTCGGGCTGGACGGGGATCGACGCTGGATGTTGGTGGATGAGGCCAGCGGGCGTTTCCTGACCCAGAGGGCGGTGGCGCAGATGAGCCAGCTGTCGGCACTCTGGAGTGCCAGCGGTGGCCTGACCTTGAGCGGTACCGGTCGGCCCACCCTGGAGGTGGCGTTGCCCGGCGCTGACGCCGAGTTGCGTGGCGTCACCATTTGGCGCGACACCTTGCGAGTTCCCGATGCCGGCGATGAAGCTGCACGCTGGGTCAGCGACTTTATCGGCAAACCGACCCGGCTGGTACAGGTGCCCCTGGAGCGTGCGCGCACCACGGCGGCCGGTTATGGCAAGGATGATGATCAGGTCGCGTTCGCCGACGGTTTCCCGTTGTTGCTGATTGGCCAGGCGTCCCTCGACGATCTGTCGCAGCGCATCGGTCGGCCCATGGAAATGCTGCGCTTTCGCCCCAACCTGGTGATTGAAGGCAGCGAGGCCTTTGCCGAGGATGGCTGGAAGCGTATCCGCATTGGCGATGTGGAGTTGCGGGTGGTCAAGTCCTGTTCCCGTTGCATCCTCACCACCATCGACCCGGCAACCGGTGAGCGCAGTGCTGACCGTCAGCCGCTGGCAACCTTGGAAACCTACCGTAAAGAGCCCGATGGCGTGATGTTCGGCCAGAACCTGGTCAATGACGGGGTTGGCCGCCTGGAAATCGGCATGCCGGTGACGATCCTCGAATAACCCAGGCTCCATGAAAAATGCCCGTCTCATCGAGACGGGCATTTTTTGCGCGAGGGAAAGGCTTAGCCGCGGTATTCGCACAGATAAGCAGTGTCCACGGCCACTTTGAGCTGGAACTTGCTGTCGGCAGGTACGTTGAACTGGCTGCCGGCGGCGAAGGTTTCCCAGGCGTCGCTGCCTGGCAACTTGACGGTCAACGCGCCCGAGACCACGTGCATGATTTCCCGCTGGGCCGTGCCGAATTCGTATTCACCCGGTGCCATGACGCCGATGGTCGCCGGGCCTTCCGGGGTACCGAAAGCGATCGACTTGACGGTGCCGTCGAAGTACTCATTGACTTTGAACATGGGTGGATCCTCGAAAAAAGGGGCAAGAAAGGCCGGCCAGTATGCCTTCTACACGGGCAAAATCAACGGCAGCAAGCGTGCCGTGTTACGCGCATCTTCCAGTGCCCGGTGTTGCTGGCCGTTGAACTGCATGCCCGCCAGTTGCAACGCGCCATTGAGCCCCAGCGGCTTGTCCAGGCGCCGGGCCTTGGCGAAGCGTTGCTTGAGGTTCACATGGCGTGTCTGGCCAAGCACACTGGCCAAGCCATGGCGCTGCCACTCCAGCTCTAGTTGCTGGCGATCGTAGTCGCCCCAACTGGCCCAGCCTTCCAGGCGCGAATGATGCTGGCCCAGCCAGCGTTCGAACAGCGGCCAGACCTCGGTCAGCGGCGCAGCGCTGTCGATATTGGCCTGGCTGATGTGCGTCAACTGGCGGCAGAACGGCGTCAACAGTGGGCGGCGCAACGGCCGCACGAAACGCTGGAAGTGATCCAGCTCGCGGCCTTGACGGTTGACCAGGCTCACGCCGATTTCGATGATTTCCATCTCCGACACGGGCCAGCCGCCTTCATCCGTTGTGGCTTCAAGATCAATAATCAGCCAATGAGGCATCGCAGGTTCCCGTACTCATCCCTTTCTGATGGGGATAGAGCGTAGCCAAGCCTGGTAGTTCCGCCCAGGGCTACTCGATCTGCAGCAATACCTGGCGATTGCGCACCTGATCGCCGGCGCTGACGTGAATGGCCTTGACCACACCGTCGATGCCCGCCTTGAGCGGGTGTTCCATTTTCATGGCTTCGAGTACCAGCAACAGTTGGCCTTTGCTCACCCTATCGCCTTCGCGCACCTGCGCCAGAATGATGGCCCCGTCCATCGGCGCCTTGACCGTACCGTTGCTGGCTGGCGCTTCACGACTGGCCACGGTTTGCGTCTGATTGCTCACGCACAGGCTGTTGCCGGCGTGCAACAGCCAGAGCTGGGTGCCTTGCAAGTGATAGGCAACCCGTCGCCGAACGCCATTGATGTCCAGGCTGGCCCAGCGCCCGTCGCTGTGGCGGATGTGTATATCGATGTTGGCGACTTGCACATGATCGTCCGCCAATAGCCGCACGCTGACCTCGTGACGGTGTTCATCGATGCCCAGGCGGTAGGTCCAGGGCACGTTGGCGTTGTTGCGCCAGCCCGCCAGGGCCGGGCGATGCACTGCCGCGCTGTGCCGATAGAACAGGGCGGCGGCCAGTGCCAGCGCTTCTTCGCTGATGGCGGGGCGGGCAATATCGCTGAAATGTTCGGCGATAAACCCGGTGCTGAAATCTGCCGCGACAAACTGTGGATGCTGGAGCAGGTCCGCCAGTAACCGCTGATTGCTGGGAACCCCCAGCAACACGCAGTCCTGCACCGCGCGCAGCAGCTTGCGCCGCGCCTCTTCGCGAGTGGCGCCATGGGCGATGATCTTGCCCAGCATTGGGTCATAGAACGGGCTGATGCGCTGCGGGGCCTGCAAGCCATGGTCGACCCTGACGCCGGCCGCCGGCTCCCAGCGCAGTACCTCGCCGGTTTGTGGCAAGAAACCCTGGGCCGGGTCCTCGGCGTACAGTCGCACCTCCATGGCATGGCCGGTCAGCGTCACCTGCTCCTGGCGCAACGGCAAGGGTAGGCCGGCGGCGATTTGCAGTTGCCAATCCACCAGGTCCAGGCCGGTGATCAGTTCGGTGACCGGGTGCTCCACCTGCAGGCGGGTGTTCATTTCCAGGAAATAGAACTGCCCGTTCTGGTCCAGCAGGAACTCCACGGTGCCAGCACCTACATACTCCACCGCGCGCCCGGCCTTGAGCGCCGCCTCGCCCATGGCCTGGCGCAGCTCGGCGGTCATGACCGGGCAGGGTGCTTCTTCGATGACCTTCTGATGGCGGCGCTGCACCGAGCAATCGCGCTCGCCCAGGTAGATCAGGTTGCCGTGGGCGTCGCCGAACAGCTGGATTTCCACATGGCGTGGCGCAATCAACGCCTGCTCCAGAATCAGCTCGTCGCTGCCAAACGCGTTCAGGGCTTCGGAGCGTGCGGTGTGCAACTGTTCTAGTAGTTGCGCAGGCGTATGCACCAGGCGCATGCCGCGTCCGCCGCCGCCGGCACTGGCCTTGATCATCAACGGGTAGCCGATGCGCTCGGCTTCGTTTTGCAGGGTGGCGTCGTCTTGTGCGCTGCCCTGATAGCCGGCAATGCACGGCACACCCGCGGCGAGCATGGCGATTTTCGACAGGCGCTTGCTGCCCATCAATTCGATGGCGTGGGCGCTGGGGCCGATGAATACCAGGCCGGCGGCGATGCAGGCCTTGGCGAACTCGGGGTTTTCCGAGAGAAAGCCATAACCGGGGTGGACCGCATCGGCGCCGGTGAGGCGCGCGGCGTCGAGGATCGCCTGAATGTTCAGGTAGGACTGCTGCACCGGGGCAGGGCCGATGTTGACGGCTTCGTCGGCCATGCGGACGTGCAGGGCGTTGGCGTCGGCCTCGCTATAGACTGCCACGGTGCGGTAGCCCAGGGCCTGGGCGGTGCGCTGGATCCGGCAGGCGATTTCGCCGCGGTTGGCGATCAGTATTTTATTGAAACTGGGCATGTTCGGTCCCTGTTTGATTGGTTGCGCAGGTGCGGGCTCCCACAGGTGATGTGGCGTTTTCAAGATCAACTCACCCACCTGGCCTTGCGCTTCTCGACAAACGCCCGCGTTCCCTCAATGCCTTCTTCCCCGGTCACCGCCTCGGCAAACCAATCGGCAGCCTGGTCCAGCAGCAGTTCCAACGGCTGATCCAGACTCTGGAGCAACAACGCCTTGGTCCGGGCATTGGCACGCGGCGCACAACGCAACACCTGGCCCAACACCTCATCCAGGCGCTGCGCCAACCCCTGGGGATCATGCTCGACAAAATGCACCACCCCCAGGCGCTGCGCCTCGACCCCGTCAAACCGCGCCGCCGTCAACGCCAGGCGCCGGGCCTGTGTCAGGCCGATACGCTGCACCACAAAGGGTGCGATCTGTGCCGGCAGCACGCCGAGGCTGGTTTCCGGCAAGCCGAACTGCGCCTGGTGATCGGCAATCGCAATGTCACTAACGCACGCCAGGCCAAAACCACCGCCCAACACCGCACCCTGCAACACCACGATCACCACCTGCGGCAATGCCTGGACCTCTTGCAGCAGCGCACCAAACACCCGGTTCAGATCTCGCAAGCCCTCGCGGCTGCTCGCACGGCTCATGTCCTTTACATCGCCGCCGGCACAGAAGTGCCCACCGGCGCCACTGATCACCAGCGCCCGCACGTGCTCGTCACCCGCAACATCCGCCAGCACCGCGCGCAGTTCGCTGACCATCTGCAAACTCATGGCATTGCGGCTCTGCGGGCGATTGAGGGTGATGTGCAGCACGCCGTTGTGCGGCTCCAGCATCAGCGTCTCGCAGGTATTCACGACTTTTTACCCGGCAGCGTGCCCATCAGTTTGCAGATGATCCCCAGCATGATTTCGTCGGCACCGCCGCCAATCGACACCAGGCGCACATCGCGATAGGCGCGGGCCACCGGGTTGTCCCACATAAAACCCATGCCGCCCCAGTATTGCAGGCAACTGTCGCTGACTTCACGGCCCAGGCGCCCGGCCTTGAGCTTGGCCATCGAGGCCAGCCGCGTCACGTCCTGGCCCTTGATGTATTGCTCGGTCGCCTGGTAGACCAGCGCACGCAGGCATTCGATCTCGGTGGACAGCTCGGCCAGGCGAAAGTGGATCACCTGGTTGTCGATCAAGGCCTTGCCGAAGGTCTGGCGCTCCTTGCAGTAGGCGATGGTGCTGTCGATGCACGATTC
Organism: Pseudomonas sp. FH4; assembly: GCF_000510915.2. Taxonomy (NCBI): domain Bacteria; kingdom Pseudomonadati; phylum Pseudomonadota; class Gammaproteobacteria; order Pseudomonadales; family Pseudomonadaceae; genus Pseudomonas; species Pseudomonas sp. FH4. Next base: position 52,504 of record NZ_AOHN01000034.1, on the reverse strand, counting down.
CAGGCCCTTGATCATATTGGCTGCGCCAAACAGCCGTTCCTCCTGGAATTGCAGCATCTGCATCATGAACCCCGCGCCTTCATGGCCGATGCGGTTGCGCTGGGGGATGCGCACATCATCGAAAAACACCTGGGCAGTTTCCGAGCTGTGCATGCCGAGCTTTTCCAGGGGCGGGCTGACGCTGATACCGGGGGTGTTCATCGGCACCATGATCAGTGACTTGTTGATATGCGGCTTGCCGTCCGAGGTGTTGGCCAGCAGGCAGATAAAATCGGCACTGGGGGAGTTGGTGATCCACATCTTGCTGCCGTTGATCACGTAGTCGTCGCCATCCTTGCGCGCGTGGGTTTTCAAGCCCGCCACGTCGGAGCCGGCGCCGGTTTCCGAGACGCCGATGCAGCCCACTTGTTCGCCGCTGATGGCCGGGCGCAGGAATTCCTCGCGCAACTCATCGGAGCCAAAACGTGCGAGGGCCGGGGTACACATATCGGTCTGCACGCCGATGGACATCGGGATACCGCCGCAATGGATGGTGCCGAACTCTTCGGCGGCGACAATCGAGTAGCTGTAATCCAGGCCCATGCCGCCGAACTTCTCGGGCTTGGAGATGCCCAGCAGGCCGAGGTCGCCGGCCTTGCGGAAAATCTCGTGGATCGGGAAGCGCCCGGCTTTTTCCCATGCGTCGACATGGGGGTTGATCTCGCGGTCGACAAAAGCCCGTATGGTACGACGCAGCTCTTCGTGTTCCTGGGTGAAGATCATTTTTATTGTTCTCCTGATCGTTAAAAGCGCGCGGCGCCGAAGCTGTTGGGTTGCAATTGGCGCACCTGGGCCTCTTGGCAGATATCCAGCAGGTAACCCAGCAAGGTGCGGGTGTCCCGTGGGTCAATCAGCCCGTCGTCCCACAGGTTGGCGCTGCCATACAGGGCCGTGGACTGGCTATCGAGTTTCTGTGCGGTGACCTGTTCGAGCATGTCGAGCATCTTGGGATCGGGCACCAGGCCGTCTTTCAATTGCTTGGCCTCGGTGACAATGCGCAGCACTTTGCCGGCCTGGGCGCCGCCCATCACGGCGGTGCGGCTGTTGGGCCAGGCAAAGATAAAGCGCGGGTCCAGGCCGCGGCCGCACATCGCATAGTTGCCGGCGCCGTAGGATCCGCCGACCACCACAGTCAGCTTGGGCACGCGGGCATTGGCCACCGCCTGGATCATCTTCGCGCCGTGCTTGATCACCCCTTGTTGTTCGGATTCGGTGCCGACCATAAAACCGGTGGTGTTGTGGAAGAACAGCAGCGGGGTCTGGCTCTGGTCGCACAGCTGGATAAACTGCGCGGCCTTGCTCGCGCCCTTGGGGGTGATTGGGCCGTTGTTGCCGATAAACCCGCAGGCGCGGCCCTGGATCTGCAAGTGGCCGCAGACGGTGTGGGGATCGTACTCGCCCTTGAATTCGAGGAAGTTGGAGCCGTCGGCGATGCGCGCGATGATTTCCCGTACGTCGTAGGGCTTTTTCGGGTCGTCGGGGATCAGGCCCAGCAACTCTTCAATCGGATACAGCGGCTCGGCGTAGGCCCGCACCTGTGTAGGCGGCAGCCGGTCGTCCCACGGCAATAGGCTGACAATCTCGCGCACGATGCGCACGCCATCGGCATCATTTTGCGCCAGGTATTCGGCGGTGCCGGCGGTTTGCGCATGCATCTGGGCGCCGCCCAGCTCTTCATCCGTCGCCACTTCACCAGTGGCCGCCTTGAGCAACGGTGGGCCGGCCAGAAACAGCTTGGCTTTGCCGCGCACTACCACCACGTAATCCGAAAGTCCTGGCTGATAGGCACCGCCAGCGGTGGCCGAACCGTGGACTACGGTGATCTGCGGCAGGCCCATGGCGGACATCCGTGCCTGGTTGGCAAAGCTGCGCGCACCTTCGACGAAAATCTCGGCGGCGTAGTTGAGGTTGGCGCCGCCGCTTTCGGCCAGCGTCACCACCGGCAGTTTGTTTTCCATGGCGATCTGTTGCAGGCGCAGGGATTTTTTCAGGCCCGATGGCGAGATCGTCCCACCCTTGATCGCACTGTTATTGGCCACCACCAGCATGCGCACGCCGCTGACATAGCCAATGCCGGCAATCAAGCCGCCACCGGCGGCGCTGCCGTCCTTGTCATCGTGCAATTTGTAGCCGGCCAGGCTCGCCAGTTCGAGGAAGGGCGCGCCGGGGTCTAGCAACAGGTTCAGGCGTTCGCGGGGCAGCAGTTGGCCGCGTTTGTCGAACTTGCCCTTGGCTTCGGCGGCCTTGTCCAACAGGTTCTGTTCCAGTTGGCGCAAGTGGTTGATGGCCGTGAGCATGGCCTCGCGGTTCTGTGCGAACTGCGGGTGGTGGGCGTCGAGTAGCGAGTCGATGACCGGCATGGTTTATTGGCCCTCCTTGAGCACATCTGGCAGGTAGGCGCGGTGAAAACCATTGAAGGATGGGCTCGGCGGTTGGGCCTTGTGCAGCGGCCAGGCGCGGCTGCCCAGGCTGGCGGCGCCGTCGATGCGCAAGGTGCTGCCGCTGACGAACGCGGCGGCGGGGCTGAGCAGGAACACAATCGCTGCGCTGACTTCCGATTCGGTGCCAATGCGCTTGAGCGGTACATGCTCGCGCAGGGTCGGGATCACGGCCTTGAACGCACCTTCGTAGGTGTCCATGCCGCTGGAGGCGATCCAGCCTGGCGCCACGGCGTTGACCCGCACCCCGGCGTAGCCCCACTCGAACGCGGCGGTCTTGGTGAAGTTGTCCATCCCCGAGCGCGCCGCGCCGGAGTGGCCCATGCCAGGCATGCCGCCCCACATATCGGCCAGCATGTTGACGATGGTGCCGCCGTGCTTGCTCATCGATTGATTGAACACTTCCCGCGCCATCAGGAAACCGCCCACCAGGTTGGTGCGCAGCACCGTTTCAAAGCCTTTTTGATTGATCGACGCCAGGGGCGAGGGGTATTGGCCACCGGCGTTGTTCACCAGGCCGTGGATTGGCCCGTGTGCTTCGATGATCTGGCTGACCAGCGCCTTGACCGCTTCTTCATCGCGAATATCGCAGGCCTGCCAACTGGCGCGGCCACCGTCATCGCTGATCTCCTGGGCGACACCTTGGAGTTTTTCCGGCTTGCGCCCCACCAGCACCACATGGGCGCCGAGGGCTGCCAGTTCATGGGCGGTGCAGCGGCCGATGCCACTGCCGCCACCGGTGACGATAATGGTCTGCCCCAGGAACAGGTCGGCTTTGAAGATCGAGTCGAAGGCCACGGCGAGAGTCCCTTAGTTGAGTTGATCGGCGAGGTGGCGGGGCACGGCAATCGGTATTTCCAGCAGTTGCTGGGCGAAGGCCTTGCCCTGTGGGTCGATGCGCAGGCTGGCGATACCGCCGCCGCCCAGGGCATTTTCGAGGAGGAAATTGAGGCTGTGGCTGCCGGGCAGGTACCAGCGTTCCACGCGCCCATGCAGTGGGTCGAGGACGTGGCTCATCCAGTCGACGATCACCTCGGGCGTCAACGCCTCAGCGATCCATGGCAAGTATTCGGGGCGGCGTGCGATTACCCCGATATTGCTGTGATTGCCCTTGTCACCGGAGCGCGCCACGGCCAGTTTGACCAAGGGCACGCTGGCATCGGCGCGGCCTTCGGGCTTGGGCGGGTCGAGCGGTGTGTGGGGCGTGCCCAGGGCCGCTGTGGCAGGCAGTTCGCAGGGGTGGGACTGGCCCTGGAAGTCGACGCTCAAGGTGCAGGCGCGCTTATCGATCAGGAACGAAAACAGGCGGATCAGCGGATACACGGTGGGTCTGCCGCCAACGATGCCGGTCAGGCCCGGCGCCATGCCGGTGGCTGCCTGGGCAATTTCCCGGGCGAACAGCACCAGTGCTTGTTTGCTCGGGTGACGCACCGCCAGTTTGAGCACCACCTCGCGGCAATCCTGGCGCCGGGCGTGGGCGCCGTAGGTGGCTTCGCTGCCGAGCAATTCAATATTGACCTCGGTGTAGGGCGCCCAGCCGCGCTGGCTGAACAGTTGCGAGGTTTTGTTGATGATCGCCTGGCTGACCCGCTCGGCCTTGGCCACCGCATCCATGCCGGCCAGCAGGCAACTGGCGGTGCAGCGAAAACCGTCGGGGTAGGTGGCGCTGACTTTGTACTGATCGGTCGGCGCCAGGCCTTTAGCGCCGTGCAGGCGCACGCGGTTTTCGCCTTGTTGCTCCAGTGTGACCTGGCTGAAGTCGCAGATCACATCCGGCAGCAAATAGGCGCGGGGGTCGCCAATTTCATACAGCAGTTGTTCGGCGACGCTCAGTTCGCTGATCAACCCGCCTGTGCCCGGTGCCTTGCTGACGGTGAACTGGCCGTCGGCGCTGACGTCGACAATCGGGAAGCCGATGTGCTCGTAGTCCGGCACCTCGCGCCAATCGGTGAAGTTACCGCCGGTGCACTGCGCGCCGCATTCGATGATATGCCCGGCCAGCGCGGCCTGGGCCAGTCGGTCGTAGTCCTGCCACGACCAGTTGAACTCATGCACCAGGGCCGCGCTGACCACCGCGCTGTCCACTACGCGCCCGGTGATGACGATATCGGCGCCCAGTTGCAGGGCCTGGACGATGCCCGGCGCGCCGAGGTAGGCATTGGTCGACACACATATCGCCGGCAACGGCGCGCCGCTGAACATATCGCTGATGCCCTGCAGTTGCTTGAACTGCGGTTGCAGGTCGTCGCCCAGCACCACGGCGATTTTCAGCGGCACCCGTGCCTGGTCGCAGACAGCCTGCAATGCCGCGGCGCAGGCCTGGGGGTGGATGCCGCCGGCGTTACTGATCACGCGGATGCCCTGGCGCTGGATATCGGCGAGCAATGGCGCAAGCACTTCGACAAAGTCCGTCGCGTAGCCGGCCTGGGGATCCTTCATCCGCGCCCCGGCGAGGATCGACAGGGTGACCTCCGCCAGGTAGTCGAACACCAGGTAATCCAGGGCGCCGCCGTGCACCAACTGCGCGGCGGCGGTGCAGGTGTCGCCCCAGAATGCACTGGCGCAGCCGATACGAACGGTCTTGTCCATGGGACGTCCTTCTCTGGAAAATCGCTGGGTCGAGACTACCAAGCAAGCGCTTGGTTTGTAAACTCTGCTCATAACTTTTGCCCAAGCGCTTGCTTGGGTGGCTGTCACGGCCTAAATTGCCGGCCATGACGCAATCAAAGTAGTTGAGGAGAGCAGCATGGATGAGCAAAAAGCCCTGGAGGTGATGCGCACCATGGTGGACGGCGGGCAACTGACCGACCCCGACAGCGCCCGGGGCAAGCTGCTGCAGACCGCGGCTCACCTGTTTCGCAACAAGGGCTTTGAACGCACCACCGTGCGTGACCTGGCCAGTGCCGTGGGGATCCAGTCCGGCAGCATCTTTCATCACTTCAAGAGCAAGGATGAAATCCTGCGGGCGGTGATGGAAGAAACCATCCACTACAACACCGCGCTGATGCACGCCTCCCTGGCCGAAGCGAGCAACGTGCGCGAGCGGGTGCTGGCGCTGATTCGCTGTGAGTTGCAGTCGATCATGGGCGGCAGCGGCGAAGCCATGGCCGTGCTGGTGTATGAATGGCGTTCGCTGTCGGCAGAAGGGCAGGCCCAGGTGCTGGCGTTGCGTGATGTCTACGAAGATATCTGGCTGCAGGTGCTGGGCGAGGCCAAGCAGGCGGGTTATATCAAGGGCGATGTGTTTATCACCCGGCGTTTTCTGACCGGGGCGTTGTCCTGGACCACGACCTGGTTTCGCGCCCAGGGCAGCATGACCCTCGAACAATTGGCTGATGAGGCGTTGCTGATGGTTCTCAAGGCTGATTAGGCCTGGAGTGCAAGCCATTTATTGTCGGGTCGAAAGTTGTCTCTCCAGACAAAAACGCCTAGCTTAGCGAGATTCAGATTTGAACGGTGCGTGCCTGATGTTTTCGCCATTGCGGCTGGCTGCGGGACTTACAGTATTGGCAATGGGCACCCTGTGGCAGGCGCAAGTTTCGGCGGCCCAGTTGGTGCGGATCGGTGCCGCGCATTTTCCGCCGTACACGGTGCGCCCGGAGCAGGGCGCCGACACCGGATTGCTGCCGCAACTGCTGGAGGCGCTGAATCGTGCGCAGACCGAGTACCAGTTCGTACTGGTGCCGACGTCCATCCCCCGGCGTTTTCGTGATTTCGAACAAGGCCGGGTCGACATGGCTATCTTCGAGAACCCGCAGTGGGGGTGGCAGGATATTCCCCATACCAGCGTCGACATGGGCCTGGAGGACGCCGAAATTTTTGTTGCCCAGCGCCAGTCCGGTCGCGACCAGGGGTATTTCGCTGAACTCAAGGGCAAGCGCCTGGCAGTGTTCAGCGGCTACCACTACGCCTTTGCCAGCTTCAACCCCGACCCCAAGGCCATGGCCGCGCAGTTCAATGCCACGTTGACCTATTCCCATGACAGCAACTTGCTGATGGTGACCCGTGGCCGTGCGGATATTGCCCTGGTGACGCGCTCCTACCTCAGCGACTTCATGGTGCGCAATGCCGACACTGCCGGGCAGTTCCTGGTGTCCGAACGCATTGACCAGGTCTACCACCACTACGCATTGCTACGGCCCAAGGCCGCGATCAGTGGCCCGGCGTTTGCCGAGTTGCTCAAGGGCCTGCGCGACAGTGGCGAGTTGCTGAAGATCTTCGAACCGTACCGCATCGATGTGCTGCCGGTAGCGGATGCGCCCTGATCCCGGTAACGGCGCTTAAATTTTTGCTGTTGGCTCACGTCACTTCGTCTAACTGTCGACGATTACCGTGAGCCCCTTCCATGCCTAATCCCAATGATTTGTCAGTCCTGCCACTTCCGGCAGGGCCCACCCTGAACGCAGACGAAAGCGATAGCCGCCTGACCCTGACCCTTGCAGGCCAGCCGTTGGTGCGCCTGCGCCTGGAGCGCGGCGATGCACTGGACGTGTATCTGCAAAACCCCGCTGAGGTTCCTTCGGTGCAAGCCTTGTGGGCGGCGTGTTACTGGCTGTTTGCCCGGGAACCCGAGCGCCAGCAACTGACCTGGCACCTGGAGCACACCCCTGACGAGGCCCTGCGCAGCGGCCTGCTGCTGGCCACCGACGTGGTGGGGCAGTTGCGTTGCGAGCGCACCCTGTTCTGGCAATTGCCGCAGCCGTGGTTGGGCCAGCCGTTGAATGATGCCTATCCGCAGCAGATGATTATCAGCAACGGCAAGCGCCATCCGGTGCGTGCGCCCAAGCCGCGCGGTGAAGTCTATCGACGTTTCGATGCACGCCTGGGTGCGTGGATCTCACTGCGCACGCTGGAGATCGATGTCGACCTGGCTCGCTTCAATCGCTGGCAGAACAGCGCGCGTGTCGCCAACTTCTGGCAGGAAAGCGGCAGCCTGGAGCAGCATCGCGACTACCTGACGAAGCTGGACGCCGACCCGCATACCCTGACGCTGATCGGCTGTCTCGACGATGAACCCTTTGCCTATTTTGAGGCGTATTGGGCCAAGGAAGACCGCATCGCGCCGTTCTATGATGCGGACGATTACGACCGGGGTATCCATATGCTGGTGGGGGAGGAGCATCATCGTGGGCCGCACAAGGTTGCCAGCTGGCTGTCGGCGCTGGTGCACTACCTGTTCCTCGACGACCCGCGCACCCAGCGCGTGGTGGCGGAACCGCGAGCCGACAATGCGAAGATGATCGGGCATATGCAGAACCAGTGTTTCCACTGCGAGAAGGAATTCGATTTCCCCCACAAGCGTGCGGCGCTGATGATCCTGGGGCGGGAGCGGTTTTTTGAGCGGTGTGGGTTGGTCTGAGCGCTACAGGGCAACGAATATCAAATGTTGTGGGAGCGGGCTTGCTCGCGAAGGCGGTTTGTCAGTCAATTGATTCGTTGGCTGATACACCGCCTTCGCGAGCAAGCCCGCTCCCACACGCGTGGTGTTCAGACGCGTCGGGCAAAGGTATCGCTATGCGTCCCCGAAACCTTACGGCAGTGCACCAACGCATCGCGGATCATGAAGTTGACCAGGGTCGGCGACACGCCCAGTTCCTTGGCAATGTCCTTCTGCGGCACGCCATGCAGGCGGTACATCTCGAACGCGTAGCGCGTGCGCTGGGGCAACTCGGTCAGGGCGTCGGCGATGTTTTCCAGGGTGGAAAAATTGATATGCGAGGTTTCGGGTGAAGCGCCATGAATAACCACATTCAAGCCTTCCTCTTCCGTCCCGGAGTATTTCAGTTCCAGGGCCTGTTTACGGTAGTGGTCGATAGCCAGGTTGCGCACGATCTGGAACAGATAGCTCAGTTGCGCCTTGAACGATGAGGTGATCTGCGGTGCCGATTGCAGTCTGAAGTAGGCGTCCTGCACCACGTCTTCGGCGCGGGAACGGCAGCCGGTAATGCGCGCCGCGATCTTGACCAGGATCAGTCGATTATCGACAAACGCCTGGAGTAACGGTGAATCGCACCTGCTTGTGGATACTTGTTCCGTCATGGAAATCACCTTGCTGCAATAAGGTTTTAGTGGAGGGCATCCCTGCTGAGGCCTCCTACATATCGGGCAACAAATTATTCTTAATGATAATGATTGTCAAATGAGAAGTAGGATTAATCTTATTCCGAAATATAAATTGTGAGGTGCTTCTCTTTGTGTGTGGGCCTGGGCCTGCTGACTAATTATTTTGTCGGGCCATCCGTTCTCATTGGTGACAGGCCAGCCAGCACGCCGGCCAAGGATTTGCACCCGGAGGAGGACGACATGCGTTTGTATCGCGAGAACCCAGCGTTCCAGGCAAGGGTGGTCTGAGATGAGCACATCGACCCGCTGGCACCATGGTGCTGCGCGACGAGCGGCCCTGGCGACCGGCTGAACACGTCGCCACGCGCCCACGCCCTCTATCCCCGATTTCCCCGTAAGCCGATTTCAGGCAGGAACCCCTCATGATGGACGCCTTCGAACTTCCCCGCACTCTGGTCCAGTCCCTCCAGCGCCGTGCCGCGCAGACCCCGGACCAAGTGGCCCTGCGCTTTCTGGCCGAGTCTGCCGACGACACCGTAGTGCTCAGCTACCGTGACCTGGACCTGCGCGCCCGCACCATCGCCGCCGCCCTGCAGGCCTCGGCCGGGCTGGGCGAGCGTGCGGTGCTGCTGTTCCCCAGCGGCCCGGATTATGTCGCGGCGTTTTTTGGCTGCCTGTACGCCGGGGTCATCGCGGTACCGGCCTATCCGCCGGAGTCGACCCGTCGCCATCACCAGGAGCGGTTGCTGTCGATCATTGCCGATGCCGAGCCAAGGCTGTTGCTGACCAGTAGCGGTTTGCGCGACTCGCTGGGGCAGATCCAGGAGGCGCCACCCTTGCTCTGCGTGGATGAGTTGCACAGTGACATTGCCGCAGGCTGGGTCGCACCAAACCTGCAAGATGACGACATCGCCTTCCTGCAATACACCTCCGGTTCCACCGCCTTACCAAAGGGCGTGCAAGTCACCCACGGCAACCTGGTGGCCAACGAACTGCTGATCCGCCGTGGCTTTGGCATCGACCTCAACCCCGATGACGTGATTGTCAGCTGGCTGCCGCTGTACCACGACATGGGCCTGATTGGCGGCCTGCTGCAACCGATCTTCAGTGGCGTGCCGTGCGTGCTGATGTCGCCGGGGTACTTCCTCGGCCGGCCCTTGCGCTGGCTGGAAGCAATCAGCCAATACCGCGGGACCATCAGCGGTGGCCCGGACTTCGCCTACCGCCTGTGCAGTGAGCGGGTCAGCGACTCGGCCCTTGCGCGCCTCGACCTGAGTCATTGGCGAGTGGCTTATTCCGGCTCCGAGCCGATCCGCCTGGACACCCTGGAGCGTTTCGCCGAGAAATTCGCTGGCTGTGGCTTTACCCCGAACAACTTCTTTGCCTCCTACGGGCTGGCCGAGGCGACTTTGTTTGTCGCCGGCGGCACCCGTGGCCAGGGCATACCGGCCTTGCGTGTGGACGAACAGGCGCTGGCCGCCAACCGGGCGGAGCCGGGGCAGGGCAGTGCGATCATGAGCTGCGGCACCCGCCAGCCCGAGCATGGGGTGCTGATCGTCGAGCCCCATACCCTGGCTGAACTGGCCGACAACTGCGTCGGCGAAATCTGGGCCACCGGCCCGAGCATTGCCCACGGCTACTGGCGCAACCCCGAAGCCACGGCCAAGACCTTCGTGCAGCATGCCGGTCGCACCTGGCTGCGCACTGGAGACCTGGGCTTTATGCGCGACGGCGAGGTGTTTATCACCGGGCGCCTCAAGGACCTGCTGATCGTGCGTGGCCATAACCTGTACCCGCAGGACATCGAGCAAACCGTCGAGCGCGAAGTGGAAGTGGTGCGCAAGGGCCGTGTCGCGGCGTTTGCGGTGAATGACCAGGGCCTGGAAGGGATTGGCATTGCTGCAGAAATCAGCCGCAGCGTGCAGAAGATCCTGCCGCCCGAAGCCCTGATCAAGGCCATCCGCCAGGCGGTGGCCGAGGCCTATCAAGAGGCGCCGTGCGTGGTGGTGCTGCTTAACCCCGGCGCGCTGCCGAAAACCTCCAGTGGCAAGGTCCAGCGTTCGGCCTGCCGCACTCGCCTGGCCGATGGCAGCCTCGACAGCTACGCGCAGTTCCCCGACCTGCAGGTGCAGGCGGGTGATGAGGCCTTGGTGTCAGGGCTGCAACAGCAGATCGCCGCGATCTGGTGTGAGCAGTTGCAGGTGGAACAGGTGGCTGGTGATGATCACTTCTTCTTGCTCGGCGGCAACTCCATCAGTGCCACCCAGGTGGTTGCCCGCCTGCGCGAGGTCCTGGGTCTGGAGCTCAATCTGCGCCTGTTGTTCGAGGCCCCGGTGCTGGCTGATTTTGCCGCCAGCGTCGGGCAATTGCAGCAGGACGGTGGTGTGGCCCAGGGCGCAATCAGCACCTTGTCACGCCAGCAGGATATGCCGCAATCCCTGGCGCAGAACCGCCTGTGGATCACCTGGCAGTTGGACCGACAGAGCAGCGCCTACACCATCCCCGGTGCATTGCGCCTGCGCGGCGAGCTGGATGAAGACGCGCTGCATGCAAGCTTCGCGCAACTGATCCAGCGCCACGAAGCGCTGCGTACGCGTTTTTATGAGCGCGACGGCCAGGGCATGCAGTGTGTCGATGCCCAGCGCGAGTTTGCCGTGCAAGTCATCGACCTGCGCGACTTGCCCGTGGCCGAGCGCGAAGCCCGCGCCGCACAGGTCCGCGAGGACGAGGCACGCACCCAGTTCGACCTGGAGCAGGGCCCGCTGCTGTGGGTCACGCTAGTTCGCCTGGACGATGAGGATCACCAGTTGCTGGTGACGATGCACCACATCATCGCTGACGGCTGGTCGCTGAATGTATTGATCGATGAATTCTCGCGCCTCTACGCCGCCGCGTCCCAAGGCCAGGCCATCGAGTTACCAGCCCTGGCCGTGCAGTACGCCGACTACGGCAGTTGGCAGCGCCAATGGCTGGCCGAAGGCGAAGGCCAGCGCCAATTGGCCTACTGGCAGCAGCAACTGGGTGACGAACATCCCACCCTGAGCCTGGCCACCGATCACCCGCGTTCGACCCAGCAACGGCACAGCGCTTCGCGCTACAGCGTGCGTCTGGATGCGGATCTCGGCGCAGCCATCCGCCAGACTGCCCAGGCCCACCAGGCCACGCCATTCGTACTGTTACTGGCGGCATTCCAGAGCCTGTTGCACCGCTACAGCGGCCAGCGAGATATCCGCATCGGCGTGCCCAACGCCAACCGTGGGCGTCACGAAACCCAGGGCCTGATCGGCTTCTTTATCAACACCTTGGTGCTGCGCGCCGAGGTGGATGCGCGCCTGCCGTTCAGCGAGCTGCTGGCGGCGACCCGCCTGACGGCCACCGAGGCCCAGGCCCATCAGGACTTGCCGTTCGAGCAACTGCTGGAAGCTTTCCCGCAGGCGCGCGAACAGGGCCTGTTCCAGGTCATGTTCAACCACCAGCAGCGCGACCTTAGCGCCTTGCGCCGCCTGCCGGGCCTGCTCGCTGAGGAGTTGCCATGGCATAGCCGCGAAGCCAAGTTCGACCTGCAACTGCACAGCGAAGAAGACCGCAATGGGCGCCTGAACTTGTCATTCGACTACGCCGACGAACTGTTCGACGCCAGTACTATCCAGCGTCTGGCCGCGCATTTGGTCAGCCTGTTGCAGGCCGTCTGCGCGCAACCACAGCAGGCTCTGGGCGATATCCCGCTGTTGAGCGCCAACGAGCATGCCCAGCAACGCACCTGGAGCGAGGCACCGTGCGCACCGGCGCAGCGCCTGGTGCCGGAGCAGCTCAACCAGCATAACGACGAGCGCACCGCCCTGGTCTGGCAGGACGCCAGCCTGACCTTTGCCCAACTGCACACCCAGGCCAACCGCCTGGCCCATTACCTGCGTGACAAAGGTGTCGGCCCGGACGTGTGCGTGGCGATTGCTGCCGAGCGTTCGCCACAACTGCTGGTCGGCTTGCTGGCAATTCTCAAGGCCGGTGGCGCCTACGTGCCGCTGGACCCGGACTACCCGGCCGACCGCCTGGCCTATATGCTGGCCGACAGCGGTGTGCAATTGCTGCTGACCCAGACCCATCTGCTGCAACAGTTGCCGGTAGCCGAGGGCGTATCGGTGATCGCCATGGACAGCCTCAAGCTCGACAGCTGGCCGACCCAGGCGCCGGGCCTGCACCTCAATGGCGACAACCTCGCCTATGTGATCTACACCTCGGGTTCCACCGGCCAGCCCAAGGGCGTGGGCAACACCCATGGCGCCCTGGCGGAGCGTTTGCAATGGATGCAGGCCACCTACTCGTTGGATGAAAGCGATGTGCTGATGCAAAAGGCACCGATCAGTTTCGACGTGTCGGTGTGGGAATGCTTCTGGCCGCTGATCACCGGTTGCCGCCTGGTACTGGCCGGCCCCGGCGAGCATCGTGACCCTCATCGCATTGCGCAGTTGGTGCAGGAACATGGGGTCACCACCCTGCATTTTGTGCCGCCACTGTTGCAGCTGTTTGTCGATGAGCCGCTGGCGGCCGAGTGCAGCAGCCTGCGCCGGGTGTTCTCCGGTGGCGAAGCGTTGCCCGCCGAGTTGCGCAATCGGGTCCTGGCGCAACTGCCAGCGGTGCAATTGCACAACCGCTATGGCCCGACCGAAACCGCGATCAACGTCACTCATTGGCACTGTCAGCGCGCAGATGGAGAGCGCTCACCGATTGGCCGGCCGCTGGGCAACGTGATTTGCCGGGTGCTGGACGAGCAACTCAACCTGTTGCCGACAGGTGTGCCGGGCGAGCTGTGTATCGGCGGGATTGGCCTGGCCCGCGGTTATCTGGGGCGTGCGGGGCTGACGGCCGAGCGCTTTGTCGCCGACCCACTGGGCGCGGCGGGCGCACGCCTGTACCGCACCGGCGACCGCGTGCGCTGGGCTGCCGATGGCGTGCTGGAGTACCTCGGGCGCCTGGACCAGCAGGTCAAGCTGCGCGGCTTTCGCGTCGAGCCGGAAGAAATCGAGGCGCGGCTGTTGGCCCAAGACGGCATTGCCCAGGCGGTGGTGCTGATCCGCGACACCGCTGGCGGTGCGCAGTTGATCGGTTACTACACCGCCAGCGGCGAGCTGGATGAGCAGGACGTGAAAACCGCCCTGGCCGCCGAGTTGCCGGAGTACATGGTGCCGGCGCAACTGATACAACTCGATGTCATGCCGCTGAGCCCCAGCGGCAAGGTGGATCGTCGTGCCTTGCCGGAACCGGTGTGGCAGGTGCGTGAGCATGTGGAGCCGCACACCGCGCTGGAACAGCAAATCGCCGGGATCTGGCGCACGGTGTTGGGTGTGCCGCGTATCGGTCTGCGCGACGATTTCTTCGCCCTTGGCGGCCACTCGCTGCTGGCCACGCAAATCATCTCCCGCACACGCCAGGCCTGTGATGTGGAGCTACCGCTGCGCACCTTGTTCGAAGCCAGCGAGTTGGGGGATTTTGCCGAGCAGGTCCGCGAGATCCAGGCCAGCGGCCGGCGTAACCAGCAGACCGCGATTGGCAAGGTCGATCGCCGCCAGCCGGTGCCACTGTCCTATTCCCAGCAGCGCATGTGGTTCCTCTGGCAAATGGAGCCGGACAGCCCGGCCTATAACGTCGGCGGCATGGCACGCTTGCGCGGGGTGTTGGATGTGGGGCGTTTCGAGGCGGCGTTGCAAGCCTTGATCATGCGTCATGAAACCTTGCGGACCACGTTCCCGAGTATCGATGGCGTGGCCCAGCAGAAAGTCGCCGCGCAAAGCAGCGTGCGCATGAGCTGGCAGGATTTTTCGGCCCTGAACGAGGCCGAGCGCCAACTGCGTCTGCAGCAACTGGCCGACCAGGAAGCCCACAGCCCGTTCAACCTGGAAACCGGGCCGTTGCTGCGCGCCTGCCTGGTCAAGGCTGGTGACCAGGAGCATTACCTGGTGCTGACCCTGCACCATATCGTCACCGAAGGCTGGGCCATGGACATCTTTGCCCGTGAACTCAGCGCGCTGTATGAAGCCTTTATCGATGAGCGTGAGTCGCCGCTCGAACCCCTGCCGGTGCAGTACCTGGACTACAGCGTGTGGCAACGCCAATGGCTGGAGGCCGGCGAGCGCCAGCGCCAGCTCGACTACTGGACCGCGCAACTGGGCAATGAGCATCCACTGCTGGAATTGCCCAGCGATCGGCCACGCCCGGCGGTGCAAAGTCACCAGGGCGAGCTGTACCGTTTTGACCTCAGTGACGACCTTGCCGCGAGGGTTCGCGCGTTCAATGCCGAGCATGGCCTGACCCTGTTCATGACCATGACCGCGACCCTGGCGACGCTGCTCTACCGCTACAGCGGCCAGACCGACCTGCGTATCGGCGCGCCAGTGGCCAACCGTATTCGCCCGGAAAGCGAAGGGTTGATCGGTGCCTTCCTCAACACCCAGGTATTGCGTTGCCAGCTCGATGGGCAGATGCGTGTCGGCGAGCTGTTTGAGCACGTGCGCCACACCGTGATCGAGGGCCAGTCCCATCAGGACCTGCCGTTCGATCATCTGGTGGAAGCCCTGCAACCACCGCGCAGTGCCGCGTATAACCCGCTGTTCCAGGTGATGTGCAACGTGCAGCGCTGGGAGTTCCAGCAAAGCCGACAGCTGGCCGCAATGACCGTCGAATACCTGGCCAACGATGCGCGTGCTACCAAGTTCGACCTCAACCTGGAAGTCACCGACCTCGACCATCGCCTGGGTTGCTGCCTGACCTACAGCACTGACCTGTTCGACGAGCCGCGCATTGCACGCATGGCGGCCCATTGGTGCAACCTGCTGGAGGCGCTGATCGCCGATCCGCAGCAGCGTTTGAGCGAGCTGGCGCTGCTGCAGATCGATGAGCAGCGTGCCCAGCAAGACAGCCTCGGGATCGAGGCCGGCGAGCACCGTCTCGACCAGTGCATCCATCATCTGTTCAGCCAGCAGGTCCAGGCCCGTGGCGATGCCCCGGCGCTGACCTTTGCCGGCCAGACCCTGAGCTACCGCGAGCTGGACAGCCGCGCCAATCGCCTGGCCTGGATGCTGCGTGAGCGTGGGGTTGGCCCGCAGGTGCGGGTCGGCCTGGCGCTGCCGCGCTCCCTGGAAATGGTCATCGGCCTGCTGGCGATTCTCAAGGCCGGTGGCGCCTATGTGCCGCTGGACCCGGAATATCCGCTGGACCGCCTGCACTACATGATTGAAGACAGTGGTATCGGCCTGTTGCTCAGCGATGCGGCGATGTTCGATGCCTTGGGCGAACTGCCTGCCAGCGTCAGTGGCTGGTGCCTGGAAGATGACCTGCCGGTGCTCGCCAATTACCCGGCCAGCGACCTGCCGGCGATCAGCCTGGCGCAACATCAGGCGTACCTGATCTACACCTCCGGTTCTACCGGCAAGCCCAAGGGCGTGGTGGTGTCCCACGGTGAGATCGCCATGCATTGCCAGGCGGTGATCGGGCGGTTTGGCATGCGCCCTGACGATTGCGAACTGCATTTCTACTCGATCAACTTCGACGCCGCCACCGAGCGCCTGCTGGTGCCGCTGCTCAGCGGCGCGCAGGTGGTATTGCGCGCCCAGGGCCAATGGGATGCCGAAGAAATCTGCGGGCTGATCCGTGAGCACCGGATCACTATCCTCGGCTTTACCCCAAGCTATGGCAGCCAGTTGGCGCAATGGCTCGCCACGCAAAACCAGACCTTGCCGGTGCGCATGTGCATCACCGGCGGCGAAGCCCTGACCGGCGAGCATTTGGCGCGGATTCGCGCAGCATTCCAGCCGGCGCTGTTTTTCAACGCCTACGGGCCGACCGAAACCGTGGTCATGCCCCTGGCCAGCCTGGCCCCCGAAGTGCTGGAGGAGGGCGCTGGCAGCGTGCCGATCGGCAGCATCATCGGTGCGCGGGTTGCCTATATTCTGGATGCCGACCTGGCACTGGTACCCCAAGGTGCCACTGGCGAGTTGTACGTCGGCGGTGCGGGCCTGGCCCAGGGTTATCACCAGCGTCCGGGCATGACCGCCGAACGTTTTGTGGCTGACCCGTATGCCGATGGCGGGCGGCTCTATCGCACGGGCGATCTGGTGCGCCAGCGTGCCGATGGCTTGGTGGAGTACTTGGGGCGGATCGACCATCAGGTGAAAATCCGGGGTTTCCGCATCGAACTGGGCGAGATCGAAACCCGCCTGCTTGAGCATGAGGCGGTCCGTGAGGCCGTAGTCCTGGCCCTGGACGCGCCGAGTGGCAAGCAACTGGCGGCGTATCTGGTCAGCGATGCCAGCGATCACACAGCCTTGCGCGAGGCGCTCAAGACGCACCTGAAGGCGCAATTGCCAGACTACATGGTGCCCACGCACCTGATGGTGCTGGACAGCATGCCGCTGACCGCCAACGGCAAGCTCGACCGCCGTGCCCTGCCGCAACCGGACCCTGAAGCCAACCGCCAGCAGTACGTGGCGCCGAGCAATGAGCTGGAACTGAGCCTCGCCGCGATCTGGTGTGCGGTGCTCAACGTGCAGCAGGTCGGATTGCACGATAATTTCTTCGAGCTGGGCGGCGATTCGATCCTGTCGATCCAGGTGGTCAGCCGGGCACGGCAGGCGGGGATTCACTTCAGCCCGCGTGACCTGTTCCAGCACCAGACCGTGCAGGCCCTGGCAGCGGTGGCCACGCGCAGTGAGCTGATCACTGCCGAGCAGGGTGTATTGACGGGGCCCTCGGGGATGACGCCGATCCAGCACTGGTTCTTCGACAGCGAGATCCCGGCGCGCCAGCACTGGAACCAGGCCTTGTTGCTGGCACCGGTGCAAGCTCTGGACCCGCATCGCCTTGAACAAGCGCTGTTGGCCGTGCTGGAGCACCACGACGCCTTGCGCCTGAGCTTCACCCAGCGCGACGCGCAATGGCATGCCGAGCATCTGGCGGTGCCGGAAGGCGGGGTGTTGTGGCTGGCCCAGGTGACGGATATGCAGCAGTGCGAGGCGCTGTTCGCCGATGCCCAGCGCAGCCTCGACCTGGAACACGGCCCGCTGCTGCGCGCCTTGCTGGTGGACGGGCCGATTGGCCAGCAACGCTTGCTGATCGCGATCCATCACCTGGTGGTGGACGGCGTGTCCTGGCGTGTATTGCTTGAAGATCTGCAAAACGTCTATCGCCAATTGAGCGACGGCCAGGCCGTCAGCCTGCCGGCCAAGACCAGTGCGTTACGCGACTGGGCCGCGCGTTTGCAGGCGTATGCCAGCAGCGAATCCCTGCGTGAAGAACTGAGCCTATGGCAGCAACAGTTGGCCGGCCCGGCGGTTGAACTGCCGGTGGACCGCGCGCACGGTAGCCTGCGCAATCGCGACGCGCAGACCGTCAGCGTGCGCCTGGATGCCGAGCACACCCGCCAATTGCTGCAGCAGGCGCCGAGTGCCTACCGCACCCAGGTCAACGACCTGTTGCTGACTGCACTGGCCCGCGTGCTGTGCCGCTGGAGCGGGCATGCGTCGAGCCTGATCCAGTTGGAAGGCCACGGCCGCGAAACCCTGTTCGATGAAATCGACCTGACCCGCAG
Organism: Pseudomonas sp. FH4; assembly: GCF_000510915.2. NCBI lineage: Bacteria > Pseudomonadati > Pseudomonadota > Gammaproteobacteria > Pseudomonadales > Pseudomonadaceae > Pseudomonas > Pseudomonas sp. FH4. Next base: position 34,384 of record NZ_AOHN01000034.1, on the reverse strand, counting down.
TGTCGGTTGGTTCACCAGCGCGTATCCGCTGCGCCTGACCCCGCTGCAGATCGAAGACGCCAGTGGCCAGGGCGCGTCGATCAAGGCGATCAAGGAGCAACTGCGGGCGGTGCCCCACAAGGGCCTGGGTTATGGCGTGCTGCGCTACCTGGCCGACAGCACCTGTCGCCAGGCCATGGCCGCGTTGCCGAGCGCCTCGATCACCTTCAACTACCTGGGGCAGTTCGACCAGAGTTTTGATAGCCAGGCGCTGTTCCATCCATTGGAAGCGTCTGCCGGGCCGGCCCATGATCCGGATGCGCCGCTGCCCAACGCCTTGAGTGTGGACAGCCAGGTGTACGGCGGCGAGTTGGTACTGCGCTGGACCTTCAGCCGTGAGCGCCATGACCACCAGACCATCAGCGAACTGGCCGAGGCCTATCTGGGCGAGTTGCAGGGCCTGATCGCCCACTGCCTGAGCGATGATGCCGGCGGCCTGACGCCGTCCGATTTCCCGCTGGCGCACCTGACCCAGCCACAACTGGACGCGTTGCCAGTGCCGGCCAGCGCCATCGAAGACGTGTACCCGCTGACGCCGATGCAGGAGGGTTTGCTGTTGCATACCCTGCTGGAGCCGGGCACCGGTCTGTACTACATGCAGGACCGCTACCGCATCAACAGCGAGCTCAACCCCGAGCGCTTTGCCCTGGCCTGGAAAGCCGTGATTGCCCGGCATGAAGCCTTGCGGGCGTCGTTCTGCTGGAACGTGGGCGAAGACATGTTGCAGGTGATCCATAAGCCCGGCAGCACGCCCATCGAGTATCTGGACTGGAGTACTGTCCCTGAAACCGAGCAGGAGCCACGCCTGCAAGCGTTGCTGAAAAATGAGCGCGAAGCCGGTTTTGATCTGCTCAACCAGGCGCCGTTCCACCTGCGCCTGATCCGCGTCGGCGAAGCCCGCTACTGGTTCATGATGAGCAACCACCACATTCTGATCGATGCCTGGTGCCGCTCGTTGTTGATGAATGACTTCTTCGATATCTACATGGCATTGGGTGAAGGCCGCGAGGCGCAGTTGGCAGCGCCGCCACGTTATCGCGACTACATTGCCTGGCTGCAACGCCAGAACCTGGCCGAGGCGCGGCAGTGGTGGCAGCAGAACCTGCAAGGCTTTGAGCGCACCACGCCCATTCCGAGCGACCGGCCATTGATGCGCGAACACGCCGGCCATAGTGGCGGCATGGTGGTGGGTGATTGCTACACCCGTCTGGATGTACGCGACGGCGCGCAATTGCGCGAGCTGGCCCAGGCTCATCAGTTGACCGTGAATACCTTCGCCCAGGCGGCATGGGCCTTGGTGCTGCGGCGCTTGAGCGGCGAGCGTGACGTGCTGTTCGGCGTTACCGTGGCAGGGCGCCCGGTGGACATGCCGCAGATGCAGCGCACGGTCGGCCTGTTTATCAACAGCATCGCCCTGCGGGTCAAGTTGCCTGAGGACGATCAGCCGTGCAGCGTGCGCCAGTGGCTGAGCGCGTTGCTCGACAGCAATATGCAACTGCGCGAATACGAGTACCTGCCGCTGGTGACGATCCAGGAACACAGCGAACTGCCCAAGGGCCAGCCGCTGTTCGACAGCCTGTTTGTATTTGAAAACGCCCCGGTGGAAGTCTCGGTGCTGGACCGTGCGCAAAGCCTGAATGCCACCTCGGACTCGGGCCGCACCCACACCAACTTCCCGCTGACAGCCGTGTGCTACCCGGGCGATGACCTGGGGCTGCACCTGTCCTACGACCAGCGTTATTTCGATGAAACCACCGTGCAAGGCATGCTCGCTGAGTTCAAGCGCTTGCTGCTGGCGCTGGTGCAGGGCTTCCATGGCGATATGGCCGACCTGCCGCTGATTGGCGAGCAGGAGCGTGAATTCCTGGTGGACGGCTGTAACCAGAGCGCCCATGACTACCCGCTGGAGCGCAGCTACGTCGCACTGTTCGAGGAGCAAGTGGCACAGCATCCGCAGCGCATTGCCGCCAGTTGCCTGGACCAGCAATGGACTTATGCCGAGCTGAACCAGCACAGCAATCGCCTGGGCCATGCGCTGGTCGCGGCGGGTGTCGGCCTGGATCAGCCGGTGGCGCTGCTGGCCGAGCGTGGCCTGGATCTGCTGGGCATGATCATCGGCAGCTTCAAGGCTGGTGCCGGTTACCTGCCACTCGACCCGGGTCTGCCGACCCAGCGCCTGAGCCGTATCATCGACTTGAGCCGCACACCGTTGCTGGTGTGTACCGAGGCCTGCCGTGAACAGGCGCAGGCATTGCTCGAAGACTTTGCCTGCGGCGCGCGGCCGAAGTTGCTGGTGTGGGAAGAGCTGGCAGGTGAGCACACCAACCTGGGGATCTACAGTGCCCCGGACAACCTCGCCTATGTGATCTACACCTCCGGCTCCACCGGGCTACCCAAGGGCGTGATGGTCGAACAGCGCGGCATGCTCAACAACCAACTGAGCAAGGTGCCGTACCTGCAACTGAGCGAGCAGGATGTGATCGCCCAGACCGCGTCCCAGAGTTTCGATATTTCCGTGTGGCAGTTCCTCGCCGCACCGCTGTTCGGCGCGCGGGTGGACATCGTGCCCAATACCATCGCCCATGACCCGCAGGGTTTGCTGGCCCATGTCCAGGCCCAGGGCATCACGGTGCTGGAAAGCGTGCCGTCGCTGATCCAGGGCATGCTCGCCCAGGACCGTATCAGCCTGGATGGCCTGCGCTGGATGCTGCCGACCGGCGAGGCAATGCCGCCGGAGTTGGCACACCAGTGGTTGTTACGTTACCCGGATATCGGCCTGGTCAATGCCTACGGCCCGGCGGAATGCTCGGATGACGTGGCGTTCTTCCGTGTCGACCTGGCCTCGACCCGTGGCACCTACTTGCCGATTGGTACCCCGACGGATAACAACCGCTTGTACCTGCTCGATGGTGCGCTGGAGCTGGTGCCGCAAGGTGCGGTCGGTGAGCTGTGCATGGCCGGCACCGGAGTGGGGCGCGGTTATGTCAGCGATCCGCTGCGTACCGCCCAGGTGTTTGTGCCGGATCCGTTTGGTGCACCGGGGGAGCGCTTGTATCGCACCGGCGACCTGGCGCGTCGGCGCAGTGACGGCGTGCTGGAGTATGTCGGGCGTATCGATCATCAGGTGAAGATTCGCGGCTACCGCATCGAACTGGGTGAAATCGAGGCCCGCCTGCATGAGCAGCCCGAGGTGCGTGATGCTGCCGTCGGCGTGCAGGAAGGTGTCAACGGTAAGCACTTGGTCGGCTATCTGGTTGCCAGTGATGCCAGCCTCAACCCTGGCGAACGCCTGGACCGCATCAAGCAACGCCTGCGTGCCGAACTGCCGGAATATATGGTGCCACTGCACTGGCTGTGGCTCGACCGCCTGCCGTTGAACGCCAACGGCAAACTCGACCGCAAGGCCCTACCGGCCTTGGAGATCGGCCAGTTGCACAGCCAGGACTACCTGGCACCGCGCAACGAACTGGAGCAGACCCTGGCCACGATCTGGGCCGAGGTGCTGAAGGTTGACAAGGTTGGGGTGCTGGACAACTTCTTCGAACTGGGTGGGCATTCGTTGCTGGCCACGCAAATCGCCTCACGGGTGCAGAAAACCCTGCAGCGCGATGTGCCGCTGCGGGCGATGTTCGAATGCAGCACGGTAGAGGAATTGGCGGCGTACATCGACGGATTGGCGGCCAATGAAATCAGTGCGGGGACAGTGGATCGGCTGAGTGATCTGATGGCGGAACTGGAGGGGCTTTAAGCCGGAGAAAGGGCCGCCCGTGGCTGACACGGGCGGCACGCCGTTGGTCTGTTGTGCGCTTTTGCAGTGCCTGAACTGTCAACTCTGACAGTAGGCAAACTTCCCGTTTCAGGGGCTAGATAACAGCAGATTTTGGGCCTGCCACTCAGGCTTGCTGGTTATCTTTCCCAGGACAGGAGGTCTTCCCATGGTTAAAAAAACCACCCCCAAGCATTCGCAATCGGTGACTACCCAGCCACTTGCCGAAATCGCTGTCGAGTTACCCTATCCGCAAATTCTCTATGCCGCGAATAACAGCATCTTGTATCCCATCGACGCGGAGACGGGCACTGTTGCGACCATCAAGTTCACCGGCATGGGTACCACACCCATCACGCTGTATTGGGCCATCAAGGACCAGGAAGAACCTGCGTTCGAGCCCATTGTGCAATCGGGCAACCCCAGCGGCAGTATCGACATTCCTATTCTGTGGCAAACGATCAGTACCTGCATTGGTCATACCGTTTTGATCTGGTATACCGCGATGGTGGGGGGGCAGCTCAAGCAGTCGCTGGTGCTGGAGCTGGAGATCCAGGACATCCGCGAAACGGACCTTCGGGAGTCGCTGCCGGTATTTGCCCATGCGCGGCTGGAATGGAACACCCTGTGGCTGAACATGTACGAGTTTCAGGGTGACGAGATCATCCGCATCAAGGCCTGGCCGATGATCCAGGCTGGGCAGCGGTTGTTTGTGACCGTGGCCGGTGACCAGCATCAGGTGCCGTATGCGTTCACCTGGGTGGCGTTTGACCATGTTGTGCAGGCCGAAGAGGCCAATCCGGAACATGTGTTCGAGTTCAGGCTCGCCCGCGGCTGGCTGGCGAGCCGCCAGGATTACTCGGCCCTGACCACCCACATGGGCGTGATTTGGGACGGTTCAGCGCCGGTGCTGCCAAACCCGGATGACCTGGTGCATGAAAACCCTTTGCCACTCAACGCCCAGGACTTTCACCTGCGGACCACCACGTTGTTGCGGGTGGATCCAGCACTGGAACTGCCGCCGCCCCATCTCAAGGAGTCGGTGGATTGCGGCACGGATGGCTGGCTGGTCAACCCGCTGAATACGGTGGACGGGGCGCATATTGTGATTGCCTACGAGGGCATGCACGCCGGGGATATTGTGTGTCCCTCCTTCACCGGTACGGCTGGCGCAGGATCGCCGGCGCTGGAATGCCGCACTGTGCAAGAAGGTGAAAGCAGCCTTGTGTTCCTGGTGCCACCTTCGCCTATCAGTGCCAACTTTGGGTTGCCGATTACCCTGGAATATCAGGTGTACTACAACGGCACCGGGCCCTGGCCATCGCCGGCACGGGTGGTGAAGGTACTTGACCTCAGTGGCCTGCCCACGCCTGCGGTGGAACAGGCCACGGGCAGCACGCTGGACCTCAATACCTTTGCCGGTGATGCCACCGCGACGGAGAGTGCGTGGCCTTATATTGCTTTGGATCAAGCCTGCTGGCTGTGGGTGACGGGAGTCTTGGAGAGTGGCAGCGCCTACAGTTTTGAAGTGCTGGAAGGTGAGCCGGTAACCGAGGAGTGGCTGGCCAGTGGCGTCAACACGCCACTACCGCGTGATGAGTTGCAGAAACTGGCGGATTGCCGTGACGTTGAAGTGCATTTCGCGGTGAATTTCAACGGCCAGTCCGATAAAGCCAGTGCCAAGGCGTTTCCACCGTTGGTACTGCATGTCGTGCAGGAGGATCTGGACCTTGATGCCCCGACAGTGCGTGAAGCTGTGGGCGAGCAACTGACGATCTGGAACGGCCGGGATGGTGTAACCGTACGGGTTGAGTACGAGCGCATCAGCCCCGATCACACGATCAATGTGCAGTGGCTCCGCCAGGATGGCGCGAGCCTGCCGCTGGAGCCCAAGACGGGTAACAGCGATCCAGGCTATGTCGATTTCGCCATACCTCGTGAAGCAGTGATTTATGGCGCGGGCAAAACGGTGCTGATTCATTACACCGTTACCAGCGCTTGTAAGCTGGCGTCTTCCAGGACCTTGCCTTTGCAAATCAGTGTGCCAGTACGTTTGCCAACGCCAGTGGTGCCGCAGGCAACGTTAGATATTCTGGATTTGAATACGTTTGAGGGGAACGCAGACGTTGAAGTCTTTGATGAGACGTTCTCTATGGCTTACTGGTTCGCTTTGGAGAATCAAAAGGTTTGGTTGGATGCCGAGGGGGTCGATGAAAGTGGAGCACCGCATCGGTTCACGGTTTTCTCGGCTAGAAATCTAACTGCTAATGAGGTCGAGGCGGGTGTCGACAGCGTATTACTTCGAACTGAGTTGGAAAAGTTGAAAAACGGTAGTTTGTTAGCCTTGAAATGCTATGTGGCAGCCGATGGTCGTCCGAGCAAACAGGAGGCGATTGCATTCCCTGTTCGATCGCTGACTGTAGTAGTACCGACAAAAGTCCGTTATGAGGATTTTACCGGGCAAGCACAGAGGTTTATTTCTGCTGGTCAAAGTATTAGTGTTCCTAGTATGAAAATATCTTTTGTGTCGGGTCCTGAACAGGCTGGTATTCACTCTTACACTTTGCTTCCGTTTACGTCTGGTCCAGCCATTGTTATGGCTTATCAGCGTGATAATTTACCCCAGCATCAGGTTCTGCGGTTGGATTTGGAGTTTACATGTAAGAAAGTACAATTCGGTGTCTCGGCATTGAATCTAGATTTTTTCGCATTTTTTTTCAACAAGTCTGGTGTCAAACTAGGAGAAGTAGTGCTGCGATTCGCAGACGGCGGGAAAAATCAGTGGGTCGACTTCACACCATCTGCTGGTAATGAAGTGGCAAGAATAGATATTTCAGCTAGTGACTGGCTCTATGTAGATAACTTCACTTTCTGGCTCTAGGCTGTAGCGTTGAAAATAAGTGCCCATGCCCATGCATGGGCACTTAGTGCTGGCAGTCGGAACTGTCAATTATGACAGTAGGTAAACCTCCGACTTTAGAGGCTAGATAACAGCAGATTCAGGGTAAGCGTCCGGCGAGCGCACTTTTCTTTCCTAGGGGCTTAGAGGCATGAAGGTTTTGTACTTAGGTCACCGACCATGCCATGGCACACCGACTTTCCGGAGCAAATCCGTGTTTGTACTCCTCGCTCAAGATCCCCGCTAGCCTCTGACCTAGGTCTGTGGTGGCTTTAGTCTGAAATCCTATGCGGGAGTAAAATGGTGCATTCCATGGCACGTTTGTGAATGTCGTAAGCGTTACGAAACTAAGTCTGCTTGAGCGCGCATAATCCTTCGCTACCTCAATCAGACGCCGACCTGTACCTTGTCCTTGCATTGATTGCATAACTGATAATTCATAGATGTGAAGATCATTGCCGTGGCACTCAGCACTGAGAAATCCTTGTGGCCGATTTTCGGCATCAAGTGCAACCCAACATGTCGAAAGCGCAATCAGTTGGCTATGACGTTCGATGGACATCGGAGGCGATTCAGCCAGCCAACTCAACTCATCAATCATGCGAAATACTTGAGCAGCGGAGGTTTCAATGGCGGGCAGGAGTTGTGCTTCTTCCGGTAAAGCAAGTCGGATAATCGCAGGCATGTGTCGCCTTTGGTGAAGTGGGTGAGATGGCAGTCAGACTAGAAGTAACCGTACACGACTATTCGTTTATCGATAACATTTACAATGTGGTATCCACGTTAGGTGGCAGTTGGCCTTTCCAGTACTGAGACTAAACAATGCCCGCTTTATGCGGGCATTGTTTATGAGGGGGCGTTTCACTTGGGACCGAGGATTTTCCCCAACTTATCCGGCGATGGCGCCCCTTGCTGTTGCTGCAATTGCCCCTTGTCATCCAGATAGAAAATCGCCGGCGTGGCCGACAACTCCAACTCTTCCATCAACTTCATATTGGCATCGAGCTTGGCCTGGATCTCGGCAGGGATCTTGGCCAGCGCCTTGAGCTTGCTGGCTTTACCCGCCGACTCATGTTCTTGCAGGGCCTTGGCTGTGTCTTGGCTTGCCAGCAGCGCCGCCGATTTGCCCGGGCTGTCCTCGCGAATGATCCCGACCATGATGTGCCGCAACTGCACCTTGCCCGCTTTTACCCAAGGCCGCGCCTGTTCCCAGAACATGTTGCAGTACGGGCAATTGGGGTCGCTGAACAGGTACACGGTACGTGGCGCATTTTTATCGCCATCCTGGATCCAACTGCTCTGTTCCATCTTGGCCCAGATTTCCTTGGCCATCGGCGCGTAGACCAGTTTTTCCAGGGGCGCGGTGCTCAGGTCATTGCCTTTGGCGTCGTACAGATTGCCGGCGAGCACGTGCTGGCCGTCGGCGGTCAGGTACAGGGCCATGCCACGGTTCTGGTACTGCGCGGCATAGCCCTTGAGCCCACCCGGTGCGTCGAAGCTGCCGATGATCTTGGCGCCCTTGGCTTCGATCTGTTTGATCGGCGCCGGCCATTCTTCGGCATGGGCGAGGGTCGCTGCCAGGGTCAGGGGCAGCAGGGTTAGCAGGTGGCGGAGGCGGGGCATAGGGTTTTCCTTGTTGTGGCCGGCTGGGCGGCGGTCGAGTCCGTGGGGTCGAAAGATTCCATGGCGCGGGCCAGGCTGGCCTGGGACAGTTCGCCGAGGTGGCTGTTGATCAGGCGACCGTCGGCTTGGTAGAACAGCGTGGTGGGCAAGGCCATGGAGCCCACAGCCTGGCCGAGGCGGCCGCTGGCGTCGAACAGGACGTTGTCCAGGTTCAGGCCCTGGGTCGCCAGGTAGGTGCTGACGCTTTGCATGCTTTCGGCCTGGTTGACGAACAGGAAGGTCACATCAGGCCGTTGTTTCTGGGCGTTTTCCAGCACCGGCATTTCTCGTCGGCACGGCGGGCACCAGGTGGCCCACAGGTTGATCACCAACGGGCCGCCCTGGTAGTCGGCCAGTTGCACGGTTTCGCCATCGGCATTGCGCAAGGCGATGTCCGGCAGGCGCGTGCCTCGCTCGAAGATGTTCAGGGACAAACTGGCCAGTGCCCAGAAAGCCAGGCCGGTGATCACGCCTGCACTCAACGGCTTGCGCAGGGCCGGGCGACGCCAGCCCCACAGGACGGCGCCAAGCAGCAGGGCAATGACGCCAGGCCAGGCGAGAAAACCGCCGTCGCGCAGGTCGACGATTTGCAGTGGATCGTCACGGTAATAGGCCCAATACATCAACACAAAGCTGATCCGCGCACTGAGCATGCCCAGCAGGAACAGGCTGAACAGCACTGACTCCGGGTTCTCGCCGCCGCGCTTGGCCACGCGCCAACCCACCAGTGTGGCGAGGATCAGCGCACTGATCAGCAGCAGGTGGTTCAAGGCGATGGCGAAGGTGCCGATGGTCAAGGTCAGCATCAGAGTGCATCCCGGGTCTGGGTCCAGCGTTGCAGGAAGGCTTGCGCATTCACTTCGCCGGTGATGCGTTGGGCGCGGCGCTCTTCACCGTCGGGGCCAATCCATACGAAGCTCGGTGGGCCGGGGACTTTGTAGCGGCCCAGCAGTTCACGGCTGGCGGCGTTGTCGGCAGTGACGTCCAGGCGCAACAGGCGCACGTTCTTCAGTGCATCCATCACTTCGGGTTTGCCGAATACCTGTTTTTCCATGATCTTGCACGACACACACCAGTCGGCGTAGTAGTCCAGCAGCACCCATTGGCCCTGGGCCTTGGCGCTGTCGAGCTGGGCTTGCAGGGCCAACGGGTCGTTGATTGTGGTGAAGGCATCATGGGCCGTCGGTGCGCTGGCGACTTGCGAGCCGCCGAAGACCTTGAGCGGCTGCCACAGATCATCGCTGCCACCGGCGGCACCGATGACCAGAATGGCACCCCACAGCCCCAGGACCAGGGAACCTGCGCCCAGTACCTTGGCGACCAGCCCGTATTCGCGGGCCAGGCTCCAGCCGCAGTAAGCCATGACCAGGGCCAGTACGCCCCACAGGCCTAGCCACAGGCTTTCGTCGAGCACCGGGCGAATCATCAACACGGCGGTCGCAAGGAACAGGAAGCCGAAGACGCCCTTGAGCACATTCATCCAGTTGCCAGGCTTGGGCAGGAAGCGATTGCCCACGGTCACCAACAGCAGCAATGGGACACCGATACCGATGCCCATGGCGAACAGGATCAGGCCGCCGTGCAGGGCATTACCGCTTTGCGCGATGTACAGCAGGGCGCCGGCCAGGGGCGCGGTCATGCACGGGCCCACCAGCAGGCCGGACAAGGCCCCGAGCACACCGGCGCCGAGCAGGCTGCCACCGCTTTGCTGGCGAGTGGCGTTGTCTAGGCGGTCGCGCAGGAAGGCCGGCAATTGCAGCTCGAAGAAACCGAACATCGGCAGGGCCAGGATCACAAACAGCGCGGCGAAGCTGCCGAGGATCCACGGCGTTTGCAGCAGTGCAGCCAGGTTGCTGCCCGCCAGCGCGGCCAGCACGCCGAGCGCGGCATACACCAGCGCCATGCACACCACATAGCTGGTGGCCATGGCAAAACCACGGCGTGGGCTGGCACCGCTGCCCACCACCAGGCCGGCGAGGATCGGCAGCATCGGCAGCGAACAAGGGGCAAATGCCAGCAACAGGCCGAGGCCGAAAAACACCAGCAGGCTCCAGCCCAGGCTGCGTTGTTGCAGGCCGCTGGCCAGGCTCTCATCCTGGGCCTCGGCGGTGGCGGCAACCGCCGGGTTGCCGCCCAGGTCAACGGTGAGCGATTGCGGTGGGTAGCACAGGCCGGCATCGGCGCAGCCCTGCCAGCCCAGCTTGACCTGGCCGGTGGCGCCGGCTGGCAGCTTCACTTCCAGGCCCTGGCGGTACACTTGTTGCTCGCCAAAGAACTCGTCGCTATGGGCTTCGCCCTGCGGCAGCACCGGCTGCTGGGCCAGGCCGTCGAACTTCATGCGTTGCTGGTACAGGTAATAACCATCGGCAATCTGCCAATACAGTTGGGTTTCACCCGAAGCCAGGCGCTCAGAGGTAAAGGTGAAGGCTTTGCCCACCGGAAGGAATTGGGCTTTGGTCTCGAAAGGATTGCTGCCAGGCGTGGCCTGGGCCAATCCGGTGAACACTATCAGCAGGAAGATAAACAGATGCCGCATGGTCAAGCCTTAGTTCGATGCAAGTGGGGCACACAATGTGTGGTGCTGATTAACCGATGATTAACCGGGCTATTCTAGAGTGTAGGGATTATCGGGGCGCGCATCTTTTCACGGCATAATGCGTACTTAATCCGTCCTCCTTTAAATCAACCTTTTTGCACAGGGTTCACCATGCACGTACTGGTCTGTGAAGACGATGACCTGATTGCCAGTGGCATTGTTGCCGGCCTCGGCGCCCAGGGCTTTACGGTCGAGCGCGTGGGTACGGCCGCAGCCGCCCGGGCGATGCTCAAGGCGGCGCAGTTCGACATCATGGTGCTGGACCTCGGCCTGCCGGATGAAGACGGCCTCAAACTGCTGCAGCAGCAGCGCAGTGCGGGCCTGGAAATCCCGGTGTTGATCCTCACTGCCCGGGATTCGGTGACCAACCGGGTCGACGGCCTGCAAGCCGGCGCCGACGATTACTTGCTCAAGCCCTTTGACCTGCGCGAGTTGGCCGCCCGCCTGCAAACCCTGTTGCGCCGGGTGGCCGGACGCAGCGTCGACCTGATCGAGCATGGCCGCTTGACCTACAGCCCCAGCAGCCGCGAAACCTTGTTGGGCGGCAAACCGGTAGACCTGTCCCGTCGCGAGCAAGCCCTGTTGCAGGCACTGCTGCACAACCGTGGCCGGGTGCTGTCCAGTGAGCAACTCAAGGACAGCGTCTATGGTTTCAACGATGAGCTGGAAAGCAATGCCCTGAACGTGCACATCCACCACCTGCGTCGCAAGTTGGGCAATGGCATCGTCGAAACGGTGCGCGGCCTGGGTTACCGCCTGGGCCCGGCGGACGCTGGAGAGGACGCCTCGTGACGAGCCTGCGCCTGCGCCTGACCTTCAAGCTGGGCGCCGCTTTTGTGCTGATCTGGGTGCTGGCGGCGGCCTGGATGCTCAACGACCTGCGTAACCAGATGATGTTTTCCCTGGACCAGCGGCTGGTGGCGTCGGCGCGCATGGTGGCCGGGCTGATGGAACAGATGCCGGGCCTGGCGAGCGTGGGCGAGGGCAAGCGCTTTGGCGCCGAACAACTGAATGTACCGGGCGGCATGGCGTGCCAGGTCAGTTCGTTGCGCGGTGAAATCCTCGCCCGCAGTCACACCACCCCGGACCAGGGGCTGGAGTCCCGGCAAAGCGGCTTTCGCGATCAGATCATTGACGGTGCTGCCTGGCGCAGTTTTACCCTGGCGCGGGGCGATTTGTTCATCACCACGGCAGACCGCCAGGTGGAGCGCGAGGCGCTGAACATGTCGATCCTGCTGGCGGCTTCGGTGCCGGTGGGCGTGGCCCTGCTGGGCTGCCTGTGCCTGTTGTGGCTGGGGATCGGCCAGAGCCTGGTGCCGCTCAATCGCATGCGCGATGCCTTGATGCGCCGCAGTGCTGATTCCCTTGAACCGTTGCAGATTCATCCGTTGCCCAGCGAACTCAAACCGCTGCTCGACACCCAGAACCAGCTGCTGCAGCGCATCGCCAAGACCATCGAGCGTGAGCGTCGCCTGACCGGTGATGCGGCCCACGAATTGCGTAGCCCGCTCACGGCGATCAAGACCCATCTGCAAGTGGCGCGCATGACCGACGGTGCTGCCCGCGATCAATCCCTGGCCCATGCCGAGGAGGGCGCCGACCGCCTGCATCGCACCCTTGAGCAACTGCTGCTGCTGGCGCGGGTCGAGGGCAGCCTGTCGTTTGATGACGGCTTGCAGTCCAGTGCCGAACAAGTGGCACGCCTGGCGATCCAGGACGCCAACGCTGGGGATAATCGGCGGATCGACCTGATCCTGCCGGACAACCTGCCCCAGGACCCGGTGGAAATGCCCGTGGGCCTGGCGGTTGCCGCCTTGCGCAATCTGCTGGATAACGCCCTGCGCCACACCCCGCACGATACGCGGGTGGAATTGAGCGTGTTCACCCTGGGCAATCAAGTGGTGTTCCGCGTGCGTGACCACGGTGCGCCGATCTCCAGTGAAGACCTGCAACACCTGACCCAGCGTTTCTGGCGCAATGGCAACAGCGGCGGGTGTGGCCTGGGCCTGGCCATCGTGCAGGCGATTGTCCAGCGTTGTTCCTGTTCTTTGACTTTCGACAGCCAGGCTGATGGCCTGCGGGTCGACCTGGGCATGCCGTTACGGCGTTGATCCTTCCTGCATACACATAACTACCGCCATCCTCAGGCCCGACGCTTCAGGATGGCGTTAATTTTTGTGTTTGCAGGTTTGCCGGCTGAATGACTCAGCCTGTATTGAAAAGGACAGCACCTATGTTGGTCATCGACTCCACTTACCCCGCCAAGGATTTTAATCAGCGCAATGGCGAAGCCGTGCGCCAGTTGGTGGTGCATTACACCGCCGCGCCCTTTGCCTCCTCCCTGCGCACCCTGACCCAGCAGGGTGTCAGTGCCCATTACCTGTTGCCCGACCCCCGTGAGGCGGGTTATCGAGACGCCGGCTACGACGAGTTGAGGGTGTTCCAGTTGGTGGATGAACGCCAGCGTGCCTGGCATGCGGGAGCCAGTCATTGGGCGGGGCGCGATAACGTCAACAGCCATTCCATCGGCATCGAGATCGTCAACCTGGCCCGTGACGATGCTGGTGTCTTTACCTTCCCGCCCTATGATCCGGAGCAAGTCGAGGTGTTGATCGCGCTGCTTCACGACATTTGCACCCGTCATCCGCAGATAGGCGCTACTGATATCGTCGGCCATTCGGATGTTGCGTTCTGGCGCAAAAGTGACCCTGGGCCACAGTTGCCCTGGCCCGCCTTGTTCGCGGCGGGTCTCGGCGCCTGGTTCGATGAGGCCGCCAAGAATGCCTTTGTGCGGCGTTTTCGCATGGGCTTGCCGCAGGAGGTGGAGGTCGAGCGGGCCTTCCAGCGCTACGGTTACGCTCCGGCGAAAAACCGCCAGGCGTTCCAGCAGCGGGTGCGTGCCTTCCAGATGCACTTTCGGCCCACCGATTATCGTGGGCAACTGGATATCGAGACCTGCGCGATTCTTTATGCGCTGAATGAAAAGTACACCAGTGCCGGCGAGTGACCGGTCATTTGCCGGTTTTTCATCGAGCCGGGTGTAAATCCTCGCGCCGCTGAAGCGTTTCCAGAACAGGAAATCCGTGCGCACGCCCTTTGGGGGCCAGACGTCAACGGGTTGGCAGTTTGGTCACCATCATCAGCGTATTGAGGGATCTTGAGATGTCAGTCGCTACCAGTCGCATTGAGGATTCGCTGGCGTCGGCCAGCCCGACTCCAGCAGAAATGCTTTACCAGTTCGATGAATCACCGCTGCTGGCCCGCCAGCGCCAGCAGGAATCCAATGCGCGCAGCTACCCCCGGCGCATCCCCCTGGCGCTCAAGCGGGCCAAGGGTATTTATGTCGAGGACGTTGAAGGCCGCAGCTTTATCGACTGCCTGGCCGGGGCCGGTACATTGGCGCTGGGGCATAACCACCCGGTGGTGATCGAGGCGATCCAGCAGGTGCTGCTGGACGAGTTGCCCCTGCATACCCTGGACTTGACCACGCCGGTCAAGGATCAGTTTGTGCAAGACCTGTTCGGCCTGTTGCCGACGGAGCTGGCCCGGGAAGCCAAGATCCAGTTTTGCGGCCCCACCGGCACCGATGCGGTGGAAGCCGCGCTGAAACTGGTGCGTACCGCTACAGGGCGTAGCACGGTGTTATCGTTCCAGGGCGGCTATCACGGCATGAGCCAGGGCGCGTTGAGCCTGATGGGCAGCCTGGGGCCGAAAAAGCCGTTGGGCGCCTTGCTGGCCAATGGCGTGCAATTTTTGCCATTCCCCTATGACTACCGCTGCCCGTTCGGCCTGGGGGGGGCAGAAGGGGTCAAGGTCAACCTGCATTACCTGGAAAACCTGCTCAATGACCCGGAGGCGGGCGTGTTGCTGCCGGCGGCGGTGATCGTCGAAGTGGTGCAGGGCGAGGGCGGCGTGATTCCGGCCGACCTCGACTGGCTGCGCGGCCTGCGGCGGATTACCGAGCAGGCGGGCGTGGCGCTGATTGTCGATGAGATCCAGAGCGGTTTCGGTCGCACCGGCAAGATGTTTGCCTTTGAACATGCCGGCATTGTTCCGGATGTGGTGGTGTTGTCCAAAGCCATTGGCGGCAGTTTACCGCTGGCAGTAGTGGTGTACCGCGAGTGGCTCGACACCTGGTTGCCGGGCGCCCATGCCGGCACCTTCCGTGGCAATCAGATGGCCATGGCGGCGGGTTCGGCAGTGATGCGCTATCTCAAGGAACACAAGGTTGCCGATCACGCGGCGGCCATGGGGGAGCGCCTGGCCGAACACCTGCGCATTCTGCAACGGGACTTCCCGCACCTGGGGGATATTCGCGGACGCGGTCTGATGCTCGGGGTGGAGTTGGTCAACCCGAGCGGCACGCCCGACGTCCAGGGCCACCCGCCGGTCCATCGGCAATTGGCGCCGCTGGTACAGCGCGAATGCCTCAAGCGCGGGTTGATCCTGGAATTGGGCGGGCGTCATGGCAGTGTGGTGCGTTTCCTGCCCCCTTTGGTCATCACCGCCGCAGAAATCGACCGGGTAGCAGAGATCTTCGGGCGGGCGTTGGCGGCGGCAGTGGCCAGCCTCTAATTTTCCTGCACCGCTATACGTTCCTACATACATCAGCCACGCGCAGTGCGTGGCAGCCTCTAAGTGACGGAGAACCGCAATGACCTCAGTATTTGACCGCGAAGACATCCTGTTCCAGGTAGTGGTCAACCATGAAGAACAGTATTCCATCTGGCCCGACTACAAGGCTGTACCAGAAGGCTGGCGCACCGTGGGTAAAAGCGGGATGAAGAAAGAGTGCCTGGCCTACATCGAAGAAGTGTGGACTGATATGCGCCCGCTGAGTCTGCGCCAGAAGATGGATGCGCAGGTAGTTGCTGGCTGAACGCAAACAAATGTGGGAGCGGGCTTGCCCGCGATGGCTGAGTGTCAGTCGATACATTAATTGACTGATACACCGTCATCGCGGGCAAGCCCGCTCCCACATAAGCTCGCACACACACACATAGGTATTGCGTTGCTTTCAGGGCGCCAATGCCTTGATCACCTGATCCACATTCCCTTCCAACTCCGCCACCGGGTCTGCGCCGTCGGTGCTCAGCACCAGCAGCGTCGATCCCCCCGCGCTGATGGCGGCTTTCACCGCCTCAGCCGGTTGACGATGGTGCAGCACTAGTGCCACGTCGTTGTCCTTCAGGCTGGCCGTCAGTGTTTGCAACGCCTCGGCGGACCATTCGGTATCCGGCCGTGGGTCGGTGCTGAGCAACTCCAGGTTCAAGCCACTCACCAGATAAGCAAAATGATCGCTCAGGCTGACCACGCTCAGGTTATCGGCCTGGGCCAGGCGTGCCTCGCTGTCGGCAGTGAGCTTGAGCAGGCGTTGCTTGAGGCTGGCCAGGTTGCTGCCGATTTGTGCCTTGGCGCTAGGCGCCAGGCGGCTCAGGTCGGCAGCCATCACATCGGCCATGCGCCCCAGGTTGTTGCTCGATTGCCACGGCTGGCTGTTGAGACCATCGACGGTGCCCGGTTGCAGGGCCACGCCCGGCAAACCGCCGTCTACCGGGCGCGCGGCGTCCACTTCGACAATACGGATATTGCTGCGTCGGGCTACCGGGTACAGCGGGTCATCCGGCCACAGCGAGCGCAGGCCGATCGCGGCATCGGCGTCCAGCGCCAGGGTGTGCAAGGCCGGTGCGCCACGCCCAGTAAAGTACGAAGTCTGGCGCGAGCCCGGCAGGTTGGCCGGTGCCGCGCGTTCAAGCGTGACCTGGGTACCTTTGAGCAGGGTTTCGGCCAGGCCGTAGGTGACGGGCAAGGCCGCCAGGACCTTGACCGGTTTGGCCGATTGGGCGGCGGCCGGCAGTGGTTTGGCAGGGGCGGCTGTCAGCAGCGCAGGGCTGATCAGGCAAGCGATGGCCAGGGCCAGGGGGCGTAGAACAGGGCGCATTATCCGAGATTCCCTTTCAGGCTGGGGACCGTGCCGCGCGCAATGGCGGCCAGGGCGAAGGCGATGCCGGCGACCAGGATGATCGCGGCACCGGACGGGATGGGCAGGTCGAAGATGATCGGCAGCAGAATCCCGCACAGGGTGCTGACCGTGGCAATCACCACCGAGATCCAGAAGAAACCTTTGAGCGACTGGCTCAACAGGCGCGCCGCAGCGGCGGGAATCACCAGCAGGGCACCCACCAGGATCGCCCCGATGACCTTGACTGCCGCCACGGTGATCAGGGTCACGAGGATCACGAACAGGTAGTCCAGGGTCTTCACGGCCACACCACGCACGGCGGCCAGTTGTGGGTTGAAGCTGGCGAGCATGATGCGGTTGTACAGCGGCAGCGCCAGGGCCATCACCAGTGAGCCGACAATCGCCAGCACCAGCAGGTCATTGCCGTTGACGGTCAGCACCGAACCAAACAGCACGTTTTCCAGAATGTGCACGTTGATCTTGCCCGCGAGGATCAGCAGCAGGCTCGCGCCCAGCGCCAGGGACACCGAGAGGAACACGCCGATCAGCGTATCGGGGGCCAGGCCGGTGCGGTTGCGCAGGTAGTTGAGCAGGATGCCGAACAACAGGCAGTAACCGAACAGGCTGCCATAAGGCCCGGTGTAGGGTTCCCCCAGCAGAATGCCCACGGCCACGCCGGTGAGTGCGGCGTGGCCGACGGCTTCGGAGAAGAACGCAAAGCGCTTGACCACCACCAGCGTGCCCAGGCCACCCAGCACCGGGCCGATCAGCAGGCCGGCGAGCAGGGCGTTGACCACAAACCCATAGGCCAGGGCTTCCGGCAGATAGCCGGATGAAGCCCAGCCCTGGACCATCAAGCGAAAGGCTTCGTAGCTCATTGGGCTGTGCTCCGTGGATGGGTGGAAAACAGCGTCA
The DNA here is from genome assembly GCF_000510915.2 of Pseudomonas sp. FH4. Taxonomy (NCBI): domain Bacteria; kingdom Pseudomonadati; phylum Pseudomonadota; class Gammaproteobacteria; order Pseudomonadales; family Pseudomonadaceae; genus Pseudomonas; species Pseudomonas sp. FH4. Next base: position 16,545 of record NZ_AOHN01000034.1, on the reverse strand, counting down.
GCAGGCGCTCCGGGGTCAGTGCTTGCTTGGGCGTGGCGTCGAACAGCACGCGGCGGTTCAGGCCGGTGACGCGGTCGGCCAGGCGACCGACGGCCTCCAGGTCGTGTTCGATCCACAGCACGGTGATCCCGGCCTGGCGCCAGTCGCTCAGCAGGCGTTCGAATACCTGGATCCCGGCTTCGTCGAGGGCCGACATCGGTTCATCGAGGACCAGCAGTTGCGGCGCCGGGATCAAGCCCTGGGCCAGCAACACACGCTGGCGCTCGCCGCCGGACAGCGCTCCCATGCGGCGTTTGCGCTTGTCTTGCATGCCCACGCGCTCCAGTGCCTCGCCAATCGCGCCGGCGTAATGCCGGGACAGCCCAAGAAATGCCGGGCGTCGCTGGCACATGGCGGCCATGAAGTCGTCGACGGTCATCGGCAAGCCGCGGTCGAACTCCAGGGCCTGGGGTACGTAGCCGATGGTGCCTGTGGCGCCGGGCCAGTGCAGGCTCAGTTGGCCCTGGTGCGGGGTCTGCCCCAGCAGGGTCTTGATCAACGAACTCTTACCGCCACCATTGGGGCCGACCAGGGCGTGGATACTGCCCGGTTGCACCTGGAAACTCACGTTGTCGAGGATCGCGGTACGGCCCAGGGTCAGCGAGACGTTGTCGAATTCGATCGTCGGGCCGATGCTGGCCACATTCAGGTGTTCAGCCGCCGTCATGCCCCCGACTCCTGGATGGCCCGGACCACGGTATTAAGGTTGCCGGTCATTTCCACTTCGTACTTCTCGGCGCTGTATTCACCGTAGGAAATATGCGACAGAGGGTACAGCTTGACCCCCGACTCACGCTGGATGGTGTCAACGTAAGAGGACGGGAAGTCCATCTCCGAGAAGATCACCTTCACGTCCAGTTCGCGCAGTTGGTCGATGGTCTTCTTCAGTTGGCTCGGGCTTGGCTCGATGCCATGGGCCGGTTCCACCACGGCGGTCACTTCCAGGCCGAACTCGCGCAGCAGGTAGTCGTAGGCGGCGTGCACCGTGGCCACGCGCAGGTCGGCGTTGGGCGCGCTGGTGAGCTTGGCCAGGGCATCGGCGCGCATCTGGCGCAGGCGCTTGCCATAGGCACGGGCGTTCTGGGTGTAGGTCTTGGCGTTGTCCGGGTCGAGCTTACCCAGCTCCCGGGCGATGTTGTTGACCTGGGCAATGGATGCGCTGATGGACAGGAAGGTGTGCGGGTTGACCACTTTGCCAGCGCCACGGGCCGCATTGCCGGTGGCGGCCAGCAGCGGCACGTTGGCGTTGGCCTCGATCACCGGGATGTCCGGGCGCTCGCTGGTGGCGATCATGCGGTCGGCGAAGTCATCATGGCCGACGCCATTGAGCACAATCACGTCCAGGCTGCCGATGCGCTTGATATCTTCGGCGCGCGGCTCGTAGGCATGGGGGTTGAAGCCGGCCGGAATCAGCGGCACCACCTCGGCCTTGTCGCCGACGATATTGGCTACATAGCTGTAGTAGGGGTGCAGGGTGATACCGATACGCAGGCGCTTGGCCGCCTCGGCATTGGCCAGGGGTGTCAGCAAGACGCTGAACAGGCCCACCAGCAGCAGGCGGAGCAAGGGAGATGACATAGACATGGGCAATCGATCTTCTCTCGGAAACAGCGTGAATTCAGTGGCGATGCTGGCGGGTGACACCAGCGTCGAATTGCGCAACGACCTGCTGCCAGCCAGCGGCGATCAGCCCCTGGTCGCTAAGGTCGGTCGGGGCGGCCAGGTTGGCGCTGCGGTTGAGCCAGATATCCGGCTCGGCACCGCTCACGCGCATCAGCAGCGAACCGCTGGTTTTGTTGGCCTGGCTCAAGCCCAGGTACGCCGAAGGCGCCAGCAACTGCCAGCGGTGGTCGCCACGGCTGACCGAACTGGCGTCCTGGGCGAACGGCGCGAAGCCTTCTTCGGCCAGTTGCGCGGGCGTTGGCAGGGCGCTCTGCTCCTGCTGGAGCAACTGGATTTCATCCAGGGTCACCCGCAGGTCGGCATAGATGCCTTGCTCGGCGGCGCTCAAGTCGCGACGGGCGTCCAACTGGTGGCTGGACACCGCCTCGACTGCCTGGGTTTCACCGTGCAGGGACACCACCGTGCCGGCGACGGCCAGGATGATCAGGCACAGCAGCAGGACATAGAGGGTTTCGTGGCCGGCGCCGGCAGGCCGGACGACCTGGGTGGTGCCTGGGGTTACGCTGCTCATTGGGCCTGGATATCCGCTTGGTCGATCTCGACAACGTGACCGGGACCTGCGTCAAACAGCACATAGAACTCGGCGGAAGGTTTCTTGAAGGTCAACGTAGAGTCTGCGCCCAGCTTACCGGGGACCAGGATGGTCTCGTCGTAGCCGATCACATCCAGGGTCACGCCGGGCGCGCCGCTGCCGTCGGAGAAACCGCCGGTGCACTGGATCTGCTCGCCGGGGATTTCCTTGCATTCGCACATCGGGTTGTGGGCCAGGGCTTGGGTGCTTGCGCCGGCGCAGAGGATCAGCACGGCGCAGGCGCGTGTCAGGCGAATCAAAGTCATGGTTTAACTCCTTGCTGGGTCAACCAGGCGACGGTGGCAGGCGAAGCCTGGCTCAAGGGAATGGAGGCCTGTTGCATGCTGCCGTCCCAGCCTTCCATGGTGATCCACAGTTCGGCGTCGGGCGATGTGCGTTCAGGAACCGGCAGGGCGGCGCCCATGCGGTATGGGGTGCCGAAGAAAATCACCCCGGCGGCGCGCAGGCTACGGGGTTTGCCGATACGCAGGTAAGTGGCCTTGACCTGCTTGACGCACTCTTTGCACAGCGCGGCATTGAAGGATTTCATCGGGCCTGCCGGGTCCGGGCGCGGGGCTTCGTTGCGCAGTTCGGCCAGTGTCAGGCTCCACGGGCCGACCTGCACCTCGCCCACTTCACGTTCGCCCAGGCCGCTGTCGCCGCGAAACAGTGCGGCATCGGCAAAGTATTTGGGCATGAAGCCCAGAGGCACCAGCAACAGCAGGACATTGATATGAAAACGCCATTTGTGCCAAAAGGCCCGCAGCGGCGAGGGTGGTTGCACGGTAGTGGCCTTGTTCATCGTATGCCCTCCGGGGTTTCAGTCTGCAGGGCTGGCGTGGCTTGAGAGTGCTCGGCCTGGCGTTGTGCCTTGTTGTTGCGTTTGAAAGCATGCAGCGTCGCCAGCGCGGTGCGTTTGCTCCAGATCAACAGCCCGCTGAGGACCATCATGCTCAGCAACAGGCCGAAAAACGCCCAGATCAGCTTGATCCACAGGCCGCCAAAGTCGCCGGTGTGCAGTGGGCGCATGGACTCGGTGACGAACTCCAGGGCCGAGCGGTCGGACAGCAGGTGCGAGGAGGCGATTTCACCGTTGTAGGGGTTGATCTCGGCGGTCTGGAACATCAGCGGGTACCAGCCACGTCCACCAATGCTCAGGTGGCTGTAGGCGGTACTTGGCAGGGTGATGAAGGTGGTTTCCAGCCCGGGAATACGCTCGGTGGCAATACGAATCGCTTCGTCGATGGGCATCATGGGGGCCGGTACGCCAGGGTCAGACATCGGCACCTTGTCCCGGCTGATCACCGGCACAATTGGCGCTGTGGAAATAGTGATCTGGTTATCCGACAGTGTCGCTTCGATCAGGAACCAGGTGCCGGTAATGGAGATGACGGCGATAAACCAGATCGACCAGATCCCGCTCAGGCGATGAAAGTCGCCCCAGAAGATCCGCGCGCCATGCTTGAAACGCAGGGTGGGTTTGAAAAAGCCTTTCCAGAAACGTTTGTAGACCACCAGGCCCGTGACCAGCGACGCCAGCATCGGCAAGCCGAGAAACGACACCAGATACCAGCCCCAGCTGTAGCCATTGGTGAAGGGCACCAGCCACCACCCATGCAAGGCGCGGGTGAACTGCTCGAAGTTGAACGATGGGCTGATGCCCTGGATCACTCCGGTGTAGGGGTTGACGTAGACCGTCACGGCGCGCCCGTCGGGGTAGGTGACCCGGGCCATTAGTGCAAAGTGGGACTCGTCGTGACGGATCAGGTCGGTGACGATCAGGTCCGGTTCGGCGCGGTTCATCGCCTTGATGATCTGGTCATAGCTCAATAGCTCGGTGTCATCAGCGGGCTTGTCGGCACGGATATCCGGGTTGGCCAGCCAGACGATTTCCTGGCTGACCACCGCCAGGGTCCCAGTGACGCAGACGATCAGCACAAAGAACCAGATGGGCAATGCCAGCCAGCTGTGGACGAGAAACCAGAGTTTGGAGCGTGACTTCTTCGACATGTCTATGGGGGTCTTGATCGGGAGGGGGCAGAGAAGGCCCGGGAAAGGCCCAGTCGTAGCTTTTGCTTACGCGACGGGCTGTATCTAAGTTAAGACGGATGAGAATCGCAAAACCCTAAGGCGAAAATGAAAGTAAATGTTTCAGATGTGCATTTGCCGGTAGTTCTGCCTGACGTGCACCAAACTGTAGGCGCTGGCTTGCCAGCGATAATCGTCAACGATAACGGGGGCATGCCTGATGCCCCGCGTTGTTCTCGGGTTTTTCGCCGGCAAGCCGGCTCCTACATGTGATCGGGTTCTCATGTTGCAACGTATAGCGGCTATGGGAACAGATCCTTGGCGCGCTGGCGAATCTGTTCCTCGGTCAATTCTTCTATATGGGTGGCGAGGAACCACACATGCCCGAACGGATCCTTCAACGTCCCGGAGCGGTCGCCGTAGAACTGATCCTTGGGTTCGGAAATTACCGTGGCGCCGGCTGCGATGGCTTGTTTGTACTGCGCGTCCACGTCTGTCACATAAAGGTGCAGGCCAACGCTGGTGGGATGGCTGCCAGGACTGCCGAAGGCCATTTCATCGCAGGGTGAGGCCAGCATGATTGGCGAATCACCAATGCGCAGCTCGGCATGGCCAACCTTACCGTCCGGCATGTCCAGGCGCATGATTTGAATGGCACCGAAGGCTTTTTTATAAAACTCGATCGCTTCAGCCGCCTTATCGATACCCAGGTAGGGCGTGATGCTGTGATAGCCCTCGGGAATGGGTTTGACGCTCATTTCGTTCTCCTTGAGGTTGTACAGGGGGCCGGTTTTTCCGGTCTGTTCACTATAGGCCAGGTCTTTCGTGGCCTCTGGGCACCCGACGACTGTCATGTTTGGCTTGGCGTGAGCGCTGCCCCCTGAATATTTGCACAACAGAGGCTTGACCTTGACTTAACTAGAGGTTTTACCCTGCGTGGCATCGGATCGCACGATTGCACCTACAGAGAGAGGGGATTGGTCATGCAGGTATCAGCGAAAAGTCATGGTTTTACCCAAATGATCGAGTTTCAGATCGAGCCCCGGCAGCAGTCCGCGCTGGTGTTGGCGCTGTCTGAGCAGACCGAGCGCCTGGCCCAAGGCCATGAGGGGTTTCTGAGCGCCAGTGTGCAGGTCAGCGAAGATGGGCGGCGGGTGCTCAACTACCTGCAGTGGCAGACCCGCGAAGATGGCGATACGGCGTTCAAGTGCCTGGAGCGTGAGGGCGAGGATTTTTGGACATTGATTCGTGCCCATCAGGCCACGGCCGTGACCTTTGGCTCATTCCAGGTGCTGCGCAGTATCGAGCGCAGCCAGGACAACGCCTTGGCGTGCAACCTATATAGATAGATGCAGCATGCGTTCACCTTGCAGGTTTCCCCCAGGGCGGCGCTTGTTCACCGCCAGTTCACCGATCTTGATCAGGCGCGTACGCGTGACATTGCGGCTCAGGCCCAGCAGGTTGGCGGTATGTACCTGGTTGTAGTGGCTGAAGCGGTAGGCGGCGCGCAGCAACGCGTCCTCGACTTTTTCATGCAAGGCGCCGGCCTGTTCGTCGAACAGCTTCTGGAAGGCGCGCTCCAACAAGGCTTCTGCGCTGTTGTCGATGCAGTGCTGGCTGTCGTCCTGGCGCTCGATGCGCATGTTCGACAGGCGCAGGTCATCGCGCTCGATTACGCCATTGCGGCAAATCAGCAGGGTGTGGTGAATGACGTTTTCCAGTTCACGAATATTGCCCGGCCAACTGTAACCCTTGAGCCTTTGCTCGGCCTCGGGGCTGATGGTGATGGGGCCGTAGCCCAGGCGCTGGCTGTAGGCGTCGATAAAGTGCCGGGTCAGGGGCAGGATATCGCCGGGGCGTTCGCGCAAGGGGCTCAGTTCCAGGCTGACCACGTCCAGGCGGTAATACAGGTCTTCACGGAAATGCCCGGCGTTGATGGCTTTTTCCAGTTGTACATTGGTCGCCGCCAGTACCCGCACGTCAATGGGAATGCTCTTGCGTGACCCCAGGCGCACCACTTCGCGCTCTTGCAGGACGCGCAGCAGCTTGACCTGGATGGCCATGGGCAGATCACCGATCTCATCGAGGAACAAGGTGCCGCCGTCGGCCTCTTCGAACCAGCCGGCCTTGGCACTGAGGGCGCCGGTGAACGCGCCTTTTTCATGACCGAACAACTCTGCCTCCACCAGCGATTCGGAAAACGCCCCGCAGTTCACCGCCACGAAGGGCCGGTTGCGCCGGGCGCTGAGGTTGTGGATGTGGCGGGCCACCAGCTCTTTACCAGTGCCGGTTTCGCCGATGATCAGCACGCTGGCTTCGCTGGGCGCCACTTGCTGGATATGCGCGAGCAGGGCCTGGGATTTCGGGTCCTCGAAGACTTGCGCGGTGGCGCGAATCGACGTGGCGAGGGCGGTAGGGTCAAAAGCTGCATGGGCACCTCTTAGGAATAGAACGTTGGCGTCGGCAGGGACTGGTTCAAGGCCCAGTCACCCAGTTCGTGGAGTTTGTAGTCCACCGGATCGTGCAGGCTTTGGGTGCGCAGGTTGCGCCAGTGGCGGTCCAGGCGCAGCGAGGCGTGGGTGGAGCGGGCGCCGGTGACTTCAAACAGGCGGCTGCACAGCTCCAGGCCGTTGCGGGTGGCGGCGACCTTGGCCGTGGCGATGGCAATCGCCAGTTGCCCGCGCTCGTCTTCACTCAAGGCAGGGCCCTTGGCCCAGGCCTGGTCCAGCAACTCGGCGGCCCGTTGTACCAGCAGGCGCACGCCTTCCAGCGCGACCCAGAACTCGCCGTAGTGGTTGAGCACATAAGGGTCCTGACGCACATCCTGGACGCTGGATTTATGCCAGGGCCGGGTTTCGGCGAGGGTGTAGTTGCGCGCCTCCTCAAACGCGCCTTCGGCAATGCCGAGGAACATATGGGTGAATGTCAGTTGGGCAATCAATGGACGCAGGCAGGCGAACGGCGTGCTAAGGGGGCCGGGGTCGAGCAACAGCTCTGACTCTTCGACCCGGACGCGTTCAAAGCTGGCGCTGCCACTGTCGGTCTGGCGCTGGCCGATACTGTTCCAATCGTTATGCACGGTAATGCCACTGCGCCCGCTGGGAATGGCGGCGATCAGCAGCTTGCCGCCGGCGCTTTCATCGACGGCCGAGGCGATCAGCATCTGCGAGTCGCTGGCGCCGGAGCAGAAGCTCTTTTTACCGGAAAACTCACGCCAGCCGCCGAAATCCTTGACCACCGTGCGCGTGTCCAGCGGGTTCAGGGCATTGCCCCAGAACCAGTGCTTGCGGGCGGTCTGTTCGAACCAGGGCTGCCATTGCTCCGGGCGGGAAAACAGGCGCACGGTGGCCAACATCAGATGATGGAAGCCGAAGACGTGGGCGATGGAACTGTCGACTTTGGCGAACTCGCGCACGATTTCCAGGGTTTCGCTCCAGCGTGCGCCAAGGCCGCCGTACTGGGTGGGAATGCTCAGGGCCAGCAGGCCACTGTGGCGCAGGGCGTCGCGCTCAGCCTTGGGCGTACCGCCGCGCTCGTCACGCTCCACGGCGCTGAGGGCGAATTCGGCGGCCAGCAGCTTGGCGGTCTGCAAGGGGGTTGGCAGGACGCTATGGGGTTTGGCTGTCACGCGGAGCTCCTCAAAAAACCTAATGCCTGACGCAATCACTGTGGGAGCGGCAAGCCAGCTCCCACATAAAGTTGATATCAGCGTTTTGGCAGTACATCGTTGGCAATCATTTCGCCGAACGGCCCGGTGAGGTTGGTGACGCCACGTCCGGCAAGGCTGGCGTAGGGTTCCGGCAGCAACGGGAACACCAGTTCGGCAAAGCGATAGGCTTCTTCCAGGTGCGGGTAGCCGGAAAAAATGAAGCTCTCGATACCGAGGTCGGCGTACTCCTTGATCCGCTCGGCCACTTGCTGCGGGTTGCCCACCAATGCAGTGCCAGCACCTCCGCGCACCAGGCCGACGCCGGCCCATAGGTTGGGGGCGATTTCCAGGTTGTCGCGCCGCCCATCGTGCAGGGCAGCCATGCGGCGCTGGCCTTCGGAGTCAAAGCGCGAGAAGGATTTTTGCGCGGCGGCGATGGTGTCGTCGCTGATGTGCTCGATCAACCTGGCGGCTGCTTTCCAGGCCTCGTCTTCGGTTTCGCGCACGATCACATGCAGGCGGATCCCGAACTTGACGGTACGGCCATGGCGGGCTGCGCGCTCGCGCACATCGGCGAGTTTTTCCGCGACAGCTGCCGGTGGTTCGCCCCAGGTCAGGTACACGTCCACCTGCTCGGCGGCGAGGTCATGGGCGGCATCGGATGACCCACCGAAGTACAGCGGCGGGTAGGGCTTCTGGACCGGCGGATAGAGGGCCTTGGCGTTTTGCACCTTCAGGTGTTTGCCTTCAAAGTCGACAGATTCGCCCTGCAATACCCGGCGCCAGATCTTGAGGAACTCATCGGTCACCTCATAACGTTCGCTGTGGTCGAGGAAGCTGCCGTCACCGCGGTTTTCATCGGGGTCGCCGCCGGTCACCACGTTGATCAGCAGGCGGCCGTTGGACAGGCGGTCGAGGGTGGCGGCCATGCGCGCGGACACGGTGGGCGAGATGATCCCCGGGCGGATTGCCACTAGGTAGCGCAGGCGCTCGGTCAAGGGCACCAGCGCCGAGGCAATGACCCAGGAGTCTTCGCAGGAGCGGCCTGTGGGAATCAGTACGCCGTGGTAGCCGAGGTTGTCGGCGGCCTGGGCCACTTGTTTCAGGTAGTTGAGGGTGACTGGGCGGGCGCCTTGGGTGGTACCGAGGAAATGGCCGTCGCCATGGGTCGGAAGAAACCAGAAAACATCCATGACAAGTCCTTGAGCGGTGTTCAACAGGGAGTGTTGCCGGATCAACAGTTGTATGGGCAACAGTTGCGGCGTTGGGGGACTGTTATAGAGCGTCTCTTTTATTCCGTAAACGAACTGATTTCTATATTTATATATCTTTAATGAATATGTGGAATTGGCTGATAGCGACTATCACAGAGGATGATTTTTCCCTGCGAAGGGCTGGGAGTAGCCTGTGTTCATTGCCTTGACAGCCCATTCGCAGGACCTTCGCCATGAACCATTCACTCTCTGTTGCCTTGTTGCTGATTGCCTCTTTCCTCGCCGGTTGTGCCGCTCAGCCTGGACCCGAACTGCGCCCGTATACCGCTGAGGAAACCAGGCAGTTGGCGATGGAGGGGCTTAACCGCCGTGGTTTGTCGTTTGACGAATACCAACACAAGAAAGCCGAACTGGCTGCCCAGCCACAGAAACCTTTTGGCTTTGATCGCCAAGGTGAAATGAATGCCGAACGCAGCGTAACGCTGCATGGCCGTCCCAGTTGAAACGATTGGCGGTGTCCCAGGGCCCGAGGTTCCGAGCAGGTACTTCGGGCTTTTTGTTTTCCATCCTTTTCATCGAGCCTGTTAAGCTCAATTTCAGGAGCGTTCCTACGCACTTTTAAATTCTTTAACGGCATCCGATCGGGTTAACCTGACAATCTCTGTACTGGTCGCTGCCCCTGGGACGCTGATCTCGGGAACATGCTCTGCGGGTCTTTAACGTCATGAATAAACGTCCTTTGTATTTCGACTACGCCGCCACCACACCGGTGGATGAGCGGGTCATCCAGGTCATGGTCGAGTGTCTGGGTTTCAACGCCAATTTCGGTAACCCTGCGTCCAGCTCCCACGCGTTTGGCCAACAGGCCCGGCACACGGTCGAGCAGGCGCGTCGGCAGGTAGCGGAGTTGGTCGGCGCCCAGCCCGAGCAGATCGTCTGGACCTCCGGTGCCACCGAGTCCAACAACCTTGCGCTCAAGGGCGTAGCCCAGGCGCGCGGCGTGGCCGGTGGTCATATGATCACCAGCCAGATCGAGCACAAGGCGACGCTGGACACCGCGCGCCAATTGCAGGACGCCGGAATTGCCGTGACCTACCTGGTGCCGGACGCCGACGGCCTGATCACCGTCGAGGCCGTCAGCCAGGCACTGCGTGAAGACACGTTCCTGGTGTCGTTGATGCTGGTCAACAATGAGCTGGGTACGCTCAATGACATCCCGGCCATCGGCGTGCGGGTGCGTGAGCATGGCGCGCTGTTGCATGTGGATGCGGCGCAAGGGGCGGGCAAGGTCGAGATTGACCTGGCGCGTTGGCCGGTCGACCTGATGTCGTTTTCTGCGCACAAGCTGTATGGCCCCAAAGGCATCGGCGCGTTGTATGTCGGGCCGCGAGCACAGCAGAACGTCACGGCGCAGATCCACGGTGGCGGTCATGAAGGCGGGCTGCGTTCCGGCACCCTGGCGACCCACCAGATCGCGGGCATGGGCAGCGCCTTTGCGTTGGCTGCGCACTCCTTTGCCGAAGAGTCGGCGGGCATTGTCGCCCTGCGCGAGCGTCTGCTTGAGCAAGTGCTGAGCATCCCCGGCGTGCGCCTGAATGGCAGCGCCACCCAGCGCATTCCCCACACCTTGAGCCTGACCTTCAGTGAAGGCGAGTTCAATTCGGCAGCCTTGAGCGCCGGCATTGCCTTTTCGGCAACCTCCGCCTGCAATTCGGCCAGCAATGCACCCTCCCATGTGCTGCTTGCCCTGGGGCATGATGCGCGCAGTGCCGGCCGCACCATTCGCCTGAGCCTGGGGCGGTTTACCACCGAGCAGGATATCGATCAGGCAGTGCAATTGATCAAGGCCGCGTTGGCCAGCGCACCGGCCTTCTGGGCAGTTTGAAACACATAACAATTATTAGTGGTTAGCAGGAGACAAGATGAGTACGCAGCCTTTGACCCATGGAACGGTTCCCCAGCGCCTGGCGCATACCCGCGAGTTGATGAAACGGGAGGGCATCGATGCCCTGCTGGTTCCATCCGCCGACCCGCACCTGTCCGAATACTTGCCGGGCTACTGGCAGGGGCGGCAGTGGTTGTCGGGGTTTCATGGGTCGGTAGGCACGTTGATCGTCACGCCTGATTTCGCCGGCGTCTGGGCTGACAGCCGTTACTGGGAGCAGGCGGCCAAGGAGCTCAGCGGTAGCGGCATTGAGTTGGTGAAGCTGCAACCGGGGCAGTCCGGCCCGCTGGAATGGCTGGGCGAACACACCCCGGAAGGCGGGGTAGTGGCGGTGGATGGTGCGGTGATGGCCGTTGCGTCGGCCCGCACCCTGGGCGGCAAGTTGGCGGAGCGTGGTGCTCGCCTGCGTACTGACATCGATTTGTTGAGTGAAGTCTGGACCGACCGTCCGGCGCTGCCAAACCAGCCGATCTACCAGCACCTGCCGCCCCAGGCCACTGTCAGCCGAGGCGAAAAACTCGCTGCACTGCGCGCCGGCCTGAAGGACAAGGGTGCGGATTGGCATTTCATCGCCACCCTGGATGACATCGCCTGGCTGTTCAACCTGCGTGGTGCAGATGTTTCGTTCAACCCGGTGTTTGTGTCATTCGCCCTGATCAACCAGCAGCAGGCAACCCTGTTTGTTGCCCTCGGCAAGGTCGATGCCCCGTTGCGTGAAGTGCTGGAACAGGATGGCGTGACGCTGCGTGACTACAGTGAAGTGGCGGCGGCCCTGGGTGAAGTGCCGGACGGTGCCAGCCTGCAGGTCGACCCGGCGCGCGTGACCGCAGGGTTGCTGGATAACCTGGGCAGTGGCGTCAAGCTTGTGGAAGGCCTCAACCCGACCACGCTGGCCAAGTCCCGCAAAAGCCTGGCGGATGCCGAGCATATTCGCCGGGCGATGGAGCAGGATGGCGCGGCCCTGTGCGAGTTTTTCGCCTGGCTGGACTCGGCCCTGGGGCGCGAGCGCATTACCGAGCTGACGATTGACGAGCACTTGACGGCTGCGCGTACCCGGCGCCCGGATTATGTGTCGCTGAGCTTCAATACCATCGCCGCCTTCAATGGCAATGGCGCGATGCCGCATTACCATGCGACCGAAGAAGAGCATGCGGTGATCGAAGGTGATGGCCTGTTGTTGATTGATTCTGGCGGCCAATACCTGGGCGGCACCACCGATATCACGCGGATGGTGCCAATCGGCACGCCGAGCGAGGAACAAAAACGCGATTGCACTCGTGTGCTCAAGGGGGTGATTGCGCTGTCGCGTGCGCATTTCCCCAAGGGCATTCTCTCGCCCTTGCTGGACGCCATCGCCCGTGCGCCGATCTGGGCCGAGGGTGTGGATTACGGTCATGGCACCGGTCACGGGGTTGGCTACTTCCTCAATGTTCATGAAGGTCCGCAGGTGATTGCCTACCAGGCTGCGGCCGCACCGCAAACCGCGATGCAGCCGGGAATGATCACCTCCATTGAGCCGGGTACCTACCGCCCGGGTCGTTGGGGGGTGCGTATCGAGAACCTGGTGTTGAACCGCGAGGCGGGCAAGACCGAGTTCGGCGAATTCCTCAAGTTCGAAACCCTGACCCTGTGCCCGATCGATACCCGTTGCCTGGTGCCGTCATTGCTGACGACCGAGGAGCGCCAGTGGTTCAACGACTATCACGTTGAGGTGCGTCATCGCTTGAGCCCGTTGCTCAGTGGCGCTGCGTTGGAGTGGTTGCAGGTGCGTACGGCTGCCATCTAAGGGGCGGCCGCTCGCAGGCGCAGGCTTGCGAGCGGCTTGCAGGTCTTAGCTCAAGGCTTCGCGGACAAAATCCAGGCGATCCTGGCCGAAGAACAGCTGTTGACCGACAAACAGGCTAGGTGCACCAAACACGCCCCGGGCAATCGCCTCTTCGGTCTTGTGCTTGAGGGTGTCCTTTACTTCCTCATCCTGGGTCAATTCCAGTACCTGGGCAGGGTCGAAGCCGTGTTCGGCCAAGACCGCTGCTACCACTGCCAGATCCCCCAAGTTGCGTCCATCCACCCATAGCGCCCTGAACAGGCAGTCGATGAAGTCGATAAAACGTTCCGGCTGACGGAGTTGAATGCCGGTGACGGCGCGCATCAGTGTCAGGGTGTTGATGGGGAAGTGCGGGTTGAACTTGAGCGGCACGTCGTAACGCTTGGCGTAGCGTGCCAGGTCTTGCAGCATGTAGCGGCCCTTGGCCGCAATTGTGATGGGAGAGGCGTTTCCGGTGGCTTTGAAGATGCCGCCCAGGAGTATGGGCTGATACACCAATTGGCTGCCGGTTTCGGCACAGATTCCGGGCAGTTGGGTATAGGCCAGGTAGGTGGTGGGGCTGCCGAGGTCGAAGAAAAATTCCAGGGTTTTGCTCATGTCGGATGCTCGCTGCTTATTGTTATGTAGGCGTGCTTACCAGGTTTCGTTCCAGGGGCGCAGATCCAACTCGAAGGTCCAGGCATCCCGTGGCTGGCTGTGCAGGTACCAATAGTTGTCGGCAATATGTGCGGGATCAAGGATGCCATCCTGGTCCTTGAGCGCGTATTTGGTTGGGAAGTTGTCGCGGATGAAGTCCGTATCGATGGCGCCATCCACCACCACATGAGCCACATGGATGTTCATCGGGCCAAGCTCGCGCGCCATGCTTTGAGCGAGGGCGCGAATCCCATGTTTGGCCCCGGCGAAGGCAGCGAAGCCAGCGGCGCCGCGCAACCCGGCGGTGGCACCGGTAAACAGGATCGTCCCGCGTCGGCGGGTTGCCATGCGCTTTGCTACTTCCCGAGCATTCAGGAAGCCGGAGAAGCAGGCCATCTCCCATATCTTGAAATACTTGCGTGCGGTTTCTTCCAGAATGCTGCAAGGCACGTTGGCGCCGATGTTGAACACGAAAGCCTCAATCGGACCCCGCTCGCTCTCGATCTGCTCAATCAGCGCGATGACCTCGTCCTCCTTGCGCGCATCGCAGGCAAAACCGTGGGCCTCACCGCCTGCAGCCTGAATGCTGTCCACCAAGGGTTGTAGTTTGTCGGCACTGCGGCGAGTGACGCAGGCTACATAACCCTCACGGGCAAAGCGCTTGGCGATTGCGCCGCCTGTAGCATCACCTGCGCCGACGACCAGTACGATTTTCTTATTCTCAGTCATGGGGAAGTCCTTTGCTAAACGATCGTTAACTAAACGTACGTTATGCTACGATCTGGCAGGCGTCAAGGCACTGTATTCAGGGGGAGAGGCGATGCGCTATTCAGTCAGTCACAAGCAGCAAACCAGAGACAAGCTCCTGCAAAGCAGTGCGGCCCTGGCTAAAAAAGAAGGGTTTGTCAGTGTTGGCGTGGACGGCTTGATGAAGGCTATTGGCTTGAGCGGGGGGGCGTTCTATAGCCACTTTTCGTCCAAGGATGCGCTGTTCAGTTCAATCGTCGAGCGCGAGTTGAGCCAAAGCCTTGAGCGTCTGGGGGCGGGAGACGTGCAGAGTCGCGAGCGCCTGGGGCGGTGCCTGAAGATTTATTTGAGCATGGCCCACGTGGAGCAGGTGCAAGACGGCTGTGCTTTGCCAAGCATGGGGGCGGATATTGCTCGCGCTGATATAGCTGTACGCCAGCAGGCACAGGAGTGGATTTGTCGATTGCAGGCCAACTGGGCGCGGACTCTGGAGAGTGACAGCCTGGCCTGGGCCATTTTGTCCCAGTGCGTGGGCGCATTGGTGGTGGCCAGAATGATGGTCGACCCGCACGTTCAGGAGCAGGTGCTTTCATCGAGCTATAAAGAGCTCAGCCAGAGAATCGCCCAGCAATGACCACTTACTTGCAGAGCACGATCATGCTTCGGCTGGTATAGCCGGCAGGGTTGAGGCCAAAGGGGTAGTCACCCGGCTCTTCACTATTGTCGCCGGACTTGGCGATGACTCTGTAGCCCTTCTTGCCGCACGAGTTGGCTGCGCTGATATAGCACTGGTCCCAGGAGGAGGACAGGCCGGAGCAGTTGATATGCAGCCCTTTCTTTCCGCGTTTGACTTCTGTCTTGGTGGTTGCTGCACACCCTGCAAGGGCGATGACGACAAGCACTATCAAAATTCGCTTCATTACCATCCTTAATAGCCGCGCCGTTGGAATGCCCGATGCTGGCTTTGCTCGCTCTCAAGTGTAGCGTTCGTGGATGTCCCTATTTGAAAAATTCCATGACTGACACCGAGTTACAGCCTAAACATGGCCTAATTGAGCGGCAAATGCCAGAGCTTCGTTAAATCCTGTCTCAATCTGCCGCGACGATTGGCGTTGACTGGCTGCGCATAGTCAGCGTCGCGCCCACGGAGGCCAGGATAATGCAGGCGATAGCCAGCCATTGCGCCAGGGACAGGTATTCCTGGAGGAAAAACAACCCGCAAAGCGCGCCGAATGCGGGCTCGATACTCATCAGGGTGCCGAAGGTACGTGCGGGCAGTCGGGTCAGGGCGACCATCTCCAGGGTGTAGGGGAGGGCGGTGGAAAGAATCGCCACGCCGATGGCGATTGGAATCAGTGCGGGTGTCAGCAGGGCGCTACCGGCATGGACGATACCGATAGGCGCGACAAACAGTGCAGCAATCATCACACCGAGGGCGGCTGTCTGGACACCGTTGTCTGCGCCAGCCTTCTGCCCGAACAGAATATAGAGGGCCCAGCAAATACCCGCGCCCAATGCATAGGCGGCGCCGGTCAAGTCGATGCCTTGGCTGGCTTCGCCAACCGGTATCAATAGCAGCAGGCCGATGATGGCCAAGGCTATCCACAGGAAGTCGACGGCACGCCGCGAAGCATAGATGGCAACGGCCAGTGGGCCGGTGAACTCAAGGGCCACCGCAATCCCTAGGGGCACGGTGCGCAATGACATATAGAAGAGGAAGTTCATGCCGCCAAGCGCCATCCCGTAGACGATGACGGTGCGCAGCGACTTGGCGGTGAGTTTTGCACGCCAGGGACGAAGCAATAGCAGCATGATGATGCTGGCGAAAACCAGGCGCAGCGTAGTGGTGCCTTGGGCGCCTACGACAGGGAACATGCTTTTGGCCAGCGAGGCGCCCGACTGGATCGAGGCCATGGCAATGAGCAGCAGGCCGACAGGGAAAAGCGCGGAGCCCAGGCTGCGGGATGAGGTGGTCATTGGGGGTGTTTGTCCAGGGTCATATAAAGGCAGAAGCCGCTATGATGATCAACTGGTTCAGAATGGGCAATATATTGCTCAGTTTTGTGCGTCTTCTCTAATAGAACAGAGGGCTTTTGGGTATATCGATAGAAAAACTAAATTAACGGTTGACGGCGATTTATATCTGTCTATAATTCGCCCCGCTTCCGGCGCAGTCGAAACGGAAAACTCCTTGGTAAACAGTGAGTT
>NZ_AOHN01000033.1:0-570 GCF_000510915.2 Pseudomonas sp. FH4 | reverse complement strand
CGGTCAGGTTCCATTCGCCATCGACAAGCGGCAGCAGGTCGGACAGGTAAGGCTCCGGGCTGCGCTTGGCGGTGTACTCGGCGTAGGCCCACTCGCACACGGCATCGGCAACAAAGGTCTGGATATCCCGGCGTTTGAACCGCTCCGGCATTTCCTGACCCTGTTCGATCAGGAAGTCCGCCAGTTCCAGGGCGTCATCGAACTGGGCGGTATCGAACAGCCAGATCAAGACTTGAACAGCAACGCGATTCGGGAAATTCAGCCCCGATTCGCAGTAGCGCTGAACGTATTCCTGGTACTTGGGCAGCAGCTCTTCACGCTTGAGCGCCTGGCGCCCGGCCAGGCCATTGATGGCACTGATTCGCGCCAGGTCCTGGTCCAACGCCGCTTCCTGCAACAACAGGTGTTTGCGCGCATTGGCTGGGCTGCTCAAGGCTTCCGCCGGCGAGTAGGGAAGAGCTGCGGAGACAGCCGCCGCCGTAATGGCGGCGCCTCCCAGGGCGATGGTGCGGCGCTTGTGCGCGAGGGCCAGACTCACGCGACCAGCTCCACGTTTTCGGTCATGGCGAA
>NZ_AOHN01000032.1:0-5483 GCF_000510915.2 Pseudomonas sp. FH4 | reverse complement strand
GTCCCAGTAGATGATCGCCGCCGCCACGGCCGCGACCAGGGCAACGATGCCGATCACGATCCACGCCACCGGGTTGGCAAGCAACGCGGTGTTGACCAGCCAGATCGCCCCTTGCCACAGCAGCATGGCGCCCTCGACCAGGCCCATCCACGCCACCATCAGCACCAGGCCGGCGACAAACGCGACCGCCATCACGGTGTGGTAAAGGAACATGGCGATGCTGCGCAGGCCCACCATGGTGAGGACTTTCCAGACCGTGACCAGGCCAAGCCAGACCATCTTCGAAATTCCGACGGTCAGGGTGAGTAACGACAACGCGGCGATGATGCCGAACACCACCAGCACGGCGATGCTGATCACCCGGGTGATGTTGGGGAACAGTTGCGACCAGCGTGTCAGGGTGGTGGCCACGCCCGTCAGCCTGGCCATAAGCGGCTCCAGGATCGGCATCAGCGATTGGCCGAAGGCAATGCGCAACGCCTGCACGGCAGCGGCGAACTGCTGCCACGGGTCTACCATGTCCTTGGCCATGCGCTCGGCATTCTCCAGGCCACGCACGTTGCCCAGCTGTTCCATGCCGTTTTTCAGCCGGCCGGTGTCGCCCATCAGGCTGGTGATCAGGCGCGCCGCTTCGCCGCCGAAGGCATCGCGCAGCTTCTTGCCGTTGGCCTCGATCGACAGATCCCCGAACTTGCCCTTGAGCTTGTCCAGGATGTCCATCATCGGCAACAACTTGCCCTGCTGGTCCACAAAGGACATACCGAGCTTTTCCGAGGCGCCGCTGACGTTCTCGAAAAACGCCTTGTACAGGCCGCCCGCCTCGCCGCCTTCCATGCTGCTGCCCAGGGTGCCCAGAACGGCCATCTGTTCCGCCAGGCTCACGCCGGCAGTGCTGGCCAGCCCGCCGGCGGCCTTGAACGCCTCGCCAATCTGCGCGCCGCTGGTACGGAACAGTTTCACCGCCGTCGCCGTCTGACCCGCCAGGGTTTCAACCCATTCGCTTTTGCCCATGGCATCGGCCTGGCCTTTGAACAGGCTGTACATGGTGCCGACGTACTGCCCCATGGTGTCCGCGTCGGATTTGGTGGCCTTGGCCAGCACGTTGCTGGCATTGGTCACCATCGCCAGTTGGCTGCCCGTTAACCCCTTCATCGCGCCGTCGATGCTGTACGCCGAGGCCACAAAGTCCCTGGCGTTCTCGCCGTAGGCCACCGAAAACTCCAGCGACTTGCGGTTCAGCGCGTTCAACGCATCCTCGGCCACGCCCAATGAGCGAACCTCGCCCAGGGCGCGGTTCATCTCCAGGGCTGGCTGCAATGACTCGTTGATGGCCACGCCGGCACCCATCAGACCCGCCAGGCCAAGGCCCATGGTCTTGATGTTCTTTTCGCTCTGTTCAGCCAGGTCGGAAAAGCCCATTTTCACCTTGCCCAGGGGCGCGGTGACCTTATCGGTCAGGCTCAAAATGAAGGCCAGGCGGGCGCTTTGGTCAGCCATCTAGGGGTTATCCGTTCAGTGCGTAGGCGATGCCGTTAGCGATGGCGATTTCCATCCGGCGCCAGTGTTCGTCTTCCAGCCATTTGGCCGTGCCCATCACCTCGGCGGTGGGCTCGGCACCAGGTAGCCAGCGGCTGGCCAGGGCTACCAATTGGCCCAGGCCGTTTTCGGTCAGTCGTTCGGCGTGGTCGAGAGCTTTTTTACGGTGATTTCAACGTCTGGGCCGTACTCCTCCAGGAGCGCACCGGCCAGTTGCATGACCAACACCGGGTTGCCCAACTGGGCCTTGAGGGTGGCGCGCTGTTCCTGCTTGACGGTGGTCACCAACAGGTTGTTCGCCGGCGAGACCTTGTTGTTTTGGGTCACCGCGTTGAAGTACTTGGTCACGTCCTGGGGAGTCAGTTCAAAGGTGAATTCCTTGTCGCCTACTTCCAGGGTGATCTCGCGTTTATCGTTCATGGGTGTTGCTCCGTTCAGGGGTAAAAGTGGATTGCTATTTGCGTGGGCAAACCCGCAGGGCGTGGTCTTGCAGCCCCAGGATCATTTGCCGACTGAGGGCAAGCTGATTTCTGAGGGTGAAATAATCCGGTCGAGCGTCTGCTGCGAG
The DNA here is from genome assembly GCF_000510915.2 of Pseudomonas sp. FH4. Taxonomy (NCBI): domain Bacteria; kingdom Pseudomonadati; phylum Pseudomonadota; class Gammaproteobacteria; order Pseudomonadales; family Pseudomonadaceae; genus Pseudomonas; species Pseudomonas sp. FH4. The sequence goes on along the minus strand of NZ_AOHN01000032.1, from coordinate 3,379 downwards.
TTGGGCGGTGGCTGCATCAGCCACGCCGCCGGTGCTGGCACTGGCGGGCACTGAGGTATGGCAGGTGGCGTTGACGCGCAACCGCTTACGGCCAGCGGCAACATCAAGGCGCAAAGCATCGTTTTCAGCGCGTTCATGGTTCAGTTCCTGGGTTCGTTGAAGGTCGATGGCGTCACGGTCGGCCAGCATCTCGCCGCTGATCCGTGCGGCTTCGCGCAGCCCGGCCACTTCGGACAAGGCGCTGTCACGCTCGCGGCGGGCGTCGTCGCGCTGGCCTTCCAGCAGGCCAAAACCGAACCAGGCCACCAGGCACAGCGCTAACGGGAAAAGGGCTTCGCGCAGCATCACAAACCCGCCTTGCAAAGCTCGACCTCGGCCAATCGGCGCGCGTGCAGGCCCGGGATAAATACCTTTTTGCCCTGGGCGGTGGTGATGAAGGCCCAGACCGGTGTTTTGCCGTCAGGCGCCCAGGCTAGGGCCTCACAGCCGTCCCCGATGCGGCCGGCGTTGATCAGGCCCACGGCGCGACTGGCGCAGGTGCTGGGTGTGCCGAAGTTGTGGCCATGGCTGCTCAGGGCGTCGAAAGTGTCCTGGCCCACGTCCTGGTTGGTGATGCAGTCGGCCAACTGCAGTTGGCCTTTGCTGATCACCAGTTGCTCCACCTCATCGCATCGGGCGTCTGACCAGTAGTCACCGACCACCACCGGGTAAGGGCTGGTGTGACGAGTGATCCCCTTACACACGGTCGGCAGGCCACGGGCCAGCTTGTCCGCATACACGGTGTTCTGGCCGTTGCCTTCCCATGTGCCCAGGAACACCCCCAGCGTGGAGCTGCACAGAACAATGGCGCCGACGGCGATCTTGCCGCGCAGACTCATGGCTTCACCTTCCAGTCGCGCAACATCTGGCGGTACTTCGGAACCAGCAGCAGGATCTGCAACACCATGTACAGGGCAGTCAGCATGTAGGCCACAGCCGACCAGTCGACGGCCCCGGTCACGCCAGTGGCTGCAACGCCGATCGCAGGCGAGACCTTGACCAAGGCGATGGCAGTGTCCTGTGCGGCCTGATTTGTACTCATCGATGAACTCCTTTTTCGAAAAAAGACTGGCACGGGACGCAACGGGTCTTGCCTCCGAGCGCCTGGCGCGAAGCAGGAATCTCGTCGTCACAGTCCAGGCAGTGGCTACGGCTCGGCCCCGAGGGGCGCGGGCGGGCGAGCTGGGCCTGAATGCACCGCTCGCGCTCCAGCTCCTCGATCGCCTTGGCGTGGTCGAGCCAATCACCCATCAGCTCAAGCCCTCGATCTCGGTGGCATCCAGGTACGGCACGCCATTGATGCGAATAAAGTCCGGGCTGGTGACCTCAAACGGCACCTTGTGCTTGGTCTTCTCGCCGCCCTTCGGATCAATGCTCAACAGGCTGGAAACCTTCAACTTGCAGCCGAACGCCTCGATGCGCAGTTCGTCGTCGCCAGCCTTGGCAAAAAACACCGAGTCGAACGCGCCCAGCTTGCGAAAACTGCCGGCAGTACGGGCCGCGTCGATCAGCAAGCCGAAGTTGATCGAGTCCAATTCAAGCTCGCCAGCGGCCGACACATCGCCATCGACGTAGCCGTCAGGCACGCCACGGGTCTGCGCGGTCTTGCTGTTGTCGGTGATATCCAGGGTGCAGCTTTCGACGTGAACCTGGAGGTCGCCCAGGTTCACGTCAAAGTTCTTGCCGCCAATACGTGACATAGGGGGTTACTCCGAATCGTCGGTGGAAAGGTCCAGGGCGATGTTCGCCGTGAGGTCTTTCGGGCAGTTGTGGGGCTTGAGCTTGATAAACGCCTCGACGGCGGTTTTGCTCTTCCAAACCAGCACGATGTCGCCGTCTTTCGGCGATTCGATCTCGCCCGGGAGCACCTGGCCGGCGAATTTGACCGACTTGGCCATCTGGCGCAGGGGAGCCATCAGCGCATTGACGTTGACCGCCATGCTGTTGGCTGTGTTGTTCAGGCGCCGATCGGCCACGCGGCGGATCAACAGCGGACGCACCAGGCGCGCCGCCTTGTCGGCCAGGCGCAAATATTCGATTACCTGGTAGTCGCTGGCCGGGGTGTCCAACATGTTGCCGTCGCCCCAGTACACGCCCGGGTAGTCGGGATAGGTCTGTGAGACGGAAAAGCGGGCTTTGTCCAGCTCGGCACGGATGGCAGACGGCAGCGGTTTACCCTCGCTGTCGATCGGCACGGCGCCCAGGCCCAGCACCGCGCCAGTGGCCACGCGCATGGGGCTGTCAGCGATACTGACGGCGGCATTAGCCAGGCGACCAGCCAGCACGCCCAGGTCGTTACCGTGGAGCTGCGGAACCACCAGCACACGCGGCGCGGCCAGGCCGGCGGTGATTGCCTTTTGCTCGACCAGGTACTGCGCCCAGGTGAGTTTTTCCGCGATGCCGGCAGTCGCGGCCATGAAGAAGACGCGCCGCCCGTAGACATTGCTCACGCCAATGGCCGCATCGTGCATGGCTGACAGTTCGTCGCCCTTCGCCACAGGCTTAGTGATCACCACAGCTTCAACGGAAAAACCCTGTTGCTGCGCGATATCCAGGGCCACTTTCCAGTCGCCTTCAGGGGCGATCGGCGCCGCCAGGCACGCCCAACGGTCGCCGCCGTTCAAGCGTGCTGCAGTGATCTGGGTTTTCAGATCGCTTGCCGGAATGCCCAGCTCGTTGTCCAGATCGCTGTCGGTGTTGAGGGCGAGCAATTTGCCGGTGTTTTTCGGGCCGGCCCCGATGAACAGAAAATAGCGCTCGATCTCAGTCACGGCGCCTTGGCCCAGATTGAGATTGTTAACGCTGACTTTGCCAAGTGCCATGCTGTGCCTCGTTAGCGGGGTGAATTTAGGATTTGCTGCAGCACCTGGTTAACCAGCAAGCTGGTGTCACGTTCGCTGCTCGCGCCGAGGAACTGGCGCTTGGGCAAGGTGATATCCCAGCTCTGCGCGCCGGTAGATTCGGTTCGTTCGTCGTTCAAAATGCGGATCAACAGGCCGGCCTTGGCGTAATTCACATGTTCTTGAATCCACGCCACTGACGGCCGGGTCAGGCTCTTTTTGCCCTTCTGCCGGGTACGAAAGCCCAGGCGGCGCAGGCGCTTTGCCTGCTTGTCGGTGCAGGCGGTGCCGGGGGGAACCTTGTTCCAGCGGCGCATCTGCGCGGCCGTGCGCCGCTCTGACACGCCGTTGTGTTGCTGGGCGGCGACCCACCGGGTCAGAGCGTTACGCCAGCCCAGTTCAGCCTCGTCAGCACTCACACGGGTGACCTGCAGCAGCTTGGCCAGGCCGGCTTCCATCTTCTTTTTGCCCTTGCTCGATCCCTTGCGGGCCTCGAAAGG
>NZ_AOHN01000031.1:0-16604 GCF_000510915.2 Pseudomonas sp. FH4 | reverse complement strand
GGTGACGGGCGATGGCGCGACGACGCAGATCAACGACACCATCGACGATGTGAAGGTCGTACTGACCGCCACTGCCAGCGTCGCCGAAGGTGGCCAGATCGTCTACACCGCCAGCCTCGTGGACAAGAACGGCGTGGCCGTGACCAACGTGGGTTCCGACCTGGTGATCAAGTTGGATAACAACTTGAGCATTACCATCGGCAATGGCAAGACCAGTGGTACTGCCAACTTCACCGCGCCGAATGACTTCTACGTCGGTGCCAAGGATATTTCCGCCAAGATCACCAACGTGGTCAGCGGTGGCGACAAATATGAAAACCTGATCCCGGTCGGCACGCCAGTGGTCACCAAGGTAACGGACGTGACGAGCAACACCGTGATCAGTATCGCGGGCGACGCCTCGGTTACCGAAGGCCAGACCGCTCACTACACGTTGAACCTGACCCAACCGGCGGAAACCGAAGTCACGGTGACCCTCTCGTACAAAGGCGTGGCCCAGGACGGTTCAGACTTCACCGGCGTATACACCGTGAAGATTCCGGCCGGCCAAAGCACCGCCACGTTCGATATCAAGACTATCGACGACAAGCTGACCGAGCCTACGGAGAAGTTCGAGATCAGCATCTCTGGCACTTCCGGCGGCAACTTCGAGAACCTGGTGGTCAGCCCCACCAACGGTAAAGTCGAAACCTCGATCATCGATAACGATGCACCACCGGTTATCGATCTGGATGCCAACAACTCCAGCGGCGCCACCGGGAACGACTTCAAGACCACGTTCACCGAAGGCGGCAATAGCGTGTCGATTGCTGACACCGACATCAAGATCACCGACCCGGACAGCACCCAGCTGACTGGCGCCACGGTGGTGCTGACTAATACTCAGCCGAACGATTCGTTGGGCTACAGCAACGTCACCGGTATCACCGTGACTTCGGTCACAGACCCTGTCACCGGCAAGATCACCCTGACCTTGACTGGCACGGCGTCGCTGGCTGACTACATGCAGCAGATCAAGAACATCACGTTCAGCAACAGCAGCGACAACCCGAGCACCACGCCACGGACCATCACCGTGACCGTGACCGACGGTGGCAACTACTCGAACGTGGCGACCACCACAGTCAACGTAACGGCAGTCAACGACGCACCGGTTGCCACTGGCAGTGCCGTTACCGGTACCGAAGACACGCCGCTGAAGCTGACCTGGGCTAACTTTGGGGTCACCGATGTGGATTCCCCTCAGACCAGCCTCGGGGTGAAAATCACCGAGCTGCCAGTTGCCGGCAAGCTGCAGTTCCTCGCAGCGGATGGCACCACCTGGACCAACGTGAGCGCCGGCCAGACCTTCACCAAGGCGCAGATCGACGGTGGCCAGTTGCGCTTCACGCCAAACGCCAACGAATCCGGGGCCGACGGCTACGGCGGCACCGGTGTGGGCAACAAGCAGGCTGATTATGCACAGTTCAAGTTCCAGCCAACCGATGGCAAGGACCTGGGCACCAGCACTACTGTGAAAGTCGACATCACGCCGGTTGCGGATGCGCCAACCTTGAGCGTTGCCGACAACAACATCGCCTCGATCGGCCTGACCAAGCAGAGCTGGAACAGCATTGCGAACCTGGGTACCAACGGCAACGGCGCCTCGGCGACCGTGCTGAAAAATGCGATCGACAAAGCAGGCACGCCAAACAGCACGACGATTGCCACCGACGTCACGTCAACTGCAGACGTACCGGGCGGCGCCGGGTCGAAGACCTCCGGCCTGATCTACCTGGAAGCCGGCAAGACTTATACCTTCAGCGGTTATGGCGATGACAGCATCCTGGTCAACATCGGCGGCAAAGACGTGGCCAGCGGCACCTGGGGCTCGAACTCCGGCCAGTTCAGCGGTACGTTCACGCCGACCAGCAATGGCTACTACAGCATTGATATCTACCATGCCAACCAGGCGGGCGCCGGCAGCTATGACGTCAACCTGTCGGTCAACGGTGGTCCGGTCACTAACCTGAGCAATACCAACATCCCGATCTACACCGGGGTCAATGACCTGATCAACGCAGGTGCCCAGGTGTCTGACCTGCACGGCACCAACGGCCAGGGCTACTACGATGCGTACAAGCTCAACGAAGGGCTGGAAAACGGCACGGTCAAGCTGACCAAGGTCACCACCGGCCTGACCGATACCGACGGTTCGGAAACCCTGAGCGTGAAGATTGGCAGCATCCCGGTGGGCGCAGTGCTCAGCGACGGTGCCGGGCATACCTTCACGGCGACCAATGGCCTGACCGAAGTCAATGTCACCGGCTGGGACCTCAATAATTTGAGCCTCAAGCCACTGCCTTACACCAGCGGCCAGTACAACCTGACCGTGACCTCGACCTCCACCGAAAGCCTCGGCGGCTCGGCCACAACCGTTGCCAATCTGCCGGTCAAGGTGTACCCGGCAACCTATAGCGGGAGCACGGCGACTTCGGGCGATGACAACGTCATGGGCACCAGTGGCAACGACATCATCGTGGCGGACGTTTCGGGCCTGAACGTGGTGCAGGGCAAGAACTACAACATCGCGTTCATGATCGATACGTCGGGCAGTATGGGTGCGGACTCGGTGGCGGCGGCGAAAGCCTCGCTGACCACCGTGTTCAACTCGCTGAAAGACAGCATCGGCTCCAGTACCTCTGGCATCGTGAATATTTTCCTGGCGGACTTCGATACCCAAGTCAACCAGACCGCTACGGTCAACCTGAAAGACCCAGGTGCCCTGGCTGCCCTGCAGAAAGTCCTGGACTCGATGGTGTCTGAAGGCGGGACCAACTACGAAGACGTGTTCAAGGCCGCATCCAACTTCTTCAACAGTGCCCAGGCGACCAGCAACACTGGCGCAATCAACACAACGTACTTCATCACCGATGGCCAGCCGACGTATTACCAACGCAGCGAGCAGGGCAACCCGACCTTGTACGGCAACGTCAAGCTGGATGATGTCGTCAACATGAACAACTACACCTTAGGCACCGCCACCCGGATCACTATCGACTCGACTCACCTGATTGATATTGATGCTGTCGGGAAAATGACGCTCTGGATCAACAACGGGGGCTGGTCGCAGTACAACCCGGGAGTCATCCACGCCCAAGGGGATGGCACTTTTGAGCTGTCGGTGCGTGACGGTTATGGCAACTATACCGACACCACCACCACCACTAACTCCAATAGCGCATTCGCACTGCTCAAGGGCCTGTCCACCGGCGGTGTCGAAGCCATCGGCCTCAACAGTGGCGTCAGCCTGGATCAGTTGAAACCGTACGACAGCGATAACAAGCCACAAGCCAACATCGATCCGAAGGACCTGGCCAACGCTATCCTCGGTAGCAGCGAGGCCACCCTGCCGGGTGCCGACCGTGTCGATGGGGGTGACGGCAACGATATCCTGTTTGGCGACCTGGTGACCTTCACGGGTGTTACCGGCGAAGGCTACAACGCCATCCAGACCTACGTGGCTGGGAAAAGCGGCGTAGCGGTGTCTGCAGTCACCGGCCAGGATGTGCACAAGTACATCACCGAGCACTACAACGAGTTCAACACCTCGGGTGCCAAGGACGGCAATGACACCCTGCTGGGTGGCTCGGGTGATGACATCCTGTTCGGCCAGGGCGGCAACGACTACCTGGACGGCGGCAAGGGCAACGACATTCTGTTGGGCGGTACCGGTAACGACACGCTCATCGGCGGCCAGGGCAATGACATCCTGATCGGCGGCACGGGTGCCGATACCTTTGTCTGGAGAGCGGGCGACACTGGCAACGATGTGATCAAGGACTTCAAGGCATCGGAAGGCGACCGTATCGACCTGCGCGACCTGCTCAAGGGCGAAACCGACGGCACCATCGACAACTTCCTGAAGTTGACCACGGTGGATAACGTGACCACGCTGCAGATCAGTTCCGAAGGCAAGCTCAACGCCGCCGGTGGCCTGGCCAACGCGGATGTGACGATCAAGCTGGAAGGTAACAACTGGTCCGGTCAGTCGATCAACTCGCTGATCACCGGTGCCGACCCGACCATCAAGGTCGATCACACCTAAAGCAACCCTGAATCGGCCGCCTCTTGAGGCGGCCGATTCATTTGCGGCCACCGTTCACTGGCATGGGGTCGCGATTGCACGGCATACTCACGCCCAATCGCGCGCCGTTGGCCTATGCTCTGACAGGCTGTCGTCAGTTCTTCTCATGAGGGATGTTCAATGTTCTACGTGCAACGTGATGCACAGGGTGAGCTGATTCGCGCCGAGGCGGTTGCCTTCGCCGAGTCGACCGGGACCCTGCCAGCGGACCATCATGAGATCCAGGCCTGGTTCGCCAATGAAGAAGCGGAGGTGAGCCTCAAGCAGCTCAAGCACAGTGACTCGGAGATGATCCGGGTGCTGGAAGACTTGATTCAGGTACTGATCCACAAAGGTGTGATCAACCTGACTGACCTGCCGGTCGCCGCACAAGCCAAGTTGAAAGACCGCAGCCACGCGCGGGAAGCACTGGGTGGCCTGAGCCACCTGATCAATGATGATGAGACCGGCCTGATCTGAGGCCGGCCCACGGCCTCAGCGCCAGGGCGCCGGTTCACCAAACAATTGGCCCTGCACGCCGAAAATCCCCATCTCGCGAATCACCTTCAATTCACCCTCGGTTTCGACCCGCTCGGCAATCAGCGGCAAGTCGATGCTGTGGGCTGCGCGCTGGATGGCTTCGATGAACAGGCGCTTGTCGCTTTCCTGATCGATGTCGCGGATGTAGCTGCCATCGATCTTCAGGTAGGCCAGGCCCAGGCGCGCCAGGTTGCCGATCATGCTGAAGCGCCCGCCAAAGCGTTGCAGGCTGAGGGAGAAGTTCAGCTCGCGCAGGCGCTGGGTCAACTGCTCCAGCACGGCTTGCTCAGGTAGTTGCTCTTCACCGATCTCCAGGGTCAGGCGCGGGCCCAGGTTGGCGTGCTGGCGCAGCAGATCGAACACGCGATTCAGGGCCTGCGGGTCTGCCAGCGTGGCCGCCGACAGGTTCAGGGCCAGCGAATGCTCGTGGCTGGCCATCTGCTTGAGCACCAGCTCCAGCATCAACCGGTCCAGGCGCGCCGACCAGCCAAACCGTTCAAGCCAAGGCAGGAAGCGCCCGGCCGGGATGGTGTGGCCCTGGCCGTCCACCAGGCGCGAGAGCACTTTGTAATGCAGGATCAGTTGCGGATCCTGGCTGGCCACTACCGGCTGGAAATACAGTTCAAAGCGCTGCTGGCTCAGCGCCTGGTCGAGCAGTGAGTGCCAGGCGTGATGATCGTCGCCAACACTGGCGGCTGCGCTGTGGTCCAGGCACACCCAACTGACATCGCCCTGGGTTTCGGCCTGGGCCAGCGCCTGGTCGGCCAGAGTCAGCAGTGCCTGGGGAGAATCACCATGATTGAATGGGGCCAGGCCTATACAGGCAACCGGCGACACATCACTGGCCCCAGTGGCTTGCAGGCTTTGCAAGGTGCTTTCCAGGTTCTGCGCCAGCTGCAACGCCTCTTCACGCATCAACCCCGGCGCCAGCACCGCAAATTCGCCGCCGCGGATGCGCGTGACCAGGTTGTGGGTTTCCGGATACGGCTCGCACTGGCGCAGCAGTTGTTCGCCGACTGCCTGCAGCAACTGGTCGGTGCGCTGGCCGCCCAGCCGTTGGTTGAGACCGGCCAGGTCCTTGACCCGCAGCACCAGCAAGTAACCCGAGTTGGTTTCCTCTGGGTTGCTGACCCGCGCGTTGAGCTGCATCTCGAAATAGCGTCGATTGGCCAGGCCCGTGAGGTTGTCCTGATAGGACTCCACCCGCAGCTTTTCACTGCGCTCGGCCTGTTCCTGGAACAGGGCCTTGAGCTTTTCCACCATCTGGTTCATCGCCTGCACCACCCGGCGCAGTTCCGGGGTGCGCGGCAGATCCGGCAGGCTCAGGAACTCGCGGCGGGCAATGGCGTGAGACTGCTTGACCATGTAGTCCAATGGCTTCAGTTGCCGGCGCAGCAACAGCGCGCCCAGCACGGCACTTACCGCGCCACACAACAGCAGCCAGCCGAGGCTGCCCAGGGCGCTCTGCCACAGCTTGGCCAGGGCAAACATCGGATGGCTGACCACCTCGACCCGCGCCGCCTGTTCCCAGCCACGGCTGACCAGAGCGTCGCCACCGGCCGGCTCAAGGCCGATCAACTTGACGAACCAGTTGGGCACGCCGTTGTTGTCGGGGACACCGCTGCGCTCGACGATGACCTGGTCATTGGTCACGTCGACCACGCGGATGCTCGCGTAATAGCCGCTGTCGAAGATCGAGCTGACCAGCAACTCGACCATCGCCGGGTCGTCGATATTGGGTGTCAGGGACAACGCCAGGGCCGTCGCCGCATCCTGCGCATGGGAGCGCAGCTGGTTCACGTACTGGGTACGCGAGCTTTCCAGGCTGACCATGAAGCTGCCGCTGAAGGCGACCACCAGGAACAGACAGATAGCAATCAACAGCTGTTTGAACAGTGACATCTGAACAGTTACTCCTCGTTGGCCGGCTCGGCGGGGAAGCCTTCCGCACGCATTTTCTTCAGCACATCCTGCCAGCGCGACAGGCGTTTGGTGTCGCCGACCTTCTTGTTGCCCTTGGCGCCCGGCAGGTACAAGCCTTCGGCGTTGAAGGAGTAGACCGGCAGCAAGTCGGTCCGTTGGCTGGCGGGCTGGATTTCGTCGATCAGGCTGTCGAGCACCAGCGGCATGGCCTCTGGCGTCGAATAATAGGTCAAGACCATGTGGGCACGATTCTGCCGCAACGCCTTGACGTAGGTAATGCGCAATTTGTCGCTGGAGACGCCCAGGCGGCGTAGGCTGAAATACTTGGCGATGGCATAGTCTTCACAATCGCCGGCGCCTTTCCACAGGGCTTCGATGGGCGTTTCCCAGTAATCGACCTGGTTCCACAAGTCGATATCCTCGACATAGCGCACCCGCTTGTTGAAGAACAGGTTGACCACCTTGAGCTGCTCCAGCTCACTGCCTTGTTTCTGTGTCGCCAGCAACTGCTGCCAGTCGTCGATACGTTGCTGTCCTGCACCCAGCGGCCCATAGAGCCCCGTGGCGCGCCGGCTGATCTGGGAAAAATCCCAATCGGCATGCAGCCCGCCGGGCAATAAGCCAGCCAGCAGCAGCGCTGAAAACAGCCAGCACAGGATCCGCGAGGGAGTAAAACGTACCGCCAATGGCTTCAGTCCGTAGAAAGAGACGGAGAATCAATCGATGGTGAAGGGTCGATCGGCAAAAGACAATGGCACAGTGCAATCACTCAGCGCCCACTCAGCTAAACCATTGCGCCTTGTAAGACGCCCGCAAGCCATAATGTGCGATGAAATACCGCGCTGTTGAGTCGCTTACAAAGGGAAACCTTGCCTGTTTGACAAGCCTGCATGCAATCTCTAGTGTTCTTTGGATCCAATTAGCCATAACCCATTCCAACAAGAAAGGAGGATAGCGTAGTCGTGACGCACAAGCCGAACCCTTTGAGCAGCATCAAGATCAGTGGGCCCATTCCCGCTCACCTCGCTCGCTCCGTTATCGAAGAAACATTGCGCAACGCCATACTGGATGGCCGTCTGCCTTGCGGCACCGCCATGCGCCAGCAAGAGCTGGCCAGCCTGTTCGGGGTCAGCCGGATGCCGGTGCGCGAGGCGCTGCGCCAACTGGAGGCACAGTCGCTGCTGCATGTTGTAACCCATAAGGGTGCCGTGGTTGCCCCGCTGATTGAAGATAACTCCGCGGAGACCTACGCCCTGCGCATTCTCCTGGAGTCAGAGGCACTGCGTTTAGCGATCCCGTTGCTCAGCGAGAACGATATCGAACAGGCGGGCGCCTTGATCGACACCCTTGAGCGCGAAACCGACTACACCGAAATCGGCCGGCTCAACCGCCTGTTTCATATGACGCTGTATGGCAAGGCACCCAACCAGCGGCTGTTAAACCTGGTGGAACATGGGCTGAACGAGGAGGAACGTTTCCTGCGGTTCAACCTTGAAGCCATGGGGCTGGGCGAAACCTCCCAGGAAGACCACCGCGAACTGCTGAGCCTGGTCGCACAAAAAAAGGTCGAGCAGAGTGTACTGACGCTGCGCAATCACCTGATGCGCGGGATGGAAGTGATCACGCATTACCTCAACAGCATTGAACAGGACAACGATAAAGGGCCGCGGTGACTTCTCCCGACCTTGGCCGCCCCGTGCGCGGCCTGGATCACCAGGCGCCGCATATGTCCAAAGCCGCTCCGTACCCGCCGTCCCCTCCTGGACGGTTGCGCCAACAGACCCGAGATTGACCGACAGGAAACCGCCAGCGTTGCAAAGCAACAGCGAATCAAACCCTGCCCGTTAAGTCCACTTATTTAAACTCGCAAACAACAAGGAAAGTTCCTACTTCGAACAGAAAGTTCAACTACAGCATTTCCCTCCCCGTAGAAAAACCTTATATAACTCAGAAAATATCTGAACACTTAACCAAGTGATTACTCTTTAATGGGGCTTGGCACTTCAGTCGAAAGCGTGGACACAGGCTTGGGCATAACTGTGGACAACGCGCGCGCCAACAAGACTAGCGTGCTTTGTCACTATTTGTTGCTTGCCAGGTAACCAAGCCAGACGCAAGAGCCTCACGATCGGGCAACAAAGCCCTCGCCAGCAACATGCACTTGGTTCTAAACAACCTTTTCATTTGAGTCGACACAACGACTTATGGGCATTAACCATGTTTCAACTACAAGAACTAATTAGACATAAAAAATTGCAACTACATGAACATCCTATTTTTCTAGAGATCAATTCTTTCCCTCAGTTACAACACTTTATGCAAAACCATGTTTTCGCCGTTTGGGACTTCATGACGCTGACCAAACGCCTACAACAGGACCTGACCTGCATGCGCCTGCCCTGGCTGCCGCCGACAGACCCGCAGGCCGCGCGATTAATCAACGAAATTGTCCTGGACGAAGAATCAGACCAGCGCCTGGACACTGGGCACAGCAGCCACTTCGAACTGTATCTGGACGCCATGCGCGAGGTGGGAGCCAGCACCCTCCCCATCGAACGTTTCATTGCGTTGCAGCGAGAGGGGGCAAGCGTCGATAGCGCCTTGGCACAGGTCACGATTGATCCTGCGGTAGAGCGCTTTGTCCGGCACACCCTGGACGTTGCCTTGAACGCACCGATCCATTGTGTCGCCGCAACCTTCCTGCATGGCCGCGAAAGTGTCATCCCGACGATGTTCAAACGCATCCTGGAAGGCAGCAACGTTGCCCACCGGCAAGCCCCCAGCTTGTGCTACTACCTACAGCGACACATCGAGTTGGACGCCCAGGGCCACGAGCCGGCCGCAGAGCGCCTGCTTAGGCGGTTGACCCAGTCGGACCCCCTGCGCGAAGAACAGGCCTGGAGCGCGGCCCTGAGCGCCGTAGAGAGCCGCATTGCCTTGTGGGACGGCCTGCGCCAGGAGGTGAGCCTGTGAACGCTGCCGACTACCGCCCGTTCGCGACCGACTGGGAGCATCGAGCGACCATCCGCACGCGTCCGCGACGCCTGCTGGAAAATGACGACAAGCTGATCTATCCCCTGTGTCGCCAACCGTTGGTACTCAGTGCGAGTTTTCTCGAACATTGCCCACAGTGGCGCGATTTTGTCCTGGTGCAGACGTTCTACAAGTTCATCCATGACGTGGTGATCTTTGAAACCGAGATCGTTGATAAAACCGCACGGGGCATCGCCAAGAATCGCTGTTCAATCCCCTTCCCTGCCGCCTGCCGCCTGCCGCTACGACGCCATGACCGTGGTGGTCGATGAGGACTACCACGCCCTCGTCGCCCTGGACTTCATGCAGCAAACGCTGGAGCAGACCGGTATCGCACCGCTGGAACTGCCGGCGACTATCGAATTGAGCCGCGCCATACCCATCGCGCAGGCACAAGCGCCGGCGCATCTACAGGATGCCGTAGAGCTGATTTGCGTGGCGATTGCCGAGAACACGGTCACCCATGACGTGGCGGCGTTTGCCAAGGATGACAGTGTCAAACAATCGGTAAGGGGGTTGATGGCCGACCATCTGGCTGACGAGGGGCGCCACGCCAACTTTTGGACCTGCCTGGTGCGACTCTACTGGCAAACGGCAAGCGAAGAAGACCGCCACTGTATCGCCCGGGTCCTGCCGATCTTCCTGCAACACTATTTGACCAATGACCTGCAAAGGGACTTCGACCTGCGATTGATCGAGCATCTGGATATCAGTCCCCATGCCCGCGCAGCACTGCGGGTCGAGGTCAACGCCTTGGACTTCCCCATCACCCATCAGCACCCGCTGATCAGTAACATCATGGGGTTGCTGCGCCGCAGTGGGCTGCTGCAAACACCGTGTGTCGCCCAAGCGTTAAACGCCTATCTGCCTGCATCCGGGAGCCCGTCATGAGACGCCTCGGCATTACGCTGGTCGGAACCAGCCCGGCCTTGCATGAACTGGGGCTGGCACTGGCGCCCTTTGGCCATGATCTCGCCGCGCAGGCACCGGCAATCGACCTGTTGATTGAAGACGGCAGCCAGCCCGTCACACAGGACCTGGCCGGCATGGCCGTGATGAGCCTGCGCCTGTCCATCGGGCCCTTGAGTGACAGGGGGCTGCCGGTCCTGCAAATACGCTGCTATGACCGTGCACAACAACTGCTGGCCGTGCTGGACGTGACACCGCCCTCCTGCGGCAACGGTCAACAGCTTCGGCGCCAGGCCGTGGCACGCCTGGCCGAATGGGTAGCGCTGCAAGTCAGTGGTTTCTCGCGCAACCCTGGCCATTTCACACAGCACGCGAGTGCTTCCACACATCCAGAGCAGAGCCTGCTAGGCCTGGAGGGACTGGCATACCTGCATCGCCTGAACCGAACTGATGAACCGCTGCTGATGCAAAAAGCTCGCACGCCGCTGATCAAGCAACTGGAGCAAAGCTTGCGGGTCTTTGCCGACAGGCCGGCCCTGGAGATCGATGGCCACACCCTGAGCTATCGCCACTTGTTGCGGCACAGCCTGGCCATTGCGCAGGTGCTGCGGCCGTTGCTCGGGGCTGGGCAGGCGCCTGTGGTCGGTATCTGCCTGGGCAAGTCTGTCGGGTTGTACGCCAGCATTCTGGCGACCCTGGGCTGCGGCGCGGTGTATCTGCCGCTGGAACCGGGCCACCCACTGCCGCGCCAGCGAGCCATGCTGGAGAATGCCGGCGCCCTGGTGTTGCTCGATGATGGTCAACATCCCTTGCGCGCGCACTTCATGGCTGTGGATGTCAGCCACATAGACAGCCAGCACATCGACGACAACGCCCCCCTGACGCTCACTTCGCCCTCGGCTGACAGCGCCAGCATGGTGTTGTACACCTCGGGCACCACCGGCCAGCCAAAGGGAGTGTTGCTCAGCCAGCATAACCTGGCTCATTTCTCTGCGTGGTACAGCCAGTATGTGGAACTGCGTGAATGCAGCCGCGTACTGCAATTTTCATCGTTGAGTTTTGATTCTTCACTGATCGATCTCTTTCCGGCCCTGAGCCAGGGCGCGACTCTGATTGTTCCCAGTGAAGAACAGCGTCGCGACCCTCATCAGTTGGTTGAGTTGATCCAGCAACAGCGTGTCTCTCACGCATTCCTACCGCCGGTACTGTTAAGCCTGCTCCCGATGGATCGACCGCTGGGCTTGAAGCACTTGGTGACCGGTGGCGACCTCTGTGAACCCCATGTTATCCAGCAGATGGCCGGGCAATGCGCCTTGCACAACCTGTATGGCCCGACGGAGGCCACAGTGCTGGTCAGCAGCCGCCGGATGCGGGCTGACGACAGCAATCTCAACCTCGGTAAGCCAATCGCCAACAGCCAGGTGCTGATCCTCGACGAGCAGCACCGACCGGTCGAGGATCAGGTGGTCGGCGAGCTGTACATTGTCGGCCCCGGGGTAAGCCTTGGTTATGTGAACCAGCCACAACAGACGGCCAAGTATTTTGTGCACCTTGTGCTGCCTGACGGCCAGGCCTTGCGCGCCTATCGTACGGGAGACCTGGCGAAATGGACTGTAGAGGGCATCGAGCTGGTCGGGCGCCAGGACCAGCAGGTGAAGATCCGTGGCTTTCGGGTCGAGCCCCGGGAAATCGAGCAGTGTCTGCGCGCCAGCCAGCTATTTCGCCAGGTGGCGGTGGTGATTGACTGCGATCGCAGAGTCCTCGCGTTCGTGGCCAGCGCTGATCCAAACTATTCAGGCACCGCCGTGGCAGCGCTCAAGCAACATGCCAGGAAGATGCTGCCGGACTATATGCAGCCGACCGTGTGCAAGGAGCTGGCGAGCCTGCCCTATGGCAGCAATGGCAAGGTTGACCGCCAGGCCTTGCTGGCGCTGGCGGTTCAAGCCGCCGTCTCGGACAGCCCTCAACGGCGGCCCAATACGCCAGTGGAAGTGCAATTGCTGGGCCTGTGGAGTGAGCTGCTGGGGTTGCCAGTCAACGAGATCTCGACTGATGACAGTTTTTTCCATCTCGGCGGCCACTCTATCCTGCTGTCAACCATGCTCCTGCGGATTCGCGAGCTGTACGGGCGCAGCCTGCCCCTCAATCGATTTATCGAAGCGCCAACGGTGCAGACGCTTGCGGCGTTGATGGGCGATAGCGCGCCAGGTACCGCGCCCACCGATCGGGCGCTAAGCGATGCACTACGTACGCTGGATATTGCGCTGTTGTCGGGGGAGCATGCCGGTGATCGCCACAAGGCTATCGTGACGGGCGCCAACAGCTTCCTGGGCATCCATATCGTCGAAGCCCTGCTGGTGGCCGGGGCGACAGAAGTGGCTTGCCTGGTGCGCGAAAATCCTAGGCAATCGGCCATTGCACGGTTCACCGAAGCCTTGCGCGAATACCGCCTGGAACACCTGGACCTGAGCCGCGTGCGTGTGTACACGGCCGACCTGCGCCAACCTCGCATGGGGCTGCAAGCACAGGTCTATGAGCACCTCGCCCGCCAGTATGGGGTGCTGGTACATAGCGCGGCCCACGTCAATCACGTCATGGACTATGCATCGCTGGCCCAGGACAACGTGGAGCCGGTGCTTGAATGCCTGCGCCTGTGTGAAACCCATTGCAAGAAAGTGCTCAATTTCGTGTCCACATTATCCGCGTCAAGCAGCGTCGGGCCTGACGGGCAAGTGCTTGAAGCACCTGCGGCAAGCACGCCGCCGCTCTACATCAAGAACGGCTACAACCTGTCCAAATGGGTGGCTGAGCGACTCTTGGGGCGTGCCGCCGGGCAAGGCGCCTGGATCAATATCTATCGACCCGGGAACATCAGTTTCAATAGCCGCAACGGCGTCTGCCAACCGCACAAAAACCGCTTGATGCTGATGCTCAAGGGCTCGCTGCAGTTGGGCCGGGTGCCACGCCTGGGATTGAACTTCGATCTGATGCCGGTGGATTTCCTGGCGCGTTTCATTGCCTTCCACAGTGGCAACTGCGTTGTCGAACGCAGCGTCTTCAACCTGCACAATCCGCAGCCTTTGAGGTGGGAAACCTACGTGGAGTCGTTTCGCCAGGCAGGTCATGCGTTCGAGTTGGTGAGCGTAGCGGATTGGCAACACCATCTGCGCGAAGTGGGTCGCGAGAATGCCCTTTTCGGAGTGCTCGGGTTCTACCTCAATGGGCAGGGAGAGGATATTGGCGACATTTCAATGATTCGCCATGAGAACGCACGCCATGGCGTCGAGCAGATGGGTGCGCAGTATCCCGAAAAAGAACCCGCGTTGTTACGCAGAGGATGCCAGTACCTCAACGCCATCGGCTTTCTGTGAGCCCCGCCATCAGGAAAAACTTATGAGACAGCTACAACCCGATACGTTGATCAAAAACCCCCAAGGCAAGCCGCTGGTGTCATCAGTGGTGACTGCCTGCAGCGCCGCCAACCTGTGGCGGGTCGTAGGTCGATTCGAGGGGTTTGACGCGTTCATTCCTGCCCTGGCACGCATCACAATGACGGGCAGCGGCGTGGGATCGCTACGTAAAAAACGCTTCCACGATGGCAATATCGTCGTGGAACAGCTCAACAGTTACGATGCGCTGGCGATGCACATGACCTGGACCACGATCTATAACACCTTGGGCGTGGCCCGGCTGTGGGCGGCGATGAGCGTCGAGTCGCTCGGGGAGAACCTGGCGCGTGCGACCTGGACCATCATCGCCGAGCCTCTTGATGCCGGCGATAAAGAGGGATTTGAACAGTTCATCCAGGGGTTCGCCGACAGTGCACTGGATAACGTGCGTCGGTTGCTTGGCTGAAAAAAATGGCGCAGTGCATTGCTGCACTACGCCATGTTTACCGCAGGCTGATCAGATCTTGAAACTGTCGACCAGTTGCTTCAAGCGATTGGCTTGTTGTGACAGCGCATCACAGTCTTTCAAGGTCTCGTTGAGATTGGCCACACCTTGCTGGTTCAACAGGTTGATCTGGTTGATATCAACATTGAGCGTCTCCACCACGGCAGTCTGTTCCTCAGTGGCTGCCGCCACCGACTGGTTCATGCCATCAATCTCGACGATTCGCTGAGTCACGCTGATCAAGCGTTCACCCGCCTGGTTGGCGACCTCAACACTTTCTTCGCTGGACACCTGGCTGGCGTTCATCGTGGTGACCGCTTCGCGTGAACCGATCTGCAGCGAGGTGATCATCTTGTGAATCTCCTCCGCCGACTCCTGGGTACGGTGCGCCAGGTTGCGGACTTCGTCGGCCACTACGGCAAAACCACGGCCGGCTTCACCGGCACGGGCAGCCTCAATCGCGGCGTTGAGGGCCAGCAGGTTGGTTTGCTGGGAGATGCCCTTGATCACATCAAGAATGTGGCCGATGTTATCGGTACTGGCATTCAGCGTTTCGATCTGCGTGCAGGACAGGCTGATCTTCTGCGACAGCTCGGACATCGCCAGGATGGTTTTCTCCACCACTTGACGACCGTCATCGGCTTGCTCACTGGCGCCACTGGCGTGTTGCGAGGCGTCAGCGGCGTTACGGGCGATTTCCTGGGTGGCGGCACCCAGTTCGTTAATGGCCGCAGCAACGCTGTTGGTACGGGCGCTCTGCTCGTCAGAGCCGATAATCGAGGCGTTGGACGATGCCATCACTCGCTGGGAAAGATCGTGCACATGCCTCGTCGCTGAAGACACTTCACTGATGGAGGCATGAATGCGTTCGACAAACTGGTTGAACGCGCCACCCAACTCGCCAAACTCATCTTTGCTTTCCACAGCCAGGCGGCGGGTCAGGTCGCCCTCACCCTGGGCAATGTCCTGCATCGCACGGCCCATAGTTGTCAGGGGACGCATCAGCACCTGAATCAACAAGCTCAGCAACACGGCAATCGCTGTGACGGCAATGAACATCGCGATCAAAGCGGAGGTGCGGAATTTACTCAGGGGTGCGTAGGCTTTGTCTTTGTCGATCGACAGGCCTATGTACCAGTCAGCGCCCGGCAAGTCGCTGATCGGGGTAAAGGACAGAATACGGTCCTGGCCATTGAGGACGACGTCCTGATTAACCTTCTCAATACGGACGTTGCTGCCTGGATAGATGTCCTTGAGGTTTTTCATCACGTGGTCCTGGTCGGGACTGACGATCACCTGCCCGTCGCCACTGACCAGGAATGCATGGCCAATGCCACCGAAGTCTACCGAGTTAATGATCTTCACCAGGGTTTGTAGGCTCAAGTCGCCACCGACCACACCGAGCAGTTCACCATTTTTCTTGACCGGCATCGCGATGGTGACGATCAAACCGCCGACGGCGGCCTTATAAGGCGGCGTCAGCATGGGTTTGTCGGCAGCCACAGCCTGCTTGTACCAGGGGCGCTGACGTGGATCGTAGCCGTCAGGCATTTTCGCGTCAGGGCGCTGAGTGAAGACGCCGTTGGTTGAACCGACATAGGTGAACTGAAAGTTCGAGGTGAATGCCGGCTGATCAACCAGACCGGGAAGGTCGGCATTGCTGCCTTGGTGAGCAACGTTCTGCGCAAGGTTTTCCAGGACCAGCACCCGACCACTGAGCCAGTTCTGCACGCTGCTGGCGGTCAGGTCACCTGACTGCTGGATGGATGACTCCAGGTTTTGCTTGATGGTATTGCGCTGCAGGTAGTCGTTGTACAACGTGAAGAGCGCGAAGGCCAAAACCACGACGCCTGACGCGGCCAACAGAATTTTATGACTGAACTTGAGATTCATTTCATCGACTTCTTTTTGCCAAAAGGGGGTGAGCGTGCCGAATGCAACTTTCCATGTACGGTATAGGCGGACTCTACGACCGCTCTATTTCGGTGCACGCATGGCTCATCAGGCTTTCGGCCGAGACTGGATAAATCTTAGAAATTTGTGGGATACATCTTCTTTTTATGTATGAAATCGACAGGCGGTCAGGCTAGAACACTTAGGCCCCAAAACGACAAAACCCCCGCCTGCGTTAGCAGACGGGGGTTTCGGAATTTGATCTTGACGATGACCTACTCTCACATGGGGAAACCCCACACTACCA
>NZ_AOHN01000030.1:0-61122 GCF_000510915.2 Pseudomonas sp. FH4 | reverse complement strand
TTTTCCGTTTCGACTGCGCCGGAAGTGGGGCGAATTATAGACTTCCAGAATCTGCCGTCAACCCCTTATTTTGCTTTTCTATCAATTACTTAGAATCGATTAAAAAACACCCAGCCTTTCATATGCCAGCCCGCCAAAAACCCTCTATATAGAAGAAGCACCTCAAATGACGCCTGCCTCTTTCAAAGCAGCCACATTGGTCGCACTCAATCCCAGCACCTGCCGGAGCACCTGATCCGTATGCTCGCCTAATAGAGGAGGCGCACTGCGATACTCCACCGGTGTCTTGGACAACCGTATGGGGCTCCCCACCTGAGGCACCTTGCCTGCCAGCGGGTGAGGCAACTCTATAGCCAGCCCACGCGCCTGCACCTGAGGATCGGCAAACACCTGCGCCAAATCATTGATCGGCCCACAGGGCACACCGACCTGCTCAAGCTGGGCCACCCACTCGGCAGTGGTCTTGAAGACCGTTGCCTGGCGAATCAATGGAATAAGCACCGCCCGGTTGGCCACCCGTAACTTATTGGTGGAAAACCGCGAGTCATCAGCCCACTGCGGCTGCCCGGCGACTTGGGCAAACTTGCGAAACTGGCTGTCATTGCCCACGGTGAGGATGAAGTCGCCATCAGCCGTGGGGAAATCCTGATACGGCACGATATTCGGATGCGCATTACCCAACCGCTTGGGAGATACCCCAGTCGTCAGGTAATTCATCGCCTGATTGGCCAGGCAGGCAACCTGCACGTCCAGCAACGCCATATCGATGTGCTGGCCACCACCGTCATGGTCGCGGTGCGCCATAGCCGCCAGAATCGCCACCGTAGAGTAAAGCCCGGTCAGAATATCGGTGAGCGCCACACCCACCTTGACCGGACCTTCCCCCTCATCACCCTCGGGCCGCCCCGTCAGGCTCATCAACCCGCCCAATCCCTGGATCATGAAGTCGTAGCCCGCTCGCGCCGCATAAGGCCCCGTCTGGCCAAACCCGGTGATAGAGCAATAAATCAGCTCAGGGTTGAGCTCCTTGAGCGACTCATAGTCCAGGCCATATGCCGCCAAGCCGCCCACCTTGAAATTCTCGATCAAGATATCCGACTTCGCCGCCAGGTCCCGGACCAGCTTCTGCCCCTCCGGCCGGGTGAAGTCGATCGTCACCGACTCCTTATTACGATTGGCCGATAAGTAGTAGGACGCTTCGCTGGTGTTCTCACCATACGCATCCTTCAGGAAGGGCGGCCCCCAGGCGCGAGTATCGTCACCACTGCCGGGCCGCTCGACCTTGATCACCTCAGCGCCAAGGTCGGCAAGAATCTGCCCGGCCCAAGGCCCCGCCAACACCCGTGACAAATCCAGTACCCGCAGATGCGATAGCGCGCCCATGGTCACACTCCTATTAATAGAACGCCTGGATACCGGTCTGGGCGCGCCCGAGGATGAGCGCATGAACGTCATGCGTGCCTTCGTAGGTATTCACCACTTCCAGGTTGACCAGGTGCCGGGCGATTCCGAACTCATCGGAGATGCCGTTGCCACCGAGCATGTCGCGAGCCATGCGGGCAATATCCAGGGACTTGCCGCAGGAATTGCGCTTCATGATCGAGGTGATCTCGACCGCCGCCGTGCCTTCATCTTTCATGCGCCCCAGACGCAAGCAACCTTGCAGGGCGAGGGTGATCTCGGTCTGCATATCGGCCAACTTTTTCTGGATAAGTTGGGTAGCCGCCAATGGGCGCCCGAACTGCTGGCGATCAAGGGTGTACTGGCGCGCGGTGTGCCAGCAGAACTCCGCCGCCCCCAAAGCGCCCCAAGAGATGCCGTAGCGCGCTGAGTTCAAGCAGGTGAACGGACCTTTCAAGCCGCGCACATCCGGGAAGATGTTCTCTTCGGGAACAAACACGTTATCCATGACGATTTCGCCGGTAATCGAAGCTCGCAGGCCGACCTTGCCGTGAATCGCCGGAGCACTCAGCCCCTTCCAACCTTTCTCCAGGACAAAACCACGAATGTCGCCGGCGTCGTCCTTGCCCCAGACCACAAACACATCGGCAATCGGGCTGTTGGTGATCCACATCTTGCTGCCGGTCAGGCTGTAGCCACCATCCACCTTGCGCGCACGGGTAATCATCGCGCCCGGGTCCGAACCGTGGTTGGGCTCGGTCAAGCCGAAGCAACCAATCCACTCACCCGAGGCCAACTTGGGCAAATACTTCTGTTTTTGCGCTTCAGTACCAAATTCATTGATGGGCACCATCACCAGGGAGGACTGCACGCTCATCATCGAACGATAGCCGGAGTCGACGCGCTCCACTTCACGGGCAATCAAGCCGTAGCTGACGTAATTCAAGCCACTGCCGCCGTACTGCTCGGGAATCATCGCACCCAGCAGGCCGGTCTCGCCCATCTCACGAAAAATCGCGGGGTCGGTCTTTTCATGGCGGAAGGCTTCAAGCACACGTGGTGCCAGCTTGTCCTGGGCAAATTGCTCAGCACTGTCGCGCACCATGCGCTCTTCTTCGGTGAGCTGTTGATCCAGCAGCAGGGGATCGATCCAGTTGAAGCTTGCCTTACCGCCCATGAGTGAGCCCTCGCGAAGTAAATCAAAAGTCGTGCATGGAGCCTAGGCCGAGCAGGCGAGGAGGGCAAACGAGGTTTTTGCATAGGCTTGTGCTAATTTCTCACTCCGTAACGATTGAGAAGGGCAAAACTGCCTTTTATTTGTGAGGGTACGGTACATGCGCAGGAAAATCCCCAGCACCACAGCCCTCGTCAGTTTTGAAGCGGCTGCCCGCCACGAGAGCTTTACCAAGGCTGCGCACGAGCTTTCCATCACTCAGGGCGCGATATGCCGGCAGATCGCCGGCCTTGAGGAGTTTTTGAGTGTCGAACTGTTTCGTCGCTCACGACGTGGGGTAAAGCTCACGGAAGCGGGGCTTTCCTACAGTCGGCGGGTGGCCATGCAACTGGACGCCGTGGAGCGCGACACCCTGTCGGTGATGGGCCAGCAAGGCGCCAATGTGATCGAACTGGCGGTGGTGCCCACGTTCGGCACCCAGTGGCTGATCCCGCGCCTCAAGGACTTCCAGCAGCAACACCCTGAAGTCACAGTCAACCTGACTAACCGTACCCGTCCATTCCTGTTCGCCGACACGGACTTCGACGCCGCGATCTATTTCGGAGATGCCGACTGGTCCGGCACCGAATCCCACCGCCTGATGGGCGAAAACCCGGTCCCCGTATGCAGCCCACGCTTGCTGGAAAACCGCTCGTACTTCAGCGCAGAGGAGATCGCCGAACTGGCGCTGCTGCAGCAAACCACTCGCCCCTATGCCTGGCGCCAGTGGTTCAACGCCCAGCAGTTGAACATCCCTCGGGACATGACAGGCCCACGCTACGAGCTATTCTCCATGCTGTCCCAGGCAGCCATGCATGACATGGGGATTGCGCTGATCCCGCCTTTCCTTATTCAACGGGAGCTGAGCGAGAAACAGTTGGTGATTGCCAACCCACAGGCGCTGACCAGCACCAAGGCTTATTACCTGATGATTCCGGAGAAAAAGGTAGAGTCTGCGTCATTACACGCCTTTCGAGACTGGCTGATTGA
Organism: Pseudomonas sp. FH4; assembly: GCF_000510915.2. Classification (NCBI taxonomy): domain Bacteria; kingdom Pseudomonadati; phylum Pseudomonadota; class Gammaproteobacteria; order Pseudomonadales; family Pseudomonadaceae; genus Pseudomonas; species Pseudomonas sp. FH4. The sequence continues at coordinate 57,518 of NZ_AOHN01000030.1, read as the reverse complement.
CCAGGCGCAGCGCTACAGCCACCAGTTTTAAACGCTTTCGCACTTTGTTGACCTTGTAGTCAAATAATTATCAGCCCTACAGATATAAGTATATGTCGCCTTTTGACAGACTGTACCGATGGCATCTTAAACCGCCTGCAAGCCAATGACTGTCAGCTCTTCAGCGGTTATTTAGCACCCATGACCCACTATTCATGTTGGCGATTGCAAAAATCGACTTTTCCCGCCACAACCCTTTAAACACTTGTATTTAAAGAGGTTATTCCGGCACATTGCGACAATCAGTCACAGGGTGACTTGTAGTTAATTTTTCGTCACCCGTCATAATCCCTTGAAGGCCGTAAAGTTCGCCTGCAAAATGCCGCGCCCTGCTGTCATTTCAGCGGGGTCGTGCTGATCGGCCGCCCCAGTTGCGCCACTCGCGGTGCACTGGCCTTTTTACAAAAATCAAAAGCAAAAAGATCATGCAGGAGATTTGACGTGCACATTGGTGTTCCTCTCGAAACCCAGACCGGTGAAACGCGGGTTGCTGCAACCCCGGAAACCATCAAGAAGCTGATCGGCCAGGGCCATAAGGTCACTGTACAAAGCGGTGCAGGCATCAAAGCCAGTGTCGTGGACAGTGCCTATGAAACGGCAGGCGCAACCATTGGCAGTGCCAGCGACGCGTTTGGCGCCGAGCTGATTCTCAAGGTGGTCGCCCCCAGCGACAGCGAACTGACGCTGATTAAAAGCGGCACCGTGTTGGTGGGCATGCTCAATCCGTTCAGCAACGAAACCATCACCCGACTGGCCGAACATGGCATCACCGCCTTCGCCCTGGAGGCCGCCCCGCGTACCTCCCGTGCGCAGAGCCTGGATGTGCTGTCGTCCCAGGCCAACATTGCCGGCTACAAGGCCGTGTTGCTGGCGGCTCATCACTACCCGCGCTTCATGCCCATGCTGATGACCGCCGCCGGTACGGTAAAAGCCGCTCGCGTGCTGATCCTCGGCGCCGGCGTGGCTGGCCTGCAGGCTATCGCTACAGCGAAACGCCTGGGTGCCGTCATCGAAGCGTCCGACGTACGACCGGCCGTGAAGGAGCAGATCGAGTCCCTCGGCGCCAAGTTCGTCGACGTGCCCTACGAGACCGATGAAGAGCGCGAATGCGCTGTTGGCGTCGGCGGCTACGCACGCCCCATGCCCACCAGTTGGATGCAGCGCCAGGCCCTGGCCGTGCATGAGCGCGCCAAGCAAGCCGATATCGTCATCACCACCGCCCTGATTCCGGGTCGCAAGGCCCCGACTTTGCTGAGCGCCGAAACCGTCGCCCAGATGAAGCCAGGCTCTGTGGTGATCGACCTGGCCGCCGCCCAAGGTGGCAACTGCCCGCTGACCGTCGCCGACCAGGTGGTGGTGGAAAACGGCGTGACCATTTGCGGCCCGACCAACCTTGCCGGTGCCGTCGCTGCCGATGCGTCGGCCCTGTATGCGCGCAACCTGCTGGACTTCCTGAAGCTGGTCTTCACCAAGGAAGGGCAGTTTGAAATCAACCTCGAAGACGACATTGTCGCCGCGTGCCTGATGTGCCGCGACGGGCAAGTCATCCGCAAAAACGCCTAAGCAGGGATTCAGACGATGGAAGAGCTTATCTCCCCCGGTATCTACAACCTGATCATCTTCGTGCTGGCGATTTATGTCGGTTATCACGTGGTCTGGAACGTCACCCCCGCGCTGCACACGCCACTGATGGCGGTGACCAACGCAATCTCGGCGATCGTGATCGTTGGCGCCATGCTTGCGGCCGCGCTCACCGTCACGCCGCTGGGCAAGACCATGGGCACCCTGGCCGTGGCTCTGGCAGCGGTAAACGTGTTCGGCGGCTTCCTGGTTACCCGTAGGATGCTTGAGATGTTCAAGAAGAAAGCGCCCAAGGCTAAAGAAGAGGTGCAAAAGTAATGAGCATGAATCTGGTAACGACGCTCTACCTGATCGCGTCGATCTGTTTCATCCAGGCCCTCAAAGGCCTGTCGCACCCGACCACGTCACGCCGCGGCAACCTGTTCGGCATGCTCGGCATGGCGCTGGCGGTGCTCACCACCGTTGGCCTCATCTATAAGCTCGGTGCAGAGCTTGCCACTGCCGGCATCGGCTACGTGATTGTCGGCCTGCTGATCGGCGGCACCGCCGGCTCGATCATGGCCAAGCGCGTAGAAATGACCAAGATGCCGGAGTTGGTCGCCTTCATGCACAGCATGATCGGCCTGGCCGCGGTGTTTATTGCCATTGCCGCAGTGGTCGAGCCGCAATCGCTGGGCATCGTCAAGCAACTGGGCGATGCGATTCCTGCGGGCAACCGTCTGGAACTGTTCCTCGGTGCTGCCATCGGTGCCATTACCTTTTCCGGTTCGGTCATCGCCTTCGGCAAGCTGTCGGGCAAGTACAAGTTCCGCCTGTTCCAGGGCGCACCGGTACAGTTCGGCGGCCAGCACAAGCTGAACCTGGTGCTGGGCCTGGCCACGCTGGGCCTGGGCCTGGTGTTCATGTTCACCGGCAACCTCAGCGCCTTCGCCGTGATGCTGGCCCTGGCCTTTGTGCTGGGTGTGCTGATCATCATCCCGATTGGCGGCGCCGACATGCCGGTAGTCGTGTCGATGCTCAACAGCTACTCCGGCTGGGCTGCGGCAGGTATCGGCTTCTCGCTGAACAACTCGATGCTGATCATCGCCGGCTCCCTGGTCGGTTCGAGCGGCGCGATCCTCTCGTACATCATGTGCAAGGCGATGAACCGCTCCTTCTTCAACGTACTGCTCGGCGGTTTCGGCAACGCGCCGGATGCGGCAGGGCCAGCGGGCTCGAAAGAAGCGCGCCCGGTGAAGTCCGGTTCAGCCGACGACGCCACCTTCCTGCTGACCAACGCCGACACCGTGATCATCGTGCCGGGATATGGCCTGGCGGTAGCACGGGCGCAGCATGCACTTAAAGAGCTGACCGAGAAGCTGACCCATCGCGGTGTCACCGTGAAGTATGCGATCCACCCGGTCGCCGGTCGTATGCCTGGCCACATGAACGTACTGCTGGCCGAGGCCGAAGTGCCTTACGACCAGGTGTTCGAGATGGAAGACATCAACTCCGAGTTCGGCCAGGCCGACGTGGTGCTGGTGCTCGGCGCCAACGACGTGGTCAACCCGGCCGCCAAGAACGATCCGAAATCGCCGATCGCTGGCATGCCGATTCTCGAAGCCTTCAAGGCCAAGACGATCATCGTCAACAAGCGCTCGATGGCCAGCGGTTACGCCGGCCTGGATAACGAGTTGTTCTACCTGGACAAGACCATGATGGTCTTCGGCGATGCCAAGAAGGTCATCGAAGACATGGTCAAGGCCGTCGAATAAACACTGCTCCAGCGCAATACCCGAAACCCCGGCCTCCCGTAGGCTGGGGTTTTTTATTAACGGGAAAAACCCGACCAAAGGCTCTAAATCGCGACCTGGCATTCGACCATGGTAGCGGGACGAACGCCTTTGAAATCACTAGACTGCCCACCTTGCCTCCGTTGCCCGAGATAACAATCCATGTACCGTGATCGTATCCGCTTGCCTTCGCTGTTGAACAAGGTCATGAGCGCCGCTGATGCTGCCGCCCTGATCGAGGACGGCATGACCGTCGGCATGAGCGGCTTTACCCGCGCCGGTGAAGCCAAGGCTGTGCCCCACGCCCTGGCCGAACGTGCCAAGACCTCGCCCCTGAAAATCACCTTGATGACCGGCGCCAGCCTGGGCAACGACCTGGACAAGCAACTGACCGAAGCCGGCGTGTTGTCGCGCCGCATGCCATTCCAGGTCGATAGCACCCTGCGCAAGGCCATCAACGCCGGCGAAGTGATGTTTATCGACCAACACCTGTCGGAAACCGTCGAACAGCTGCGCAACAACCAGCTCAAGCTGCCGGACATTGCCGTGATCGAAGCGGTGGCCATCACCGAACAAGGCCATATCGTGCCGACCACGTCCGTGGGTAACTCGGCCAGCTTCGCGATTTTTGCCAAACAGGTGATCATCGAGATCAACCTGGCGCACAACCCGAACCTGGAAGGCCTGCACGACATCTATATCCCGACCTACCGCCCGACTCGCACACCGATCCCGCTGGTCAAGGTGGATGATCGCATCGGCAGCAGCGCGATCCCGATCCCGCCAGAGAAGATCGTCGCCATCGTCATCACAAACCAGGCTGATTCCGCCTCCACGGTGACGCCGCCTGACAGCGACACCCAGTGGATCGCCAATCACCTGATCAACTTCCTCAAGCAGGAAGTCGACGCCGGCCGCATGACCAACAAGCTCGGCCCGCTACAAGCCGGGATCGGCAACATTGCCAACGCGGTGATGTGCGGCCTGATCGAGTCGCCGTTCGAAGACCTGACCATGTACTCCGAAGTGCTGCAGGATTCGACCTTCGACCTGATCGATGCCGGCAAGCTGAGCTTTGCCTCCGGCAGCTCGATCACCTTGTCGCAGCGGCGCAATGCCGACGTGTTCGGTAACCTGGAGCACTACAAGGACAAGTTGGTGCTGCGCCCGCAGGAAATCTCCAACCACCCGGAAGTGGTGCGCCGCCTGGGCATCATCGGCATTAACACCGCGCTGGAGTTCGACATCTACGGCAACGTCAACTCCACTCACGTCTGCGGCACGCGGATGATGAACGGCATTGGCGGTTCGGGGGACTTCGCCCGTAACGCGCACCTGGCGATCTTCGTCACCAAGTCCATTGCCAAGGGCGGGGCGATTTCCAGCGTGGTGCCGATGGTCAGCCATGTCGACCATACCGAGCATGACGTCGACATCCTGGTGACCGAGATCGGCCTCGCCGACCTGCGCGGTCTGGCGCCACGGGAGCGCGCACGGGTGATCATCGACAATTGTGTGCACCCTGACTACCGCGAGGCGCTGAACAACTACTTCACCGCCGCCTGCGCCATCGGTGGACACACGCCACATATCCTGCGGGATGCCCTGAGCTGGCACATCAATCTGGAAGAAACCGGGCATATGCTCAAAGGCTGATTGATACAGATCCGGGCTGATGCAAATACAGTTTCATTCGCCCGGATCTGATTACCGCACTTTTGAAAAAAACTGTACTGCTGTACCGGTCATTTCCTACCGTAAAACCCTACATACCTTCTCAAAAACACCTAAAACGCACCAATAAAGTGCCGACAGGTACAGTTGCCCCATTTCCGTACAGTACAGCCGCTATAAACAGTTAACTGGCCCCTCACAATACAGGTGAACTGTATCTAGAGAGTCTTGCGCCGGAGGAGGATCATTGGCATCAGTTAAACCACTACCTAATCCCGCCACAAGCGGAAGGATGTCATCATGGAACGTACACTCAGTTCCGAACTGTTCTTCGAAGATAAAGCTGTAAACACCCAGGCTTCCCTGCCTCTGCGCGTTATCGCCAACCTGATGTTGTGGCAGCGCCGCATCTCCAGCCGCCATCAACTGGCTCGTCTGGACTCGCGTTTGCTGGCCGATGCCGGGATCAGCGAAGCTCAACGCTACGAAGAGCTGAGCAAGCCGTTCTGGCGCTGATTTAGCGCCCGCTGGCCCCGACCTGTAGGGTCCACCGCCAGCACCCCGAATTGTTGTAGCAGAGCCCGCCCCGGGTAACCGGAGGCGGGTTTTGTTGTTTCTGGGCGACTGAAAAATCGGCTTGGTAGCCTTCCTTGTCACGCAAACCAGTACAGTTTAAAAAACATAACAGTTAATAGGTACAATCGAGATACTCCCAATTTGTACCGGTTAAATTGCCCTGCCGGGCAACGACTTCCTATCACGCACTACCCGAACAGATGGGCGCCAGCTACTATCGCGTCATCAGTCGTGCGTCACCTTCTTCGTTTCATACACAGGAGTCACCCTATGTCCCGTCTTCGTTTGTTGAGCGCTGCCGCTTTGCTTGCCGTCGCTGCCAACGCCAGCGCTACCAGCTTGATCGTGACCACCGACTCGATTGTCGGCGCGCTGAAAGCCACTTCCGACGCCACCTCCGATGCCACATCGTCCCTGCGCGACAACAAGGTCGTGCGCGCCGCCCGTGATGACGCCGCCAGCTTTGTCGCCAGCGAAGGCGCCATCCGTGGCGTGAAGCTGGAAAGCGCCCTGGCGCAGATCCGCCAGCAAGCCCCACAACTCAACACCGCCACCGACGCGCAACTGGCCCAGGCGATCCTGGCCATCTGACCTTGACTCACTGTAGGAGCGAGCTTGCTCGCGAAGAACCTGAGCGCGCAGCGTTTCAGCAGTAAACCCCGCGTTATCGTTCGCGATCTTCGCGAGCAAGCTCGCTCCTACAGTACTGCTCGCTGGCTCTCGCCCGGGCATTGCGCTAGCCTTGGCGCTCGTTTTCAGTTGTCGAGTCCCATGGTTTTTTCATACCGTTTGTTGATTGTTCCCACTGTGCTGGCCATGTGCGGGGCCAACTCGGCCCAGGCCTTTGATCTGTCCACCCAAGGCCTCGTAGCCAGCGCCTATGCCACCAGTAAAGTGACGTCGGCACCGTTCGACCAGAAACTGATACTGGCAGCCCAGGATGACGCTGCCGCGTTCATTGCCACAGATGGCCAATGGCGGGGCGCCCGGTTGGAGAGCGCACTGGATTACCTGCGTCGCGCCCAGCCAAAACTTAAGTCCAGTGACCTTGAACTGGCCCAGGCAATTCTCGTCCAATAACCATCTTTACCTTTTGGAGTCATTCCATGCGTCGCCCGTTGATCGCAGCTGCTCTCGGCCTGTTCTTGCTGGCAGATATCGCCCAGGCACAAACCCTGGTGGCCACCAGTAACATCATTGTTCGTGCCTTCGGCCGCACCATTGATTTCACTTCGGATACCACTACCTCCATCCGTGACTCCAAAGTCGTGCGCGAAGCCCACGATGACGCCGCCAGCTTTGTCGCCAGCAATGGCGATATCCGTGGCGCGCAACTGGAAGCCGCCTTCGATACCCTGCGCACCCGCGTGCCAGAAGCCCGCGACGCCAGCGACCAGGTCCTCGCCGAAGCCATCCTCGCATTGTGAGGCGCTTCACCGCCTGGCTCTTGGCTGCGACGGTACTGCTGGCTAGCAGCGCCGCCCAGGCCAGCCTGCAGCTACGGCTCAAGACCGACGGTTTGAGCCCCGCCCAACAGCAGGCCAGCCAGGCATTGCTGGATGAAGCCATGCAGGCACTGCCGCCGCGCTTCATCGAGCAACTGGATCGGCGCATCGACGTCGGCTGGACCGATGACATGCCCGCCAATGCCTATGGCCAGGCGTCGCTGGTGTCCGAACTGGACCTCAATCGCAAGCTGCTGGCCAGCCTCACTGACGGCACCGCCACCGCCCAGCAGACCCAGCGCCCCCACGGCACCGTGCGCCGGGAATTGCTCGCCACCGTGCTGCATGAACTGACCCATATCTATGATCGCGCGCGCCTGTGGCCCAGGGACCAGCGCTCGTTGATCCAGCGCTGCAGCCGCCAGAACAACATCACCGGCCTGATTGGCCTGCCCGATCAATGCCGTGGCCAGAATGACCGGCGCTTCACCCTCAGCGACGACCCGCGCCTGCTCGACCTCGCCGGCTGGCCGCAATACGTCGGCCGCCGTGGCGAGCGCGAGCAACACAACCGGCAAGTGGCCCGCAGCCCGGACCTGTACGAAATCACCAACCCCAAGGAATTCGTCGCGGTCAACATGGAGTACTTCCTCCTCGACCCGAGCTACGCCTGCCGCCGGCCCGCACTGTATCGCTATTACCAGGAACACTTCGGCTGGGCACCGCCAGCCAAGGACGCCTGCGCCAACACCTTCGCCTTCCTCAACGCCGGTAACGATTTTGCCAAGACGCCCTTGGGCCAGGTCGATCCCGAACGCGTATACGCCATCGACTACCTGCTGGCCGAAGCCAACCAGAACCTGGTGAGCCGCTGGGGCCACAGCATGCTGCGCCTGGTGATCTGTGCCCCGGGCCGTCCCCGTGGCCCGGATTGCCGCCTGGACCTGGACCAGCACCTGGTGTTGTCCTACCGCGCATTCGTCGGTGACGTACAGCTGTCGAGTTGGGACGGCCTGGTGGGCAAGTACCCTTCACGCCTGTTTGTACTGCCCCTGGCCCAGGTGATCGACGAATACACCAAGACCGAACTGCGCGGCCTGGCCTCCGTACCGCTGATCCTCACACGCCAGGAGATCAACAACACGGTCGAACATGCCGCCGAAATGCACTGGAGCTACGACGGCAATTACTACTTCCTCTCCAACAACTGTGCAGTAGAAGGCCTGAAACTGCTGCGCAGCGGCAGTGCCAACCCACGGCTGACAGCCCTGGACAACATCACCCCCAACGGTTTGCTGGAAGTCCTCAAGGCCCGTGGGCTGGCCGACACCAGCGTGCTGGACGACCGCCGCGAGGCCTTGCGCCTGGGCTATCACTTCGACTCCTTCCGCGAGCGCTACCAGGCGATGTTCGAGGTGCTGAAAAAGCATCTGCCGATCCCGCAGACCCAAGTCGAAGACTGGCTGGCTTTGAGCGCCGAGCAACGCAGGACGTGGTTCGACAAGGCCGACTTGCGCACCAGCGCTGCATTGCTGCTGCTGGAACAGGCCAGCTTTCGCAAACAACTAATGCTTGCCCAAGACGAGGTCAAGCAACGCTACCTCGGTGCCCGCGAGCTGAAGAACGGCGGCATGGCCAAGGCCGATGCCACCTTGCAGCAGATTCTCGCCAACAGTGGCTTCCTCAGCCGCCCGGCGGAGTTGCTCGGCAGCAGCGGTTATGGCTTGCCGCAACCCAAGGAGTGGCAACGCCTGGAATCGGAAAGCGCCTTGCGCCAGAAACAGCTGCAATCGTTGACCGGCGACCTGGATAAAGAGGTGAGGGCGCTGCTGGAACCGGCACGGGCGGCGGAAATTGCAGCGTGCGAGGCCAATCTCAAGCAGGTCGGCGAACATCTGCGCGCGCTGCACAAGGCCGCCGGCGGGCTGCAACTGCCCTGAAACTGTAGGAGCGAGCTTGCTCGCGAAAAACCCGAGAACACCGCGTTTACCCCGCAAACGCGCCTTATCGTTCACGACCTTCGCGAGCAACCTCGCTCCTACAGTGAACCTCATCCACCTGATGACCTGTTTTCCCAACGAAAGCTGGCTGAAAGCTTTCGCGATTAGGATCGCCCTCACTACCGGCAATAGACCGGTTGGCCAACCTGAGCGTTCTTATGCCCAGGGGCCCAATTAACAACAACAATGGTGATTCTGATGTCCGCTCGTACCCGCCTGTTTTTCCCGACTCCCCCCGTACGCCTCGCGCTTTTCGTTCTGCGCTGACCCCAACCCGGTTCGCCATTCCCTAGCCGCGCTACGCCTGGAGTATTCCTATGCTGACTTTCCTTGGCTTTGCCATGGTCATCACGTTCATGTTCCTGATCATGACCAAGCGCCTGTCGGCGCTGATCGCCCTGATCATCGTGCCTATCCTGTTCGCGCTGTTCGGTGGCTTCGCGCCGAAGATCGGCCCGATGATGCTCGAAGGCATCACCAAGCTGGCGCCCACCGGCGTGATGCTGATGTTCGCCATCCTCTACTTTGCCTTGATGATCGACTCCGGCCTGTTTGACCCGGCGGTGCGCAAGATCCTCAAACTGGTCAAGGGCGACCCGCTGAAAGTCTCGGTCGGCACCGCCGTGCTGGCCTTGGTGGTGTCCCTGGACGGTGACGGCGCCACCACCTACATGATCTGCGTGGCCGCCATGCTGCCCTTGTACAGCCGCATTGGCATGAGCCCACGGATCATGGCCGGCCTGATCATCCTCGCCGGTGGCGTGATGAACATGACCCCCTGGGGCGGCCCGACCGCGCGCGCCGCCAGTGCGCTGCACGTCGACCCATCAGACATCTTCGTACCGATGATCCCGGCCATGGCAGCCGGCGTGGTGGCCATTCTGGTGATTGCCTATATGTACGGCCTGCGCGAGCGTGCTCGGCTTGGCGTCATGCATCTGCAAGGCGATGAGATCGACCACAGCGAAATCAGCGTCTCGCAATTCCCGGATGCTCGTCGCCCGAAACTGATCTGGTTCAACGGCGCCCTGACCCTGGCCCTGATGTGCACCCTGATCGCCGGCCTGCTGCCGCTGCCCGTGCTGTTCATGGTGGCCTTCAGTATCGCGATGATCGTCAACTACCCGTGCCTGCAACAGCAGAAAGACCGCGTTGCCGCCCACGCCGGTAGCGTACTGGCGGTGGTTGGCCTGATCTTCGCTGCAGGTATTTTCACCGGTATTCTGTCGGGCACCGGCATGGTCGATGCCATGTCCAAGAGCCTGCTGGCGGTCATCCCTGAAGCCATGGGCCCCTACCTGGCGGTGATCACCGCGCTGGTGAGCATGCCGTTCACCTTCTTCATGTCCAACGATGCCTTCTACTACGGCGTATTGCCAGTACTGGCCGAAGCCGCCAGCCACTACGGCATCACCGCCGCAGAAATGGGCCGCGCCTCGATTGTTGGCCAGCCGGTCCACTTGCTCAGCCCGCTGGTGCCTTCGACTTACCTGCTGGTGGCCCTGGCCGGTATCGAATTCGGCGATCACCAGCGCTTCACCCTGAAGTGGGCAGTGCTGGTGTGCCTGTGCATAATGGTCGCCGCATTGCTGTTGGGCACATTTCCGCTGTTCAGCACTCTATAATCGTAACAACTCACTGCGCCGGCCCTCTTGCCGGCGCGGTCTAACACTCGCGCAAAGGAACACATATGGAATGGCTGACCAATCCGGAGATCTGGATTGCCTTCTTCACCCTGACGGCTCTTGAGATCGTCCTGGGCATCGATAACATCATCATGATTTCGATCCTGGTCAGCCGTATGCCCAAGCATATGCAAGCGCGCACCCGGATCTTCGGCCTGGCCCTGGCCATGATCACCCGGATCCTGTTGCTGCTGTCGATCACCTGGGTCATGCAACTGACCGCCGACCTGTTCGTGGTGTTCGGCCAGGGTATTTCCGGTCGCGACATGATCCTGTTCTTCGGCGGCCTGTTCCTGCTGTGGAAAAGCTCCCAGGAGATGTACCACGCCCTGGAAGGTGAAGACGAAACCCATGACGAGCCGAAAGGCAAGGGTGGCAAGTTCATCTACACCATCATCCAGATCGCGATCATCGACATCGTGTTCTCCCTGGACTCGGTGATTACCGCCGTGGGTATGGTTTCCCACGTACCGGTCATGGTTGCTGCGATTATCGTTGCGGTCCTGGTGATGATGCTGGCCGCAGGCACCATCAGCGAGTTCATCGACAAGCACCCATCGTTGAAAATGCTCGCGCTGTCGTTCCTGCTGATCGTGGGTACCGTGCTGATCGCCGAATCCTTCGACGTGCATGTGCCAAAAGGCTATGTGTACTTCGCCATGGCGTTCTCGCTGGCGGTAGAAGCGGTCAACATCAAGATGCGTAGCGCTATCGCGAAAAAGAAAAAGCAGCAGGATCCAGTGAAACTGCGCAAGGACATCCCGGGCCAGTAACCCGCGGGCTACACCTGTAGGAGCGAGCTTGCTCGCGAAAAACGTCAACGGTAACGCGTGCTGCCTGATTTCACGCGCTGCCCTTGAGTTCTTCGCGAGCAAGCTCGCTCCTACAGTCGTTTCAGGCGCCTGCAAAAAGCTGATTTCATGACAGTTTTATTTCAAAGCCAAGTTTAGCTATGCGATGCTGGCGCTCAGCCCGTTCGCCAACTACAGCTTAAGTACACAACTCAAAACGGCACACGGCACTTTTGCTCCGCTGGAGCACGACTCAACACAGGGGGCCGAGCATGCTGACCCTGCTCAATCTTCTTTCCGCCGTGACCCTGCTGATCTGGGGCACGCACATCGTCCGTACCGGCATCCTGCGGGTCTACGGTTCCAACCTGCGCCAGGTCATCGGGCAGAACATGGCCAGGCGCTGGCTGGCGTTCATTGCCGGGATCCTCGTCACCGCCATGGTGCAAAGCAGCAACGCCACGGCGATGCTGGTGACGTCGTTTGTCGGCCAGGGCCTGATGGGCCTGACGCCCGCCCTGGCGACCATGCTCGGCGCCGACGTCGGTACCGCCCTGATGGCACGGGTGCTGACCCTGGATCTTTCCTGGCTGTCGCCGCTGCTGATTTTTCTCGGGGTGATCTTCTTCCTTTCACGCAAACAAACACGCGCCGGGCAGATGGGCCGGGTCGGTATCGGCCTGGGCCTGATCATTCTCGCGCTGCAACTGATCGTCGAAGCGGCAGGGCCGATTACCCAAGCCCAGGGCGTCAAAGTCCTGTTCGCCTCGCTGACCGGCGACATCCTGCTCGATGCCTTGGTAGGCGCTCTGTTTGCGATGATTTCCTACTCCAGCCTGGCCGCCGTACTGCTGACGGCGACCCTGGCCGGCGCCGGCGTGATTGGCCTGCATGTAGCCATCGGCCTGGTGATCGGTGCCAATATCGGCAGCGGCGTACTGGCATTCCTCAGCACCAGCATGCAAAACGCCGCTGGTCGCCAAGTGGCCCTCGGCAGCCTGCTGTACAAGCTGATTGGCCTGCTGCTGATCATTCCCGTCCTGGACCCGCTGGTGCAGTGGATGGACACCCTGGACTACAGCGCCCAGGGCATGGTGATTACCTTTCACCTGCTCTACAACGTCACCCGCTGCCTGATCCTGCTGCCCACCATCGGCCCCATGGCCCGCCTGTGTGCCTGGCTGCTGCCGGAACGTCCGGAGGCCAACGGCCTGGCCAAACCCCGCCATCTCGACCCGACGGCGCTGACCACCCCGAGCCTGGCCCTGGCCAACGCCGCGCGGGAAACCCTGCGCCTGGGGGACTTGATCGACAACATGCTGACCGCGATGCTCGAAGTGTTGCGCGGCAAACAAACGGCCATCACCCAGGAAATGCGCAGCCTCAGCGATGATGTCGAAGCGCTTTACAGTGCGATCAAGCTCTACCTGGCGCAAATGCCCCGGGAAGACCTCAGCGAGCACGACAGCCGGCGCTGGGCCGAGATCATCGAACTGTCGATCAACCTCAAGCTGGCCGGCGACTTGATCGAGCGCATGCTGCGCAAGGTCCAGCAACAGAAAACCTCGCAGCGCCGCTCGTTTTCCGAAGTCGGGCTCGAAGAGCTGGCCGGCCTGCACAGTCAGTTGATCGCCAACCTGCGCCTGGGTCTGTCGGTGTTCCTCAGTGCCGACCCGGAAAGTGCCCGGCAATTGTTGCGCGAGAAGCGCCGCTTCCGCGCCCAGGAACGGCGCCTGGCCCACGCCCACGTCAGCCGCCTGCAACGCAAGATCGTGCAAAGCATCGAGACCAGCTCCCTGCATCTGGAACTGATTGCCGATATGAAACGACTGAACTCGTTGTTTTGCAGCAGTGCTTATGTAGTGTTGGAAACCTCCGAGACCGGTGCGTTGGCGGTGGACAATATTGCCGACATTACCCATTCGCCTTGAACGATCCGCACACCCCGGGAGTCAGTTAAAAACATCGCCTGACCAATGTGGGAGCGGGCTTGCCCTAATGCCAGTCAGTTAAGTGGTCATCGCCTTCTGTAGGAGCGAGCTTGCTCGCGAAAAACGTCAACGATAACGCGTGCTTACTGAATGAATGCGGCGCCTGTAAGTTTTTCGCGAGCAAGCTCGCTCCTACAGAAAGCAGAATCCGCTTAACTGACGGGCATTAGGGCAAGCCCGCTCCCACAAAAAGCCAGCTTCAACCGTTATTACCCGCCAGGAACCCCGTTATGCGTCGCCTGCTATTCGCCTGCCTGCTCATAGGCTCGGCCCACGCCTTTGCCTTTGATCGCTTGCAAGTCGAAGGCTACCTGTTGCCCAACGGCCTGCAGTTGCTGCTCAAGCCGGGCACCGAGCGCGGGCACGTGGCGATCCGCCTGGTCGTCGGCGTTGGCCTGGACGACTTCAGTTGCGAGGACAAGGAGCTGCCACACCTGTTGGAGCACCTGCTGTTCAGCGGGATCGACGGCGGCGGCGAAGGCGAGCTGGAAGAACAGATGCAGGCCCTGGGCGGCGAGTGGAACGCCTACACCAGCAATGCCGATACCACCTTCGTCATCGAGGCCCCGGCGCGCAACCAGCGCAAGGTGCTGGACCTGTTGCTGGCCATCCTGACCCGCACCCAACTGAGCGATGCCGCCATCAACGCCGCCAAACAGGTGGTGGAGCGCGAGGATGGTGGCCACTACTCGCACCTGCAACGCCTGCTGGATCGCCAGGACCTGGGCCATAACGCCAGTCATCAACTGGCGGTGGAACTGGGCCTCAAGTGCGCCGAGCGAGCCGAGGTCAACCCACTGACCCGCGCCCAACTGGAAAAAGTGCGCCAGGACTGGTACGCCCCCAACAACATGACGCTGATCATCGTCGGCGACCTCGACAAACTGCTGCCCGCCTATCTGGAGCGCACCTACGGCCAACTCGACCCGGTAGACCCCAGCGAGCATCGCCCATTACCGCAAGTCCAGGGCACGGCGGCGACCCACCGCGACCTGATCCGCGGCTGGGTCGGCAATGGCGCCAAGCTGCACCTGCTGTTCCCCGAACCGGTACTGGACGAGCAGCACGATGCCACCTACGACCTGCTCAAGGACTATCTGGATTGGGCGCTGTATCGCCAACTACGGCTCCAGCATGGTTTGTCCTACGGCCCGTGGAGCGAACGCGAAGTGCTGGGCGGCGTCGGTTTCATGAGCCTGAACGCCGACCTTGAGCGCGACAACCTGGCGCAAGCCGAGCAGGTGCTGGCCTCGCTCAAGGCGCGATTGCTTGAAGAGGGGCTCGACCCCGCCACCTTCGCTCGCCTGAAACAGGCCGCCATCGACCGCCAGGCCTGGGCAGTACAAGGCAACAGCGCCCTGGCCGACTATTACTGGGGCGCAGCGGGTGACTTCAGCGGCGGCCACTTCAGCGATCCGGCCAAACGCATCAAGACCGTCAGCCTGGAGCAAACCAACCAGGCCATGCGCCAGTTGCTCAACCAGCCCGGCTACTGGCGCATCGAAAAATCGCTGCTCAGTTATGACGCCTTGAGCTGGATCGCGGCGGGCCTGTTGGGGTTGATCGCGCTTGTGGCAGTTGGCGTGCGCCGTTATCGCAAAGCAATTGCGTAATCACACGCCACTCAGAGAGCTAAGACGTTATTCTGTCTGGGATTTTCTCCTACAAAGACTGTGAACCGCCGAATGCCATATCTGACCCATTTCATACAGCGCCTCCTCGAACTGATGAAGCGCTATCCAGGGGTGATTGCACTCGGCGGTTTTATCTCCGGCGTGGCCAGTTTTATTCTGGTGGACCGCCAGCAAGGCATGGCCAGTTGGATCGCGGTCATCATGCTGGTGAGCTGGCTGTGGCTGATGCTGGAAAACAGCTTCACCCAGTTGTTCAGCAAGGTGTTCAAGCGCGAAATCCCCGAACCGCTGCTGCGTTACGCCACGCAGATGATCCACCAGGAAAGCCTGTTCTTTGTCCTGCCGTTCTTTTTTGTCACCACCACCTGGAACAGCAGCCAGTCGATCTTCACCGGCTTGCTGGGCGCCGCCGCACTGGTGTCGATTACCGACCCGTTGTACTACAAATGGCTGGCGCCCAAACGCTGGCTGTTCCTGGCACTGCACACCCTGACCCTGTTTGCCGCCTTGCTCACCGCACTGCCGATTATCCTGCACCTGACCACCGCCCAGAGTTACAAGCTGGCGCTGGGCGTGGCGATGCTCTTGTCGATCCCAAGCCTGGCGGTCAGCCTGCCACTGCGCAGCCTCAAGGGTTGGCTGATGCTGCTGGGCGTCACAGCGGTGATTGGCTGCGCGGGCTGGTTCCTGCGCAGTTGGGTGCCGCCGGCAACCTTGTGGATGACCGAAGTGGCGATCAGCACCCAATTGCAGGACCGCACTCCAGGCGACGACCTCAAGGAGGTCAGCGCCAGCCAACTGCGCAGCAGTGGCCTGTATGCCTACACCGCGATCAACGCGCCGCGTGGGCTGGACGAGCGCATCTATCATGTGTGGCAGTTCAACGGCAAAGAGGTCGACCGCATCGCCCTGGATATCCATGGCGGACGCAAGGAAGGCTATCGGGCCTGGACGCACAAGCAGAACTTCCCGGCGAATGCCGTAGGCCGCTGGCAAGTGCGGGTGCTGACCGAAGATGGCCAGGTAATCGGCGTGTTGCGCTTTAAAGTCACCGACAGCGCACAAACGGACACCCCAAAGTAGGACGGATCGTGCTATTACATAGCAATTGTGGAATAGCCAAACAAGCTCGGAGCTTATGACCAGTAGCACAACGGCAGGCAATGCCCACCTGGACGCGTCCACCCAACCGCCCCAACTGCGGGTCAGCGGGGACTGGACGCTGGCCCACTACAGCGCCCTGAAACAGCTGTCGGCGAGCCTCGGCGGCCAGTACGACGCCAGCACCCACGTCGACCTCAACGGCCTGGGCGCGCTGGACACCGCCGGGGCATCGTTGCTGGTCGAGTTACTGGGGCCCGAGCGCCTCGAACACTCTGCCGAGCACCCCGACTGCAACCTGTCTGCCGCCGACCGTGCGCTGCTCAAGACCGTCTATTGCTCCCTGAACGACTTCTGCGTGCCGGTCAAAGAACCGCAAGTGAGCGTCGGCATCCAACTGCTGTCGCGTATCGGCTGTGCCGTCGACACCGTCTGGAAGGACGCGATGACGCTGCTCGGCTTTATCGGCCTGATCCTCGCAACCTTTGCCCGCGGCGTGTTCCGGCCCAAGCGCTGGCGCTTGACGCCCATGGTCGCGCACATCGAACAGACCGGGCTCGACGCCGCGCCCATCGTTGCCTTGCTGACCTTCCTGGTGGGCGCCGTCGTGGCATTCCTCGGCGCCACGGTACTGGAAAGTTTCGGCGCGAGTATTTTTACCGTGGACCTGGTGGCGTTTTCCTTCCTGCGTGAGTTCGGTGTCCTGCTCACGGCGATCCTGATGGCCGGCCGCACTGCCAGCGCCTTCACCGCGCAAATCGGCTCGATGAAGGCCAACGAAGAAATCGACGCGATCCGCACCATGGGCCTCGACCCCATGGAGTTGCTGGTCCTGCCGCGTGTCCTCGCGCTGCTGGTGGCGCTGCCGATGCTGACCTTCCTTGCCATGATCTCGGGGATTATCGGCGGTGGCGTGGTGTGCGCCGTGGCCCTGGATATCTCGCCGGCGATGTTCCTGTCGCTGCTGCAATCGGACATTGGCGTCCAGCATTTGCTGGTGGGCCTGGTCAAGGCACCATTCTTCGCGTTCCTGATCGCCGCCATTGGCTGCCTGGAAGGCTTCAAGGTCAGCGGCAGCGCCGAATCGGTCGGCGCCCACACCACCTCTGCGGTGGTGCAATCAATTTTCGTGGTGATCGTGCTCGACGCGGTGGCCGCACTGTTCTTCATGGAGATGGGCTGGTGAGCCGTTTACCGCGAGCGCCCGCCGAGGCGGTGATTGAGGTCCGTGGCCTGTGCAACCGCTTTGGCCCGCAGAGCGTGCATGAAAACCTCGACCTGGACTTGTACAAGGGCGAGATCCTCGCCGTGGTCGGCGGCTCGGGCAGTGGCAAGTCGGTGCTGCTGCGCAGCATCATCGGCTTGCGCCAGCCCAGTGAAGGCCAGGTGCGGGTATTTGGGCAGAACCTGCCGAGCCTGTCGGAGCATGAACGCTCCCTGGTGGAACGGCGTTTCGGCGTGCTGTTCCAGAAGGGCGCGCTGTTTTCCTCGCTGACAGTCACGGAAAACGTCGCCCTGCCGCTGATTGAGCACGCCGGCCTGAGCCGCGCCGATGCCGAGCACCTGGCAGCGGTGAAACTGGCCCTGGCCGGGTTGCCCTTGTCGGCTGCCGACAAGTACCCGTCTTCGCTGTCAGGCGGGATGATCAAGCGGGCGGCCCTGGCGCGGGCGCTGGCCCTGGACCCGGACATTCTGTTTCTCGATGAACCGACCGCTGGCCTCGACCCCATCGGCGCGGCGGCATTCGACCAGTTGATCCTGACCCTGCGCGATGCCTTGGGCCTGAGCGTGCTGCTGATCACCCACGACCTCGACACGCTCTACACCATCACCGACCGCGTAGCGGTGCTGGCACAGAAAAAGGTGCTGGTGGCAGATGCCATTGATGTCGTCTCGCAAACGAACGACGCCTGGATTCACGAATACTTTCATGGCCCTAGGGGCCGTGCGGCACTGGATGCCGCTCAACAGCTCAACGAGGTATGACATGGAAACCCGAGCCCATCATGTGATGATCGGTCTGTTCAGCGTGATAGTCGTGGTCGGCGCCATGCTGTTCGGCCTGTGGCTGGCCAAGTCCAGCGTCGACAGCGCGTTCCAGGATTACGAAGTGATCTTCAATGAAGCGGTCAGCGGCCTGTCCCAGGGCAGCGCGGTGCAATACAGCGGGATCAAGGTGGGAGACGTCACCAGCCTACGCCTGGACCCGAAAGACCCGCGCCGCGTGCTAGCCCGCATCCGCCTGGCCGGCCAGACGCCAATCAAGGAAGACACCCAGGCCAAGCTGGCGCTGACCGGCATCACCGGCACCTCGATCATCCAACTCAGCGGCGGCACCCCGCAAAGCCCCGAACTCAAGGGCAAGAATGGCAACCTGCCGCAGATCACCGCCTCGCCATCGCCCATTGCCCGGCTGCTCAATAACAGCAATGACCTGATGACCAGCATCAACCTGCTGCTGCACAACGCCAACCGCCTGTTCTCGCCGGACAACGTCGAGCGCCTGAGCAACACCCTGGCACACCTGGAACAGACCACCGGGGCCATCGCCGAGCAACGTGGCGATATCAAGGTGGTGATGCAGCAACTGACTCAAGTCAGCAAACAGGCTGGCGCCACCCTGGAACAGACCACCGCGCTGATGCGCAACGCCAACGGCCTGCTCAACGACCAGGGCAAGCAGATGTTCGGCAGCGCCGAAGGGGCCATGCGCTCCCTGGAACAGAGCACTGCGACCATCAACAGCTTGTTGAACGACAACAAGGACTCCCTGAACAGTGGCATGCAGGGTCTCAATGGACTGGCTCCGGCCGTGCGTGAACTGCGCGATACCCTCGGATCGTTGCGTGCCATCTCCCGCCGCCTGGAGGCCAACCCCAGCGGGTATCTGCTGGGCAGCGACAAGAACAAGGAGTTCACGCCATGAAGCGTGCTTACCAAATAATCGCCCCAATAGCCCTGGTCCTGGTCAGCGCTTGCTCGATCCTGCCCAAGGCCGACCCGTCCAACGTCTACCGACTGCCTGCGGCCCAGGCGACTACGCCGGGCAGCCCGGTGGCCTGGTCGTTGCGACTGACCAAGCCGCAAGCCAGTGAGTTCCTCGACAGCCCGCGCATTGCCGTGGTGCCCCAGGGCGACTTGATCAGCAGCTATGCCCTGTCGCGCTGGAGCGATCCGGCGCCGGTGCTGTTGCGCAATCGCCTGCTGGATGGTTTCCAGCGCGATGGCCGGGTGGCACTGCTGAGCACCGATGACAGCAACCTGCAGGCGGACTTCGAGCTGGGGGGACAGTTACAGGCCTTCCAGAGCGAATACCGGGGCAGCGCGGTGGAGGTGGTGATTCGGTTGGATGCGCGACTGGTACGCGGCAGCGACCAGCGGATCGTGGCGGCCAAGCGCTTTGAAGTGCGCCAGCCGGTCAGTGATACCCAGGTGCCGGCGGTGGTGGCCGGGTTTGGTGTGGCCGGGGACCAGTTGAACAAGCAGGTAGTGGATTGGGTGGTGGCGCAGGGCAACACAGCACCTAAACGCTGAGGGCCTCATCGCAGGCAAGCCAGCTCCCACATTTTGATTTGTGAACACAGTCAAATGTGGCAGCTGGCTTACCTGCGATAGCGGTCTAAAGCTTAGCCAAAGAACCAGTAGCAGACCGCAATCGCCGCCACCACACCCGCAAACTCCGCCAACAACGCACACCCCACCGCATGCCGCGCGCGCTGGATGCCCACCGAGCCAAAGTACACCGCCAGCACATAGAACGTGGTCTCGGTGCTGCCCTGGATCGTCGCCGCCACCAGGGCCGCGAAGCTGTCCACACCCTGGGTCTGCATGGTCTCGATCAGCATCGCCCGCGCCGCGCTGCCGGAGAATGGCTTGACCATCGCCGTGGGCAAGGCGTCGACAAAACGCGTGTCCATGCCGGTCCAGGCCACCAGATGGCGAATCCCTTCCAGGCCAAACTCCAGTGCGCCGGACGCACGCAGCACGCCGACCGCACACAACATCGCCACCAGATACGGCAGCAGGTTCTTGGCGACGTCAAAACCCTCTTTGGCGCCTTCGACAAACGCCTCGTAGACCTTGACCTTGCGCAACGCGCCAATCAGCAGGAACAGCATGATCAGGCCAAACAACGTGAGGTTGCCCAGGATCGAGGACAGTCCCGCCAGGGCCGTGGCCGACAGGGTCGCGAGCAAGGCCATGAAGCCGCCCAGCACCAACGCCCCGGGAATCAGGTACGCCAGCACCACCGGGTCCCACAGGCGCAGGCGCTGCATCAGCGCCACCGACAGCAGGCCCACCAGGGTCGAGGCGCTGGTGGCCAGCAGGATTGGCAGGAACACCAGCGTCGGGTCCGGCGCGCCTTGCTGGGCGCGATACATGAAGATCGTCACCGGCAACAGGGTCAGAGAGGACGCGTTGAGCACCAGGAACAGGATCTGCGCGTTGGTCGCGGTGTTGGGGATGGGGTTGAGCTCTTGCAGCGCCTTCATGGCCTTGAGGCCGATGGGCGTGGCCGCGTTGTCCAGGCCCAGGCCGTTGGCGGCAAAGTTGAGGGTGATCAAGCCGATGGCCGGGTGACCGGCCGGGACTTCCGGCATCAGCCGCAGGAACAGCGGGCCAAGGGCCTTGGCCAGCCATTCGACAATCCCGGCCTTCTCGGCAATGCGCAGGAAGCCCAGCCACAGGGTCAAGGTGCCGAACAGCAACACCATCACTTCCACCGACAGCTTGGCCATGGCAAAGATACTCTCCACCATCGCCGCAAAGATCCCGGCGTTACCCCCCACCAGCCATTGCGCCAGCGCCGATACCATTGCCACGACAAAGAAACCAAGCCACAGGCCATTGAGCATCAGTCACACCCCTTTAAATATGTGGCGAATGATAGCGGGGCTGGCAGAAACGACAAACCCCGGATTTACCGGGGTTTGTTCACTTCATGCAGCGATCAGCCCTGGCTGGTCTCGCCCACTGGCTGCACAGTCTTGGTCCGCCAGTGCGGCAGGGAGTTCCAGTAGCGCTCGCCCTTGGCATCGTCGTACATGCCTTCCCAACGCGCGATGACCAACACGGCCAGGGCGTTGCCGATCACGTTCAGCGCAGTACGCGCCATGTCCATGATGCGGTCGACACCGGCGATGAACGCCAGGCCTTCCAGCGGGATGCCCACGCTGCCCAGGGTCGCCAGCAGCACCACGAAGGACACGCCCGGCACGCCGGCGATACCTTTGGAGGTGACCATCAGGGTCAGTACCAGCATCAGTTGCTGGCCGACCGACAGGTCGATGCCATACAGCTGGGCGATAAAGATCGCCGCGATGCTCTGGTACAGGGTCGAGCCGTCGAGGTTGAACGAGTAACCGGTCGGCACCACGAAGCTGCAGATGGCTTTCGGCGCACCGTAGGCTTCCATCTTCTCGATCACGCGCGGCAGCACGGTTTCGGAGCTGGCGGTGGAGTAGGCCAGTACCAGTTCATCCTTGAAGATGCGCATCAGCTTGATCACCGAGAAGCCAAACAGGCGGGCGATCAGGCCGAGAATCACAAAGGCGAAGAACAGGATGGCAACGTAAACCAGGATCACCAACTTGGCCAAAGGCAGCAAGGAGGCGAAGCCGAAGTTGGCCACGGTCACGGCGATCAGGGCGAATACACCGATAGGGGCGTACTTCATGATCATGTGGGTGACTTTGAACATGCTCTCGGACACGCCCTGGAACATGGTCACCAGGGGTTCGCGCAAGTCTGGCTTGAGGCTCGACAAGCCCAGGCCGAACAGCACGGAGAAGAAGATGATCGGCAGCATCTCGCCACGGGCTACGGCGGCAAAGATGTTCGACGGGATCAGGTTGAGAATGGTCTCGATGAACGCATGCTCATGCTGCACCTCGGCGGCAGTCGCCTGGTACTTGGAGATATCCACGGTACCCAGGGTGCTCATGTCGATGCCGGCCCCCGGGTGGAACAGGTTGGCCAGCAGCAGACCGACCACAATCGCAATGGTAGTGACCACTTCGAAGTAAACGATGGTCTTTACGCCGATCCGACCGAGCTTTTTCGCATCCCCTACACCGGCGATTCCGACAATCAGCGACGAAATCACGATCGGGATCACGATCATCTTGATCAGGCGGATAAAGATATCGCCCGCCGGTTGCAACACGTTGCTGATCCACCAGGCTTTTTCGGCACTGAAGTGGTTGAGTACAGCACCGATTGCAATCCCTAGCACCAGACCGATGAGGATCTGCCAGGCGAGGCTTAGTTTTGCCTTCTTCATGTCATTACCCTTGTTTCAAGTGGACTCAGGCAGATGCGCCAGCTGGAACGCCCGGAAGCGAAAAAGTGTGAGCATCAGCCCCCGTAGAAGGTCACCGCAGATGGCCGATATGGCTTACTGGCAAGCGAAAAAAGGCGCAACTATTCCGATGCGGGGGGGCATAGTCTAATGCCGTAAACGCCTACCCTATGCCGAATCGGCATGGGTTTTTTTAAATAAAACTGTCTGTTTGGTCAGTTCGAATGCGACATTTTGTCAGGCATACATGCCGTGAACCTGCCATTTCAGGCTCGCTCAGGGATTTTCGATTTTTTTGCCAGGCGGGAAAAACTCTTGAAAATTCCTACGCATACCATCGAAAAACACGTCTGGCCGAGGGCAAACTTTCTCGATAGATGGTCGTGCTGTAACACCGCGAAATGGTTGTGATGAAGCAGAAAGGAAATTTACAGCTATATGCGGCATAAGTGCCGTGTGATGACTCACAAGCCCGTCGCAAGTCCCTCAGGCCATAACGGCCTGCGGACTTGCGTCGCAGCTTTTCTCCTGACCCGGCCCTTGCGCAGGTACTCCCTGTACCCGTAGGTCGCGCCGATCCCTTGATCAGAGCAACCCGGCCCCCTGGTCATGCATCGCCGTCAGGCGGCGGTGCAAACAGAAACAGACACTTGGCCTGTTCCCCTGTTGGGCAGGCCCACAGAAGGGCCTAGTACCAATTCGGATCTTTCTTGAGTTGCTCCATCAGCAACTTCTGCATGCCTTCATCGGGCTTGCCGATGAAACGATAGTCCGCATGCCGTGTTGGCGACTTGTCCGCCGGCAGCCCGGCAGGGACTTCGACCAACATCGCGTAGGCATCTTCCTTATCCATGCTGAACGCAACGATCAAACGTTTATTCAGGCAGGTATCGGCCGTTTCACACAGCGGCCCTACCAAATACCCGTCACCGTCTTCCGTCACGGCATTCATTTGCTCAGACGTGCCCGACAGGTTGATCACCCACTCAGGCAGGCGCTCTTCCTTCTTGACCACACCCTGCCAGGTTTCGCGGTACTGCGGATCGGCATTGAGCAGTTCATTGGCCCGCGCCTGACCGTCATTGGCGGCCATGACCAAGCCACTACCGCCCAACAGCAGGGCGGCAGCCAGGGTTTTGAGAGACAAGTTGACCATGTTCAGCCTCGACCACGACGGCCAAAGAAGAAGGAAGCGATGAACATCACCAGGAAGACGACAAAGAGAATCTTGGCGATACCCGTGGCGGTGCCCGCGATACCACCGAAGCCCAGGACTGCAGCGACAATGGCAATGATCAGAAATGTGATTGCCCAACTCAACATGGTGATTCTCCTTTTACATCTAATAAGAGGACTGCTGTGTCGCCACCCTGCCGCACCCAATGGGCGGCAGGTTCATGCCTAGAACACCCAGCGTTCCTGGACAGGCTCGTCGTACAGGGCGATGTCCTGTTCAACCGCCATCATGCGCGGGGCTGTCACGTCGGCGGGGCTGCTGCCAACCGAACGAAAATGAGTCTGTGTGATGGGTGTGCGCTCGAACTGCGGGGCGGACTGCGGGCTCTGCTGCCAATGCTGCAGCTGCTGAGCACCGATCAAGGTCACCATCAAGGCGAGGCTGGCAAACAGCCCCTGTTGAAGGCGCAGTGGCGATACACGCAATGGCTTGAGGCTTTGGCGAGTCATCCTGAATCTCTCCCGCATCATGTTGTCTTGTTCGTTGATCACGCTTGTAGGAGAGGTATTGCAGAGTGCATGCCAGTTTTTATGACGATTAAAAACCAATAAAATCAGTAGGTTACAAGATCGCCTGGTTTCTTCCTAACAGCATCCTGCACGATGCGCCTATCCTCACCGTGCGAAATGCACGATGGTCAGTGGTCGGATCAAGGGATCAAAAGGGCCGGCAGGACTGCCGAAGCATCAAGAAGGGTCAAAAACGCGCTGCCCGTGGCTATAAGTAGGAAGGGTCTCAGATAGCTGCGCGATAAGGCTTTGAATCAATCAGAATAAACCATGCAACTTGCCCGATTATTCTGGGACTAAACAAGATCACTCATTCGTATGTTAAGGAGCGCGGGACAGATGGAATCAGCCAAGGAGCTTCAAGGCCGCATTCTTTTAGTGGACGACGAGTCCGCAATCCTTCGCACCTTCCGCTACTGCCTGGAAGATGAAGGCTATACCGTAGCCACTGCCAACAGCGCGGCCCAGGCCGATGCCCTGTTGCAACGCCAGGTGTTCGACCTGTGCTTTTTGGACCTGCGCCTGGGCGAAGACAACGGCCTGGATGTGCTGGCACAAATGCGTATCCAGGCCCCCTGGATGCGCGTGGTGATTGTCACCGCGCACTCGGCCGTCGATACGGCAGTGGATGCGATCCAGGCTGGCGCGGCCGATTACCTGGTCAAGCCCTGCAGCCCGGACCAATTGCGCCTGGCCACCGCCAAGCAGCTGGAAGTGCGCCAGTTGTCAGCACGCCTGGAAGCGCTGGAAGGTGAAGTACGCCAGCCCAAGGATGGCCTCGACTCCCATAGCCCCTCGATGATGGTGGTGCTGGAGACCGCCCGCCAAGTGGCCGGCACCGATGCCAATATCCTGATTCTGGGCGAGTCCGGCACCGGTAAAGGTGAACTGGCCCGGGCGATTCATGGCTGGAGTAAAAGGGCGAAGAAATCCTGCGTCACCATCAACTGCCCGTCCTTGACCGCAGAGCTGATGGAAAGCGAGCTGTTCGGCCATAGTCGCGGCGCCTTTACCGGCGCCAGCGAAAGCACCCTCGGCCGGGTCAACCAGGCGGACGGCGGCACCCTGTTTCTAGACGAGATCGGCGATTTCCCCCTGACATTGCAACCCAAGTTGTTGCGCTTTATCCAGGACAAGGAATATGAACGGGTCGGCGACCCAGTCACCCGCCGCGCCGATGTACGCATCCTGGCGGCGACCAACCTGAACCTGGAAGACATGGTGCGCGACGGCCGTTTTCGCGAAGACTTGCTGTATCGCTTGAACGTCATCACCTTGCACCTGCCGCCCCTGCGCGAACGCAGCGAGGATATCCTCGCCCTCGCTGACCGTTTCCTGGCGCGCTTCGTCAAAGAGTACGCGCGGCCAGCCCGCGGCTTCAGCGATGAGGCCCGTGAAGCACTGCTCAACTACCGCTGGCCGGGCAATATCCGTGAACTGCGCAACGTCGTGGAACGCGCCAGCATCATCTGTGCCCAGGAGAAGGTCGAAATCAGCCATTTGGGGATGGCCGAGCAACCGACCAACAACTCACCGCGTATCGGCGCGGCGTTGAGCCTGGACGAACTGGAAAAAGCCCATATCGGCGCCGTGCTGGCCACCAGCGATACCCTGGACCAGGCGGCCAAGACCCTGGGCATCGATGCCTCGACGCTGTATCGCAAACGCAAGCAATACAACCTGTGAGCTGCACCTTATGAAGCTGGCGATGAAACTGCGCACGCGGCTATTCCTGAGCATTTCTGCGCTGATCACCGTGGCCCTGCTTGGGCTGCTGCTGGGGCTGGTGAGTGTCATGCAAATGGCCAAGGCTCAGGAATCCCTGATCCGCAGCAACTTCATTACCCTGGATCTGGGGCTCAAGCTACGCCAGACCCTGGGCGACCAGTTGATCTTGATGCTCAACGACCGGCCGGACCCGGCCGCCCTGAATACGTCGCGCCAACAGTATTTCAAGTTGTTGGACGAAGGCATCGCCCATGAAATGAGTGTCGCCAGGGTCGCAGGCTTCACTCAGGCCAAGGCCGACTACCTGACGTTTTTGGACGCGTTCGAGGAAAATGAAAATACGCCGCCTTCCCTGCGCAATAACCAAAAACTGACCACCAGTTTCAATGTATTGCGCAACGGGCTGATCAGCGAACACAAAAACGCGCTGGAAAACATCAACGAGACCGAACGCCTGTCGCGCGAACGCGCGCTGTGGATTGCCGGGCTGCTGGGGTTGGTGGGCCTGGCGGTGCTGATCATCGGTTTCATCACCGCCCACGGCATCGCCCGGCGCTTTGGCGGGCCGATCGAAGCCCTGGCCAAGGCGGCCGATAAAATCGGCCAGGGCAATTTTGATGTCACCTTGCCGATTTCTTCGGCAGCCGAAATGAACCAGTTGACCAAACGTTTTGGCATCATGGCTGAAGCGTTGCGCCAGCATCAGGCCACGAATGTCGACGAATTGCTCGCCGGCCAGCAGCGCTTGCAGGCAGTGCTCGACAGTATCGACGACGGCCTGCTGATGATCGACCGCCAAGGCCGCCTGGAACACCTCAACCCGGTCGCCCAGCGCCAATTAGGCTGGGACGAAAGCCGCCTGGGCGAGGGCCTGGGCGAAGCGCTGCAACGCCCGGAACTGGATGAGCAACTGCATCTGGTGCTGCGCGGCGGCAACCTGGAACGCGCACCCGACGACCTTGAAGTGGAGGTCGAGGGCGAATCACGCTTGCTGACCTACAGCATGACGCCCGTCAGCCACCACGAGGGGCACATCCTCGGCGCGGTGATGGTGTTGCATGACGTGACCGAGCAACGGGCCTTCGAGCGAGTGCGCAGTGAATTCGTGTTGCGTGCCTCCCACGAACTGCGTACGCCAGTCACGGGCATGCATATGGCATTCGGCCTGTTCCAGGAACGGGCGAAATTCCCCCCTGAGTCCCGCGAAGCCGACCTGTTGAATACGGTCAACGAAGAAATGCAGCGCTTGATGCAACTGATCAATGACTTGCTGAACTTTTCCCGCTACCAGAACGGCCTACAAAAACTCACTCTGGCGCCTTGCGACATCAACGAGCTGCTTGAACAGGCCCGCACGCGCTTTGCCGAGCTGGCGAATGCGCAAAACATCGAGCTGGTGGTAGAAGCGCAGGCGCAACTGCCCAGGCTGCATGCCGACCAGGCGCAATTGGAGCGGGTGCTCGACAATCTACTCGGCAATGCTCTGCGCCACACCAGTGACGGCGGGCAGATTCGCCTGCAAGCGCGTCGCCATGGCGAACGGCTGATCATCAGTGTCGAGGACAACGGCGAAGGCATCGCCTACGGCCAGCAGGGCAGGATTTTCGAACCTTTTGTCCAGGTAGGCCGCAAGAAAGGTGGCGCCGGCCTGGGGCTGGCGCTGTGCAAGGAGATCGTGCAGCTGCACGGCGGCCGCATGGGGGTCTATTCCCGGCCAGGGCAGGGCACGCAGTTCTATATGGCGTTGCCGCTGTAACTATCAGTCAGGCACGCCACTCAAGGGCAGCTCCCACATGCATTGCTCGCCGCTCTTAAATACCTTAGCGGTGGTTCAATACCCTCAGGATCGCTGCGCTTTGCGCATCCGGCGTGCCATCAAACAACGCCGGCCGGAAGCGCATCTGGAAGGCCGCCAGCACACGCCGCGTTGCCACATCCAGCTCGCCGGTCTGCGGCGTTGAGTAACCCAAGCGTGCCAACTCTTCCTGGAACCAGGTGATGCTCGGTAGCTGTGCAGCGTACTGCGCCTGATACCGCGCGACCGCCTGAGCCTCGGGCCAGATCCCCAGGCCTTCATCCGCCAGGCGCTTCCACGGGAACAGCGGGCCCGGATCAAGTTTGCGACCGGGGGCGATATCGCTATGACCGATAATGAACTTCGGGTTGATCCGGTTGCGCTGGCTGATGTCCTTGAGCAAGGTCACCAGGGACTGGACTTGCGCTTCGGAGTACGGATACCAGACACGCCCGGTGGGTGTATCACGGTAGCCCGGGTTGACGATCTCGATGCCGATGGAGCTGGAGTTGAGCCAGGTACGCCCCATCCACTCACTTTCTCCGGCATGCCAGGAGCGCTTGTCTTCATCCACCAGCTTATAGATGGTCGCGCGTGCATCATCGCCAATCAGGTAGTGGCTGCTGACCTGGCCTTTGGTCAATAGCGCCAGCGAACCTTCAAGGCTGGTAGCGGTGTAGTGCAGGACGACGAACTGGATACGATTATCGAAGTTCACCGACGGGTGGCTGGTATTCAGCCGCGGGCCACTTGCACAGCCAGCGAGTGTGAGGAACAGAAGAGCAGCAACGAGAAATTTCATGGCAACAGACGGTACGCTAAAGACGATAATGCAACAGTGTAACGTATCGTTTGCCGATCAGCGGCCGGCTTACAAAATGGAACAACTTTTCAGGCCGCCTGCACCTGATTGCGCCCCGCCGCCTTGGCCCGGTACAAGGCTTCGTCCGCGCGCTTGAGGGCCAGGTCGCTGCGCTCGCCGGGCTGAAACTGCGCCATGCCAATGGACATGGTGATGGTCACCCGTTCGCCCTTGAAGTGAAACGGACACGCCTCAATGGCCGCCCGCAGGCGCTCGCCGAGCTCCAGCGCATCGCCCAACGCCGAATCCGGCATCAGCAGGACAAACTCCTCACCGCCAAACCGCGCGATGAAATCTGTCGCTCGCAAGCGCTTGCTCAACACATTGGCGATGATCTTCAGCACCTTGTCGCCCGCCAGATGGCCGTAGCCGTCGTTGATGCGCTTGAAGTGATCCAGGTCCAGCATCGCCAGTGACAGGTTGTTGCCCTGTTGATGCCACGCATTGACCTCGTATTCCAGGCGTTCACTCCAGGCCGCACGATTGGGCAGGCCGGTGAGCGGGTCGATCAGCGCTTTCTGGCGCTGGACCTCAAGGTGATCGCGATAGCCCTGGGCCTCCTGCTCCATGCTCGCCACCCGTTCGGCCAACCCCTGCAACCGCTCGGCCACTTCATGTTCGCGCTGGTCACGCTGCTTTTGATGCTCGTCCATGGCGCCCAGCAGCCCCTCAAGATGGCTTTCCAGCACTTGCTTGAGGTCATCAAGATCGGCCGCTTCCTGGACACTGCTTTGCAAGCCATCCATCTGCTCACGGATTTGCGTATCCATCTCGCGCGCGGCGCTGCGGCTGTCGGCGTGCCCGTCGCTGGCCGCCTGCAAATTGCTCTGGAAGGCTTCCAGCCGCTCGTTTAGGCGCTTTAAGTAGGCTTCAAACTCATGCTGGCCACTGTCGGTGATGGCCAGCATCAATACCGCCAGGTCATCGAGGATCGGCAGCAACTCGTACCAGTTCAGCCCGTGGGCCAGGCGTTCGCGCATGGCTTGCGCCTGGGGCCGGTGATGCTCGGGTAGGTCGAGGTCGCCCAGCAGGCCGAGCAGAGTGTCTTCGATATGTTTGGCTACGGAGCTGTAGGACGGCTCAGGCGAGTCGGGCAAGGCGTACAGCGCCTCGGGATCGACTTCAGCCGGCTCGTCATCCAGCACCGGCGGCAACGACAGACTGCCGATCGCAGTCGGTTGCGGCGGAGCCTGGGGGGCAACTACCGCCGCAGCGGCCGCACCTTCAGGTGGCGGCGTAACACTCACCTCCACAGGCCGAGACGGTTCCGGGGCCTGGGCCGCGACAGCAGGCATTTCGACCGGCGATAAGCGGGGAGCGTAAACCTGAGGCAGCGGTACCACACGCTCATCGACATCGACGACCCGGGGCGCAATGGCAATAGACGCAGGTGCCGCCTCAAGCACTGCCGGCTGCGAGGCCTGGGCTGGTGGCGCAAAGGCTCGCAGGGCCTGGGCCAGCTCGGGAGCATCCTCAACCACCTGGGCAACCGGACTTGCGGCAACCGCCGGGGTTGGCCGCGAGGGCGGAGAAACGCGGGGTTCAACCGTCGCGACTTCTGCATCCGGCTCCTTGCCGCCAAACAGACGCTGCAACAGACCCGGGCGAGCAGGCTCATCATCGGACTCAAGATTGCTCAGGGCCTGCCCTTGAAGGCTGCTCAACTCACTGAGCAGCAGGGGAATCTCCCGTGCCTGGCCGACGCGGCTGTCCAACTGCTTGGCAAAGTTCTTCAGCGGGCGGCTGACTTCCCGGGGCAACGGCAGCGCCTGCAATTGCGCGACCAGCGCGATCAGCGCGGTACTGATTTGATCAACCCGTGTCTCACGGCGCTGCTCGGAGTCCAGCACGGCCTTTTCCAGGCGCGGCAACAACGCAGCGAGCGCAGCGTCCATGTCATCGGTGCGCACCACATCGCGCATCTCTTTCATGCACTGGTCGACGGCCCGGTCCGTGCCCTCGGCCGCCAGCGTGCTGCGCACCAGCCCACGGCGCAGCAAGTCGAGGCGCGCAGCCCAACGGCGTTCGAGCTTTTCTTGTTGCTCGATGCTTAACAGGTATTTTTCTTTCCAGCGCTGGGCGTCGTCGCTCATGCAAGGGGTCCGCGAAGGCCGGGGCTCAGCGCGGGTAATGCATCAGCCGTGAGCGAACCCGGCAGACGAATCTCTACCGCGACCGGCAGGTGATCGGAAATGGGTTGCGCCAGCACCTGCACGCGTTCCAGCGTCAGGGTCGGGCTTAACAAAATGTGATCTAGACAGCGTTGCGGGCGCCAACTGGGGAAAGTGGCTTCGACCTGCGGCGCCAGCAGCCCCAAATCGCGCAACGGAGAATTTTGCAGCAGGTCGCTGGCATGGGTGTTCATGTCCCCCATCAGCACCTGGTGCTTGTATCCGCCAATCAGCTCACGGATGTAGGCCAGTTGCAGGGTCCGGGTACGTGCGCCCAGCGCCAGGTGCATCATGACCACTACCAGCGCCTCGGGGCCCTCGCCGAAACGCACAAGGATCGCCCCGCGCCCTTTCGGGCCCGGCAGGGGATGGTCTTCGATCACCCAGGGCTTGAGGCGGCTGAGCACCCCATTGCTGTGCTGGCCCAGTCGCCCGAGGTTGCGATTGAGTTGCTGGTACCAGTAGGGAAAAGCACCCAGTTGAGCCAGATGCTCGACCTGATTGACGTAGCCCGAACGCAGGCTGCCACCATCGGCTTCCTGCAGGGCCACCAGATCGAAGTCACCCAGCAGGTCGCCAATCTTTTGCAGATTGCCGGCCCGACCATTGTGGGGCAGCAAATGCTGCCAGCCACGGGTCAGGTAATGACGGTATTTCTCGGTACTGATGCCAACCTGGATATTGAAGCTCAGCAAGCGCAGCCGGCTGTCCGCCGGCAGGCCGGTGGACGCGAGGTGATGTTCGTTGACCTGCGGATCATGCCGGCCAACGACGCGTTCGGTACCCCAGCGACGCATGGCGAGCCCCTTACTTGGCTGCGCGCTCTTTGGCGATCAACTGGTCGGCAACGTTCAGGGTCGCTTCTGGACCGCCGGTGGAGCCCAGGTCAAAGCGGTATTTGCCGTTGACGATCAGGGTTGGAACGCCTTGCACGCCATATTTTTGCGCGAGTTCCTTGGCCTGCTTGATTTGGCCCTGGATGGCAAAGGAGTTGAAAGTGGCGAGGAACTTGTCCTTGTCCACGCCTTGGGTGGCGAGGAAATCGGCCATTTCGTCAGGCTTGGTCAGGCGCTTGCCTTGTTTCTGGATCGCTTCGAACACTGCGTTGTGGACCTTATGCTCCACGCCCATGGCTTCCAGGGTCAGGAACATCTGGCCGTGGGCATCCCAAGGACCGCCGAACATGGCAGGGATACGCTTGAAGTTCACATCCGACGGCAGCTTCTCGGCCCAAGGATTGATGGTTGGCTCAAAGGAATAGCAATGCGGGCAGCCATACCAGAACAGCTCTACGACTTCGATCTTGCCTGGCACGGAAACCGGCACAGGATTGGCCAATTCAACATAGGTCTTACCCGCTTCAAGCGGCACGTCGGCGGCTTGTGCGGTCATGCCGAACAGGCTGGCAGTGACGAGAGCGGCGCTGAGGATCAGATTACGCATGCTTTACTCCTGGACAAATAAAGTCGCCTCGCGCGACCTTTTTTATGACAGGTCTACACGGGCATGAGTTCGTTAGTGTAACGGTAGCGGCCACAAAAAAGGGCGGCCTGAGCCACCCTTTTTATGCTTGCATCGACGGATTAATCGAGCGTTAACGTTGCGCGGGCAACGTCAGGTCATCCGCGCCTTACTTATGCAGGCCCTGGATGTAGCTGGACACCGCCGCAATGTCTTCGTCGCTCAGCTTACGGGCGATGGTACGCATGGTCATGGCATCGCCATCGTTGGCACGACCGGCCTCTTCCTTGCGGAAATCAGTCAGTTGCTTGGCGATGTACTGGGCGTGCTGGCCACCCAGGTGCGGGAAACCGGCAGCCGCGTTACCCGAACCATCCGGGGAATGGCAACCGGTACAGGCTGGCAGGCCTTTTTCGAGGTTGCCGCCACGGAACAGTGCTTCACCACGGGCAACGATTTTTGGATCCGCCGCACCGACACTGCCGGCCTGGCTGGCGTAATACGCCGCGATATCCGCCAGGTCCTGATCACTGAGATTGGTCAGCAAGCCGGTCATTTCCAGAACCGTGCGCTTGCCGTCCTTGATGTCGTGCATCTGCTTGGTCAGGTAACGTTCACCCTGGCCCGCCAGTTTTGGAAAGTTGGGCGCCGGGCTGTTGCCATCCGGTCCATGGCAGGCACCACATACGGCGGCCTTTGTCTGGCCAGCAGTAGCGTCACCTGCAGCATGGGCAACACCAGTGATGCCCAAGGTCAACAGCAGACTCACGATCAATTTGTTCATCAGCTAATCCAATTACGGCTAAAGGTTATAGAGTTATGGACCGGGTCTACTCGCTCATCAAAAGAATGATGGCCTGGTAATCCTCGGCACGGCATTCCATGCACAAACCACGCGGCGGCATCGCCTTGAAACCCTCGGTCACGTGCTGCACCAGCGTCTCCATGCCTTGCGCCAGTCTCGGCGCCCAGGCTGCCTGGTCACCCCGCTTGGGGGCCGTTGGCAACTGTCCGGCATGGCAAGCCGCACAAACGCGGTTGTACACAGCTTCCGGATCCTGTGTAGCCTGAGCACTGTAAAGTGGTATCAGGACACCGACAGCTAGCAGCCACCTGGTCATACGTCGACCTTTTCAGGGTTTGGAAGCGTTTTGCGTTCTAATGCGCAATAAAGGTCTATCGCTCCCGTGAACTTCATCCTTCGCTGGGACAAAGCACACACAAAATCTGCGGCATTATATACTGGCGCTACTGAAACGGGAACGACACTACTTGCCGCACCCATTCCCGGCACCGCCCACATCGGAAATCCCATGCAACTCAAGAACCCCATCCTCGGTCTGTGCCAACAGTCCACCTTCATGCTCAGCGCCGCCAAAGTCGACCAATGCCCCGACGACGAAGGCTTTGAAGTGGCCTTCGCCGGGCGCTCCAACGCCGGCAAATCCAGCGCGCTCAACACCCTGACCCATGCCAGCCTGGCTCGCACCTCGAAAACCCCGGGCCGCACACAGCTCCTCAACTTCTTCAAGCTAGACGATGATCGGCGTCTGGTCGACCTGCCGGGCTACGGTTACGCAAAAGTACCTATCCCATTGAAGCTGCACTGGCAGCGTCACCTGGAAGCCTACCTGGGTGGTCGCGAGAGTTTGAAAGGGTTGATCCTGATGATGGACATCCGTCATCCAATGACCGATTTCGACCTGCTGATGCTCGATTGGGCCGTCGCCAGCGGCATGCCGATGCACATTTTGCTGACCAAGGCCGACAAGCTGACCTACGGCGCCGCCAAGAACACGTTGCTCAAAGTGCAGGCCGAAATCCGCAAAGGTTGGGGTGACGCGATCACGATCCAGCTGTTCTCGGCGCCCAAGCGCATGGGCCTGGAAGACGCCTATACCGTGCTGGCAGGCTGGATGGAGCTGGCGGACAAAGGTGCAGAAATCGCTGAGTGACACTTTGTTGCGGGCAAAAAAAATCCCGAACTTCGTATGGGGAGGGGAA
This sequence comes from Pseudomonas sp. FH4, assembly GCF_000510915.2. Classification (NCBI taxonomy): domain Bacteria; kingdom Pseudomonadati; phylum Pseudomonadota; class Gammaproteobacteria; order Pseudomonadales; family Pseudomonadaceae; genus Pseudomonas; species Pseudomonas sp. FH4. The sequence continues at coordinate 23,161 of NZ_AOHN01000030.1, read as the reverse complement.
GTTCGGGATCTAAGTACTCCGGACCGCTAGGGCGGGGTCCAGATATCTGCCAACACTTAACACAACATAGGAGCATTGAAGGGCTTCACCACCCATTCAGTAACTCTGAGTGACGTTTCATGGGTTAAGTTCCGGCGCCACGGAAAAACTATTGGAAATAACCTTCAGCCGTTTCCGATCTATAGGCATTGCTGCGACCTCATGCCGCAGCAATGCCAGATGATCAGTGCGCTTCGTCCCAGTTATCACCCACCCCGACCTCAACCAACAGCGGCACATCCAGCTTCGCAGCACTGCTCATGTGCTCACGAATCTTCTCGCTGACCTCAGCCACCAGGTCTTCACGGACCTCGACCACCAATTCATCGTGCACCTGCAGGATGACCTTGGCATCCAGCCCCGACTCCGTCAGCCAGTTGTCGACCTTGACCATCGCCTTCTTGATGATATCGGCGGCAGTGCCCTGCATCGGCGCGTTGATCGCGGTACGTTCTGCGCCTGCGCGCTCCTGCGGCTTGTTGGAGTGGATGTCCGGCAGGTACAGGCGGCGCCCGAACAGGGTTTCTACATAGCCCTGGTCGGAAGCCTGGGCGCGGGTGCGCTCCATGTACTCACGCACCCCCGGGTAGCGGGCGAAGTACACATCGATATAGGCCTTGGCCGTCTTGGTATCGACGCCGATATCCTTGCCCAGTTTCTGCGCGCCCATGCCGTAGATCAGGCCGAAGTTGATCGCCTTGGCGCTGCGGCGCTGGTCGGACGTGACCTCACCCAACTCGACCTTGAACACTTCGGCCGCCGTAGCCGTGTGCACATCCAGGTTGTCGCGGAACGCGTTCAGCAAGCCCTCGTCCTTGGACAAGTGCGCCATGATCCGCAGTTCGATCTGCGAATAGTCCGCCGCCAGTAGCTTGTAGCCCTTGGGCGCGACGAATGCCTGGCGGATCCGCCGGCCTTCGGCGGTGCGCACCGGGATGTTCTGCAAGTTCGGATCACTGGACGACAAACGCCCGGTGGCCGCCACGGCCTGGTGGTAAGAGGTGTGGATGCGCCCGGTACGTGGGTTGATCTGCTCAGGCAAGCGGTCGGTGTAGGTGCTTTTGAGCTTGCTCATGCTGCGGTACTGCATCAGTACCTTAGGCAGCGGGAAGTCATCTTCAGCCAACTTGGCCAATACTTCCTCGGCGGTCGAGGCCTGCCCCTTACCGGTTTTCTTCAACACCGGCAGCCCGAGCTTTTCGTAGAGGATCGCCCCCAACTGCTTGGGTGAACCGAGGTTGAACTCCTCGCCGGCGATCTCGTATGCCTGGCGCTCCAGTTCCACCATCTTGTTGCCCAGCTCGATGCTTTGCACGCCCAGCAGCGCGGCATCCACCAGGGCACCCTGGCGCTCGATCCGCGCCAGCACCGGCACCAACGGCATCTCGATATCCGTCAGTACACTGGCCAGGCTCGGCAGCGCCGCAAGTTGTGCGTGCAATGCCAAGTGCAGGCGCAGGGTCACATCGGCATCTTCGGCAGCGTAGGGGCCTGCCTGCTCCAGGGGAATTTGGTCAAAGGTCAGCTGCTTGGCGCCTTTGCCGGCAATGTCCTGGAAGCTGACGGTGTCATGCTCCAGGTACTTCTTGGCCAGGCTGTCCATGTCGTGGCGGGTCGCGGTGGAGTTCAGCACGTAGGATTCGAGCATGGTGTCGAAGGCGATGCCACGTACGGTGATGCCATGCGCCGGGTCGCCGCCGATGGCGCAATTGGCCAGGATATTCATGTCGAACTTGGCGTGCTGGCCCACCTTGAGCTTTTGCGGGTCTTCCAGCAGCGGCTTCAAGGCCAGCAGTACCGTATCGCGGTCCAGTTGCTCGGGTACGCCGATGTAGGAGTGGGTCAGCGGGATGTAGGCCGCTTCATTGGCCTGCACGGCGAACGAAACCCCTACCAGTTGCGCCTGCTGGGCATCGACGCCAGTGGTTTCGGTATCGAAGGCAAACAGCTTCGCGTCATTGAGCTTTTTCAGCCAGACGTCAAAGCGGGCCTGGTCGAGGATGGTTTCGTACTGCGCTTCGACCGGGGCCTGCGTCTCTGCGGCCTCAGGCTCAGCCGAGGACTGCACCGGCGCGGCGTCGGCAGCGGCTTTGAGTTCGACCCGCTTGGCATCGCGCTGAATCTCATCGATCCAGCTCTTGAATTCCAGCAGGGTGTACAGCTCCAGCAGCTTCTCGCGATCCGGCTCGATCAGGTGCAAGTCTTCCAGGCCGACATCCAGTGGCACGTCGACCTTGATGGTCGCCAACTGGTAGGACAGGAACGCCATCTCTTTATGCTCTTCGAGCTTGGCCGGCAGGGTCTTGGCCCCACGGATCGGCAAGGTCGGGACAATATCGAGCTGCTCGTAAAGTTCTTTCAGGCCGCCGTTCACACCGACCAACAGGCCCGATGCGGTCTTAGGACCAATCCCCGGAACCCCCGGGATGTTGTCGGAGGAATCGCCCATCAGCGCCAGATAATCGATGATCTGCTCGGGAGCGACGCCGAATTTCTCCTTAACGCCGTCGATGTCCATCGCACTACCGGTCATGGTGTTGACCAAGGTAATGTGCCCGTCGACCAGTTGCGCCATGTCCTTGTCGCCGGTAGATATCACCACCGGGCGGTCAGCGGCTGCGCTGCTGCGGGCCAGGGTGCCGATCACGTCATCCGCTTCAACGCCTTCGACGCACAGCAGCGGGAAGCCCAGGGCAATCACGCTCTGGTGCAGCGGCTCGATCTGCACGCGCATGTCATCGGGCATGCTCGGGCGATTGGCCTTGTATTCGGCGTACATGTCATCGCGAAATGTCCCGCCCTTGGCGTCGAACACCACTGCGAACGGGCTGCCCGGGTACTGCTTGCGCAGGCTTTTGAGCATGTTCAACACGCCCTTGACCGCACCGGTGGGCAGGCCTTTGGACGTGGTCAGCGGCGGCAGCGCGTGGAAGGCGCGGTACAGATATGAAGAACCGTCCACCAGGACGAGGGGGGCTTGGCTCATGAGCAGGATCAACCTTTTCGGCGGGTCAGGCGCTAGAATAGCCGGACCAATGACAACAAAGGGACAAGGTTATCATGCGTACATTCAATCGCCTGCTGTTGACCGGCTTGATTGCACTCGCTCCGATGGCTGCCATGGCGGCAGACGACGCTCCCTCGGGGGATCCGGAAGTCACCATTCGCACGGAAGGCGACAAGACCATCCAGGAATACCGCCAAAATGGCTTCCTGTATGCAATCAAGGTAACCCCGAAAGGCGCGCCCCCGTATTTCCTGGTGCGCGCAGACGGAACCGATGCGAACTTCATCCGCTCGGACCAGCCGGATATGCTGATCCCGTCATGGAAGATCTTCGAATGGAAATGATTTCTTAATTTTAATCGGCGCCGCGGCCCGCGGCGCCCGTACTGGCAGTTTTAACCATGTCTGTGTTCACCCCCCTGGCTCGGCCCGAGCTGGAAACCTTTCTCGCCCCTTATGGGCTCGGCCGCCTGCTCGATTTCCAGGGGATTGCCGCGGGTAGCGAAAACACCAATTTTTTTATCAGTCTGGAAAAGGGCGAATTTGTCCTGACCCTGGTTGAACGCGGCCCCGTGGACGAAATGCCGTTCTTCATCCAATTGCTGGACGTGCTCCACGACGCCGACCTGCCCGTGCCTTACGCCCTGCGCACCACCGACGGCGTGGCCCTGCGTGAATTGGCGGGCAAGCCGGCGCTGCTGCAACCGCGCCTGGCGGGCAAGCACATCCAGGACGCCAACGCCCAGCATTGCGTGCAGGTGGGTGAACTGCTCGCTCACCTGCACCTGGCCACCCAGGGCGACAAGGTGCTGGAACGCAAGACCGATCGCGGGCTGGACTGGATGCTCGACGAAGGCGCGCAACTGATCTCGCACCTCGACGCAGCGCAACAGAACCTGTTGCAAGCGGCCCTGGATGAAATCCAGCAGCACAAGGCACACATCCTCACGCTGCCCCGCGCCAACATCCACGCCGACCTGTTTCGTGACAACGCGATGTTCGAAGGTACTCACCTGACCGGGTTGATCGACTTCTACAACGCCTGTTCCGGGCCGATGCTGTACGACGTGGCGATTGCCCTGAATGACTGGTGCTCGGACGCTGACGGCATGATTGATGGCCACCGCGCCCGCGCGCTGCTGGGGGCGTATGCAGCACTGCGACCGTTCAGCGCCAGGGAAGCCGAGCTGTGGCCGACGATGTTGCGGGTCGCGTGTGTACGGTTCTGGCTGTCACGCCTGATTGCGGCAGAGTCGTTTGCCGGGCAGGACGTGTTGATTCACGATCCACGGGAGCTCCAGCAGCGGTTGGAGCAGCGCCAGCAGGTTGCGATCCAGCTGCCACTCGCCCTCTAAATGTGGGAGCGGGCTTGCTCGCGATGGCATTGTGTCAGTCACCCGCTACTTGGCTGACACACCGCATTCGCGAGCAAGCCCGCTCCCACATGGGTTTTGCGGTGTGCCTACAGTGATTCCAGGCACCCTGCCAAATCATTGCCCAGCTTCTCCAGCAACTGTTCATAGCCTTGAGCGGTGGCCGGGGTGTAGCCGCCCAACGCATCCAACTCCGCCAGCTTCACCGGCAGGCCCGCCACCAGGGTCTCGGCCAGGCGTGGGCGCAATGGCGGCTCGCTGAACACACAGGTCTTGCCTACTTCTTGCAGGCGCGTGCGCATCGCCGCCACATGCTGGGCGCCGGGTTGCACTTCGGCAGCCACGCTGAATACACCGGTGTGCTTGAGGCCATAGGTGTCTTCAAAGTAATCGAAGGCTTCGTGGAACACGAAGTAAGGCTTGCCGGCGATCCCCGCCAGGCGCGCCTTGAGACGCACATCCAAGGCATCCAGGCGACCGTCGAAGGCTTGCAGGTTGCTCTGGTAGCGCGCTGCGTTGGCCGGATCGGCCGCGCTCAAGTCCGCCGCCATTTTCGCCGCAATCACCCGCGCATTGACCGGCGACAACCACAAGTGAGCATCCAGGCTGCCCGGGCGATGATCGTGATCATGCTCGTCGGCTTCTTCGGCGTGGGAGTGGTTATCTTCGGCGAAATGCCGCAATTTCAGACCCGCCAGCTCCTGCACCGCAACGGTCGGCAAGCGGCGGCCCTTGAGCACGCGTGGCAGAAAGCCTTCCATGTCGGGGCCGATCCAATACAGCAGTTCCACCGATTGCACACGCCGTACGTCGGAAGGGCGCAGCGCATAGTTATGCGGCGACGCTCCCGGCGGCAGCAAAACCTCTGGAACCGCCACGCCGTCCTGCACTGCGGCGGCAATCAACTGCAATGGCTTGATGCTGGTCAGCACCCGAACCTCAGCCTGAGCAGCACCGATGACGAACAAACTGGTGACAAATACGACAAAAACGGGAAAAAGTCGGGACACGATGAGCACTCAAGGCGGCAGGAACGGGTAACATAATAACGTCTCTCACAAAAATCTGTCGCCGCTCATGCCTAAAACACCGCTTGCCAGCCGTCCCCACGACCACTCTCACTGCGTACACACCGCACTGTCAGAGGCCGACGCCCTGTGCGCACGCCAAGGCCTGCGCCTGACGGCCCTGCGCCGGCGGGTGCTGGAACTGGTGTGGCAGAGCCACAAACCGCTGGGCGCCTACGACATTCTCGGCGTGCTCAGCGAGCAGGACGGCCGCCGCGCCGCGCCGCCGACGGTGTACCGTGCGCTGGACTTCCTGCTGGAAAACGGCCTGGTGCACCGCATCGCCTCGTTGAACGCCTTTGTCGGCTGCAATCACCCGGAGCATGCGCACCAGGGCCAGTTCCTGATCTGCCGCGAATGCCACGCCGCCATCGAACTTGAACAAAAAAGCATCAGCGACGCGATTATCAAGAGCGCCAGCGATGTGGGCTTTCGGGTCGAAGGGCAGACCGTCGAAGTGGTGGGTATCTGCTCGGGCTGCCAGGGGGCTTGATGAGCACTGCGCTAATCCGCCTGGAACAGGTCGGGGTCTCGTTCGCCGGCCAGAACGTGCTGGACAACATTCACCTGAGCGTCGAGCCAGGGCAGATCGTGACCCTGATCGGCCCCAACGGCGCCGGCAAGACCACGCTAGTGCGTGCGGTATTGGGCCTGCTCAAGCCCGACAGCGGCAGTGTCTGGCGCAAGCCCAGGCTGCGCATCGGCTACATGCCACAAAAATTGCACGTCGACCCGACTTTACCGTTGTCGGTGCTGCGCTTCCTGCGCCTGGTGCCTGGCGTGGATCGCGCCCGGGCCCTGGCCGCGCTCAAGGAAGTCGGCGCCGAACAGGTGATCGACAGCCCGGTGCAAAGCATCTCCGGCGGTGAAATGCAGCGCGTCCTGCTGGCGCGCGCCCTGTTGCGCGAACCTGAGCTGCTGGTACTCGACGAACCCGTGCAGGGCGTCGACGTCGCCGGCCAGGCCGAGCTGTACAGCCTGATCACCCGCCTGCGCGACCGCCATGGCTGCGGCGTGCTGATGGTGTCCCACGATCTGCACCTGGTGATGAGCACCACTGACCAGGTGGTATGCCTCAATCGCCACGTCTGCTGCTCCGGCCACCCGGAACAGGTCAGCGGCGACCCGGCCTTCGTCGAACTGTTCGGCAAGAACGCCCAGAGCCTGGCGATTTATCACCACCATCACGACCATGCCCATGACCTGCATGGCGCCGTGGTTGCCGATCCGACTACCCCTCATACCCACGTCCACGGAGATAGCTGCAAGCATGGCTGATTTTCTGCTCTACGCCCTGCTCGCAGGCTTGGCCTTGGCGCTGGTGGCGGGCCCGCTGGGCTCGTTCGTGGTCTGGCGGCGCATGGCCTACTTTGGCGATACCTTGTCCCACGCGGCCCTGCTCGGCGTGGCCCTGGGCTTTTTGCTGGACGTCAGCCCGACCATCGCAGTGACCGTCGGCTGCCTGCTGCTCGCCGTGCTGCTGGTGACCCTGCAACAGCGCCAGCCCCTGGCGTCGGACACCCTGCTGGGGATCCTCGCGCCCAGCACGCTGTCCCTGGGCCTGGTAGTCCTGAGCTTTATGCACGAAGTGCGTATCGACCTGATGGCCTATCTGTTCGGCGACCTGCTGGCGATCAGCCCCACGGACCTGGCCTGGATTCTCGGCGGCAGCGCTGCTGTATTGATCCTGTTGGTGGCCCTGTGGCGCCCGCTGCTGGCAATTACCGTCCACGAACAACTGGCCACCGTCGAAGGCTTGCCTGTGCCAGCACTGCGCATGACCCTGATGTTGCTGATTGCCGTGGTGATTGCTGTCGCAATGAAGATTGTCGGCGTATTGTTGATCACGTCGCTATTGATCATCCCCGCCGCCGCCGCCCAGCGTCATGCACGCTCGCCGGAACAGATGGCGGTCGGCGCCAGTCTGCTGGGGATGCTTGCCGTGTGTGGCGGCCTGGCGCTGTCCTGGTTCAAGGACACCCCGGCCGGGCCGTCGATTGTGGTCACGGCCGCCGCACTGTTTCTGCTGAGTTTTGTCCTGCCCCGTCGAGGGGTGTAGACTTGCTCGCTTTTTGCGCAATTAGAGAGTCGCAGGAATGAAGCCGTTCACCTCCCGTTATCTGCTCCTTGCCGCATTTTCCCTGCTGCTGGGCGCCTGCCAAAGCACCCCGCCCGTCGCCCCTGAGGTTCCGGATGCGCGCGCTGCGGCCATTGCACAACTGGAACAAAACCTGGCCAGCAGCGAGCTGGCCACCGCCGAGGACCAACTGGCTGCGTTGCAGGCCCAGTCGCCCGACGACCCGGCCCTGGAGCCTTATCAACGTCAGTTGGCCGAAGCCTATTTGCAGCGCAGCCAGATCGTCCTGCAAAAAGGTGATGTCAACGCCGCCGCCACCGCCCTGAGCCGCGCCCGCGCCTTGATGCCCAAGGCGCCAGCGCTGACGGGTGGGGTCAACAGCGCCATCGCCCACGCACGCAAGGCCGAGCTGGATAAAGCCGAAGCCGCCCTCAAGGCCGCCGAAGCCAAGCCACCGGCCAAGGTGATCGACCCCACTGCCGAGAGCACCACGGTTGCGCTGAACCTCACGGATATTCAGGAGTTGCGCCATCAACTGGATGCCATCGCCACCGATGTGGTGAATTACCAGTGTGATGTGAGCATCCAGGTGCCGCGCACCGAGGATTACCCGTGGCTGAACACGCTGCTGACCAAGCGGGTGAAACGCCTCGACTCAGGCTACGACCTGAAGATCCACCGGCAGATCCTCAAGCATATTCCGGCCCAGGTTGTGCTGATTCCGCGCAAGGCGGACTGACGCCAACCCCTGTAGGAGCGAGCTTGCTCGCGAAAAACCAATAGCCACCGCAGGCTAACTGACAGCTCTGCGCTATCGTTGGCGGTCTTCGCGAGCAGGCTGGCTCCTACAAGATCAGGCCGGAACCGCCTTGGCCCGAGGCTCGCGCCCCCAAACCCGATGCTGGGCAATTGCCACAAAAAACGCCTTCAACGCCTTGGCATCCCCGCCAACAATCAACCCCGCATCCGCTTCCAGCTTCAACACGCCCAGCAACTGCTTCGCTTCACCGGCCAACGCAATCGCCTTCAAATGCTTGTACGCCTCCAGCAGGTAATGCAACGCCACGCCATCACCGCTCAACGTCTGGATCGACTTCGCCCCACCCGGCACAAACACTGCGTCGAACGCGACCGACGGCAAGCCTTCCATCGAAGCATCCACCGCCAGGCTCTTACCGTCTGCGGTGGTCACCGGCGCCGAGGTCGGCCCCAGCAATTTGGCATGGGCACCTTGCGCGGCCAGCGCCTTTTTCAGTGCAGCAATCGCGACACCATCAACACCGTTGGCCGCCAGGATCGCCACCTTGCGCGTCTTGATATCCCCCGACAGCAGGTTGGCCTGGCTCAAGGCCGGCGAGCGCTCTGGCGCAGTCTTGCGCACCGGCACGGTGCCTTTTTTCGGCGCTGGCAGGCCCAGGTTCTGCGCCACGCGCTTGGCCAGTCCCAGATCGATATTGGCCAGGATCTCATTCACCTGGCGCGCCCGGATAAACTCACGCTCGACCTTGCCCAGTTCAAAGCTGTAGGCCGCGATGATGTGCTCCTGCTCGTGCTGGCTCATGCTGTTGAAGAACAGGCGCGCCTGGGAAAAGTGATCGCCGAAAGACTCACTGCGCTGGCGAATCTTGTGCGCGTCGATGCGCTCCGGGTAGGACTCGAAACCGCCGTCTTGCGCTGCCGGCGGGGTTTCTTTCGGCCAGCCGCCATCGATCGAGTTCGGCTCGTAGGACGCACGCCCCTTGTCGATGGTGGAGCGGTGCATCGCATCACGCTGGCCGTTATGAAACGGCGCTACTGGCCTATTGATCGGCAACTCATGAAAGTTCGGGCCACCTAGACGACTGATCTGCGTATCGGTGTAGGAAAACAGCCGACCTTGCAACAGCGGGTCATTGGAGAAGTCGATACCCGGCACGATATGACCAGGGCAGAAAGCCACCTGCTCGGTCTCGGCAAAATAGTTGTCCGGGTTGCGATTGAGCACCATCTTGCCCAGCGGCATGATCGGCACCAGCTCTTCGGGGATCAGCTTGGTCGGGTCAAGAATATCGAAATCGAACTTATGCTCGTTTTCTTCAGGAATGACCTGCACCCCCAGCTCCCACTCGGGATAGTCACCGCCCTCGATGGACTCCCACAAGTCACGTCGGTGGAAGTCAGTGTCCTTGCCTGCGAGTTTTTGCGCCTCATCCCACACCAACGAGCAGGTGCCCACCGTAGGACGCCAATGAAACTTGACGAAGTTGGACTGGCCTTCGGCATTGATCAGGCGAAAGGTGTGCACGCCAAACCCCTGCATACTGCGCAGGCTTTTCGGGATCGCCCGGTCGGACATGGCCCAGATCACCATATGCGCCGATTCCGGTACCAGCGACACAAAGTCCCAGAACGTATCGTGAGCCGAACCGCCCGTGGGCATTTCGTTATGGGGCTCGGGTTTTACCGCATGGACAAAGTCCGGGAACTTGATGGCGTCCTGGATAAAGAACACCGGCATGTTGTTGCCGACCAGATCGAAGTTGCCTTCCTCTGTGTAGAACTTCACCGCAAAGCCGCGCACATCGCGCACGGTATCGCCCGAACCGCGCGGCCCTTGCACCGTGGAAAAGCGTACGAATACCGGCGTTTTATGCCCAGGGTCGCGTAGGAAACCGGCCTTGGTCAGCGCCGAATGGTTCTCGTAGGATTGAAAGTAACCATGAGCCCCCACACCGCGGGCGTGCACGATGCGCTCCGGAATACGCTCGTGGTCAAAGTGCGTGATCTTTTCACGCATGATGAAATCTTCCAGCAGCGAAGGCCCGCGAGCGCCGGCCTTCAGGCTGTTCTGGTTATCGGAGATTTTCACCCCCTGATTGGTGCGCAGCGCCTGGCCAGTGGCGTCGGAACGGAATTTTTCCAGGCTTTGCAGCTTGGCATTGGTGTTGCCACGGTCCAGGGTATCGGTGCCGGCAAGCTCGCTCTTGGCCGCCCTTGCGGGTTTCTTGGTACTCATCAGACAAAACTCCTCGTTTGCGTAGGCCAGAGCGGTCCCTGGCTCGTTTGAGCAAAACCCCAGGCACGGCACCTGGGAAATCGAGTTGCCTAAGTAGTGACTGACACGGTTTTTGACCGTTCCTTTTTTATGACCTTTGATCGCGTTATTGCCAAATCACTGGTTGAATACGAAATAAATGCTAAGAAACACTAGATGGACAGGCTAAAATGCGCGCCCGGCTAACCGCTGATCCCTTTTCAATGCGCCCCACAAGGTTCGCTACGTGATCGAGTTTCATAACGTCCATAAAACCTACCGGGTCGCCGGCAAGGATATCCCCGCACTGCACCCCACCAGCCTGCGCGTCGAGAACGGCCAGGTGTTCGGCCTGATTGGCCACTCTGGTGCGGGAAAAAGTACTCTGCTGCGCCTGATAAACCGTCTGGAAGAACCTTCGGGCGGCCAGATCAAGGTCGACGGCGAAGAAGTCACCGCCCTGGATGCCAACGGCCTGCGCCGTTTCCGGCAACAGGTCGGGATGATCTTCCAGCACTTCAACCTGCTGGCCTCCAAGACCGTCGCCGACAACGTCGCGCTGCCGCTGACCCTGGCGGGCGAGTTGTCGCGCCGCGAGATCGATGCACGCGTGGCCGAACTACTGGACCGTGTCGGCCTGGCCGACCACGCCAAGAAGTACCCGGCGCAGTTGTCCGGCGGCCAGAAGCAGCGCGTCGGCATCGCCCGCGCCCTGGCCACCAAGCCCAAGATCCTGCTGTGCGACGAGGCCACCAGCGCCCTTGACCCGCAGACCACCGCCTCGGTCCTGCAACTGCTGGCCGAGATCAACCGCGAGCTGAACCTGACGATCGTGTTGATCACCCATGAAATGGACGTGATCCGCCGTGTCTGCGACCAGGTCGCGGTGATGGATGCCGGTGTGATCGTCGAGCAAGGCCCGGTTGCCCAGGTGTTCCTGCACCCCACGCACGCGACCACCAAACGGTTCGTGCAGGAAGCCGAGCAAGTCGATGAAGGCGAGCAGCGTGATGTCTTCGCCCATGTACCTGGGCGCATCGTACGCCTGACGTTCCAGGGCGAAGCGACCTACGCGCCACTGCTGGGTACCGTAGCCCGCGAAACGGGCGTGGACTACAGCATCCTTGCCGGTCGCATCGACCACATAAAAGATACCCCTTACGGGCAACTGACCCTGGCCATCACCGGCGGTGACATGGAAGCGGCATTCGCACGCTTTACCGCAGCCGATGTGCACATGGAGGTCCTGCGTTAATGGACGTGTTACTGCATTATTTCGACAACGTCGACTGGGCTGATATCTGGGTGGCCACCAGCGACACCATGCTGATGCTCAGCACCTCGCTGTTTTTCACCGTACTGGTGGGCCTGCCGCTGGGTATCCTGCTGTTTCTGTTCAGCCCACGGCAGTTGCTGGAGCAGAAAACCACCTATGCCGCCCTGGCCTTTGTGGTCAACGCCATCCGCTCCCTGCCGTTTATCATCCTGCTGATTGTGATGATCCCGACGACGGTGTTCCTCACGGGTACTTCGCTGGGTGTCGCCGGCGCCATTCCACCGCTGGTGGTAGGCGCTTCGACGTTCTTCGCCCGGCTGGTGGAAACCGCCCTGCGCGAGGTCGATCGCGGCATCATCGAGGCGACCCAGGCCATGGGCGCGACCACCCGGCAGATCATCACCAAGGCGCTGCTGCCCGAGGCAAAGCCCGGCATCATTGCAGCAATCACCGTGACCGCCATTGCCCTGGTGGGCTACACCGCCATGGCGGGTGTGGTGGGTGCCGGTGGCCTGGGCGACCTGGCGATCCGTTATGGGTACCAGCGTTTCCAGGATGACGTGATGGTCGTCACCGTGGTGATGTTGATTGTGCTGGTACAGATTCTGCAAACCATCGGCGATAAGCTGGTGACACACTACTCACGAAAATAACGGCCATTGCCGGCCCCCGCCGGCAGATGCCCGAACAAGGAGCTTGTTGGATGAAAAAACTACTGGTTGCTTTCGCCGCGGTTGCCGCGTTTTCCGCCCATGCCGCCGAGACCCTGACGGTCGCCGCCACACCGGTGCCGCATGCCGAGATCCTTGAATTCGTGAAGCCGGCCCTGGCCGCGCAAGGCGTGGACCTGAAGGTCAAAGTGTTCACCGACTACGTGCAGCCGAACGTACAAGTGGCCGAGAAGCGCCTGGACGCCAACTTCTTCCAGCACCAGCCGTACCTGGATGAGTTCAACAAGGCCAAGGGCACTCACCTTGTGAGTGTGGCCGGCGTGCACCTGGAACCCCTGGGCGCGTACTCCAGCAAGTACAAGACCCTGGCCGAGCTGCCAAACGGCGCCAACGTGGTCATCCCCAACGACGCCACCAACGGCGGCCGCGCGCTGTTGCTGCTGGCCAGCAAGGGCCTGATCACCTTGAAGAACCCGACCGATATCCTGTCGACCATCAAGGACATCACCGGCAACGAAAAAGGCCTGAAATTCCGCGAACTGGAAGCCGCCACCCTGCCGCGCGTGCTGACCCAGGTCGACCTGGCGCTGATCAACACCAACTACGCCCTGGAAGCCAAGCTGGATCCCTCCAAGGATGCCCTGGCGATCGAAGGTAGCGACTCGCCTTACGTCAACATCCTGGTGACCCGTGAGGACAACAAGGATTCGGACGCGGTGCAAAAGCTGGTCAAAGCCCTGCACACCCCAGAAGTGAAGAAATTCATCAACGAGAAGTACAAAGGCGCGATTCTGCCGGCGTTCTGATCGAGCACTATCTCCAAAACACTGGAGATCGAATGTGGGAGCTGGCTTGCCTGCGATAGCGGTGGATCAGCGACCAAAAGGCTGGCTGACCTGACGCTATCGCAGGCAAGCCAGCTCCCACAGTTGATCTGTGTTGTCGGCTGGATTTGCTCCAGAACTAGTTGCGCTGCAACAACCCCGGCAACTGCGCCACCAGCTTCTGGTTGTTCAACGGCGCGCGGATAAACCCACGCTGGGTGCCATCCGGGCCGATCAGCGCCAGGTTGCCGCTATGGTCGACCGTATAGTTCGGCTTGCTGGTATCGGCTGGAATGAACGGAATGCTCACCGCATTCGACACCTTCTGCACATCCTCCACATTCGCGCCGGTCAGGCCTGCAAATTGCGGATCGAAGTAGCCCAGGTATTGCTTGAGCTGCGTCGGGGTATCGCGATGCGGATCAACGCTGACCAGGATCACCTGCAGCTTATCCACCACGTCCTTGGGCAGCTCGCTCTTGATCTGGCGCAGTTGGGCGAGGGTGGTCGGGCAGATGTCCGGGCAGAAGGTATAACCGAAGAACAGCACACTCCACTTTCCCTTCAACTCATTGACCAGCACTGGCTGGCCGTCCTGGTTGGTCATGGTCACGGGCGGCAGTTGGCGGCTTTGCGGCAACAGGATAATGCCTGCGTCGATCAGCGCCGTCGGGTCGCCCTGGCCCTTGCCGGACAGTACTTTGTTGACGGTCAGGCCCATGATCAACGCCACCAGGGCCACCAGGATAAAGACAGTTTTTTGAGTTCGAGTCATAGGTTCAACAATAAGTAGTGGTCTACGAGCAGGGCGATAAATAGCAGGAACAGGTACCAGATAGAGTACTTGAAGGTATTGATCGCCGCGTGCGGCCGACTGCCACGGTACAGCACCCAGGCCCATTGCAGAAAGCGCGCGCCCAGAACCAGTGCGCAACCGAGGTACAACAGCCCGCTCATATGGATCACATAGGGCATCAGGCTCACTGCCAGCAACGCGCAGGTGTAGAGCAGGATATGCACTTTGGTGTAGTGCTCACCGTGGGTCACCGGCAGCATCGGGATATCGGCCTTGGCGTATTCCTCCTTGCGATGAATGGCCAGGGCCCAGAAGTGCGGCGGGGTCCAGGCGAAGATGATCAGTACCAGCAACAGTGGCTCGGCGCTGACATGGCCGGTGACCGCCACCCACCCGAGCAAAGGCGGCGCGGCGCCAGCCAGGCCGCCGATCACGATGTTCTGCGGTGTCGCGCGCTTGAGAAAGCCGGTATAGATCACCGCGTAGCCCAGCAACGAAGCCAGCGTCAGCCAGGCCGCCAATGGGTTGGTAAACGCCAGCAGCAACGCCAGCCCGGCCACGGCCAGCGCCAGGGCAAAGGTCAGCGCGGCGGCCGGCGAAACCCGCCCCTCGGCCAGGGGCCGCTTATGGGTGCGCGCCATGACCGCGTCAATCCGTCGATCCACCACATGGTTGACCGCTGCCGCGCCACCGGCACACAGGGCAATCCCCAGGTTGCCAAAAATCAGCACCGTCCACGGCACACCGGCGCGGGTGGCGAGAAACATGCCCACCAGCGAGGTGATGAGCATCAACACCACCACCTTGGGCTTGGTCAGCTCCAAATAGTCACGCCAGATCGCCTGGCTGTGACGCTCGCCAATCAAGGTCGCCATGGCATCTCTCCTTTAAGGGTGGTCAGGCCCGAAACGTGTTTACGCGGGCTGAAGCGCCAACCGAACGGCACTTGATGGCGGACCCGGACCAGGCTGGTACGGGCGTGGTAATTGACCAAAACCAGGGTCAGCAGCAATGCAGCACCGCCGGCGTTATGGGCGACTGCCACCGGCAGCGGCAAATGAAAGTACACATTGCTCAGGCCCAGGCCGATCTGTACCGCGAGCGCCACCAGCAGCAACCCGGCAAGGCGCGTCATGCCCACCGCCTTGAGCTGCCAGGCCAGCCCCAGCAGCACCACGGTGACCGCCAGCGCGCCCATGCGATGGGTCAGGTGAATCGCCGTGCGTGCGTCGCTGTCCAGTTGCCCGCCCAGATAGTTGGGGCCGATATGCTGGGTCAGGTGAAAGCCATTGGCAAAGTCCGCCGCCGGCCACCACTCCCCATGACAGGTCGGCAAGTCGATACAGGCCACCGCCGCATAGTTGGAGCTGACCCAACCACCCAGGGCCACCTGCCCGATCACCAATACCAGGCCAGCCGTGGCCCAGTACTGCAAGCGCCTGGGTACGATCAGCGCCGGCAACACCCCGGACAAACGCAGGGTCAGCAAGAACAGCAGGCTCAACGTCGCAAACCCACCCAGCAAATGCCCGGTGACCACCTGCGGCCAGAGCTTGAGTGTCACCGTCCACATGCCAAAGGCCGCCTGGGCGAAGACCACCGCCAGCAGGAACAGCGGCAGCTTCAAGGGCTGCCCCGGATGCCGGCGATGGGTCCAGGCGCGGGTGGCCAGCAACGCGATCAGCAGCCCCAGGGTGCCCGCCGCATAGCGGTGGATCATCTCGTTCCAGCCTTTGTCGGCCTCCACCGGCGTGTCCGGGAAATGCAACTCGGCATGGGCCAACTGGGCCTCGCTTTTAGGCACGCTGATAAAGCCGTAGCAGCCCGGCCAATCCGGACAACCGAGGCCGGCATGGGTCAGGCGGGTGTAGGCGCCAAGCAGCACGACAATCAGCGCCAGCAACGTGGCAAACAACGCGAGGCGAAATCCAGGTTTGGCCATGACGATGCCCTTATCCGATATTCGACAGTTTCAGCAGGTGGCGCAGGTCGTTGAGCAAGTCCTTGCCCTTGACCCGTGCGTCATAGCGCAGCACCAGGTTGCCGTGGGGGTCGACGATCCACAGCTGGGCATCGCCGGGCGCGGCAGCGTTTTGCTTGAAGGTCGGCAGGTCCAGGGGGAAACGCTGTAATTGCGGGTATTCGGCTTTCAGCTTGGCCTCGTATTCGGTGCTGACGGGCTGCGCGCTGGCCAAGGCATGACTGGCGCGGGACGCATCACGGCCCAGGCCGATCTGCAGTTGGCGCGCGAGGTAGACCAATTGCTGGCAATCGGCAGTGCAGGCCGCAGGCGCCGTCACCAACAGCTGCCAGCGGTCCTCGTCAGCCTGCACACCGATATCGGCACGGGTCTGGCCATTGCCGATCATCTCGCCGTGATCACTGCGATTGTCCGGCACCCAGAACTGCCACTTGTACATCAGGGTCGCCAGCACCATCGGGCCGATCACCATCATCAGGATCAGGATCAATTGCCAGCGCCCCTTGCGCCGGTTGGGCGCTGCTGGCGTATCAGACATGTTGAGTGGATTCATGGCCGCTCCCATGGTGCTTCTCCCTTGCGTTGTGCCATCCGAGGTAGAGGTAAAGACCCAGCAGCGCCAGCGCCATGGCGAACCACTGCACGGCATACCCCACGTGTTTTTCCGGCCCCATGGCCACTACCGGCCACTGGGTTTCATAGGTCGCGGGGCCGGCTTCGGCCCGCAGTTCAAAGGCAAACCCGCTACGGTCCAACTCAGCCCAAAGCGCCTGTGGATGCAGCGCCGTCAACAAGCGCGGCCATTGCGCGGCTGCCGGGTCGGCATGCAACTGGAACGTCTCGCCTGGCGCGACATACACCCAGGCGTTGATGTTCAAAGGCTGGTCGGGCGTGGTGAAGGCCGGCGGCGTGCGTCGATCCGGCCACGCCAGCCAGCCTCGATTGAGCAACAGCCACTGGCCGCTGGCCTGGTCATGAAAGGGTTGCAGCAACTCGACGCCGGCCTTGCCGTCACGCATGCGGTTATCCAGTAATACGCTGTGCCTGGCGTCGAGCTGCCCGCGCAACTGCACCCGGCGAAAGGCCGGATCAGCCACCGCATCCAACTGTTCAACACTGATAGGCGGTGCCGCCCGGCGCTCGGCGTAACTCTGGAGCAGCGCCTGTTTTTCCTGGCCACGGGACAGTTGCCAGAAACCGAGAAACACCATCAACGGCAGCAGCACGAGCACCACCAGCGTCGGCGCAATCCCGGGGCGAAAGCGTTTCATGGCGTTGCCGCGAAGATCGATGCAGCGCTGGCTATACTGAATCTCATTGCCCGCCCCTCAAAAAAAGAGCCCTGGAGCCTGACCATGCTCAAAGCCGCTATTGCCCTGATGCTGATCGCTACCGTTGTGAGCCTGTTCAGTGGCTTGTTCTTTCTGGTCAAGGACGAAGGCCACTCCAATCGTCTTGTCACTGCCTTGACCGTGCGCGTGGTGCTGGCCGTGATTACCCTGGTGCTGATCACCTTGGGGTTCTTCAGCGGCCAGCTGGTGTCCCACGCGCCCTGGTAAACCCGCTACAGCACGTAGACAAAGAAAAACAAACCGATCCACACCACATCCACAAAGTGCCAATACCAACTGGCCGCCTCAAAGCCGAACTGGTGCTCGGCATTGAAATGCCCCTTGAGGATGCGCATCAGCATCACGAACAAAATAATCGTGCCGATGGTTACGTGGGCACCGTGGAACCCGGTCAACATGAAGAAGGTCGCGCCATACACCCCGGAGCCAAGGGTCAGGCCGAGCTCTTTATAGGCGTGGATATATTCCTCGGCCTGGAACCCGAGGAACGCCACCCCCAGCAACACGGTGAGCGCCAACCAGATTTTCAGCGCGCCGCGATGGCCCTTGCGCAAGGCGTGGTGGGCGATGGTGATGGTCACGCTGGAGCTCACCAGCAAGATGGTGTTGACCAGCGGCAAGCCCCACGGGCTGATGGTGCCTTCAGGCGCCGGGAACAGCTTGGGGTCCGGGTTGTTGAGCAACGGCCAGGCGAACTCGAAATTCGGCCACAGCATGTGCGCAATGCCCTTGGAGCCTTCACCGGCCAACCACGGCGCCGACAGATGCCGCACATAGAACAGCGCGCCGAAGAACGCGATAAAAAACATCACCTCGGAAAAGATGAACCAGGTCATGCCCCAGCGGAACGAGCGGTCCATCTGCGCGCTGTAGAGGCCGGCGCGGCTTTCCTTGATCACTGCGCCAAACCAGCCAAACATCATGTAGGCCAGCAGCAGGCTGCCGACGAAAAAGATCAGCGGCCCGTGGGATTCCGGGCGCGCAGCCTTGAGGTCGTTGAACCACAATCCCAGGCCATACACGGTGATCAGCAGCCCAAACGTGGCAATTATTGGCCACTTGCTTTGCGCTGGTACGTAGTACGTATCATGAGTCGACATGTATCCGTTCTCCTAATCGAGCCCGCAGGCACGCCTAGCCGCCGGTATGGACAGCCACGGGCGGTTGGCGCGCAGTGATATCGAACAGCGTGTACGCCAGGGTCAAATGCTTCACATCCTTGGGCATGTCGCGATCGACAATGAAGCGCACCGGCATCTCGATGCGCTCCCCCGGCTGCAGCACTTGCTGGGTGAAGCAAAAACACTCGGTCTTGTGGAAGTACATCGCCGCTTCGGCCGGGGAAATACTCGGGATCGCCTGGGCCGTCATCGGCTTGTTGCTGGGGTTGAAGGCCACGAACACCATCTCGTTGACCGCGCCAGGGTTGACCACGATTTCGTCGGCCTTGGAGTGGAATTCCCAGACCATATCGATGGCATTGGTCGACAGGAACTGCACCCGCACCTGGCGCGACGGATCGACCACTTGCGAGCCTTCGTACTGCCCGGCGGTCTTGCCATTGATACCGAACGCCTTGCACATCACGTCGTAGATCGGCACCAGGGCAAAGCCAAAGGCGAACATCGCCAGCACCAGAATCAGCAGGCGCGTGACCAGGCGGTTGAGGGGCACGGAATCAGCCATGGCGCCCACCCCCGCGTGACGGTTCTGTAGGAGCGAGCTTGCTCGCGAAAAACCAGAGCGCGCCGCGTTTATCCAGGCAACCCGCGTTATCGTTCACGCCCTTCGCGAGCAAGCTCGCTCCTACAGGTGGGCGGCCGCTGTTCATTTGACCTCCGGCGGCGTGGTGAAGGTGTGGTACGGCGCCGGCGAAGGAATGCTCCACTCCAGCCCTTCGGCACCATCCCACGGCTTGGCCGGCGCCGGCTTGCCGCCACGGATGCACTTGATCACGATAAACAGGAAGAAAATCTGCGTGGCGCCAAACATGAAGGCGCCAATCGACGACACCATATTGAAGTCGGCGAACTGCAGGTTGTAGTCCGGCACCCGGCGCGGCATGCCGGCCAGCCCGACGAAATGCATCGGGAAGAACGCCATGTTCATCCCCACGAACGACAGCCAGAAATGCAGCTTGCCCAGGGTTTCGTCGTACATGTGGCCGGTCCATTTCGGCAGCCAGTAGTAGGCCGAGGCGAAGATCCCGAAGATCGCCCCAGGTACCAGTACGTAATGGAAGTGCGCCACCACAAAGTAGGTGTCGTGATACTGGAAATCCGCCGGGGCGATGGCCAGCATCAGCCCGGAAAAGCCGCCGATGGTGAACAGGATCACGAAGGCCACGGCAAACAGCATCGGCGTCTCGAAGGTCAGCGAGCCTTGCCACATGGTGCTGACCCAGTTGAACACCTTGACCCCGGTGGGCACGGCGATCAGCAACGTGGCGTACATGAAGAACAACTCGCCCACCAGCGGAATGCCCACCACGAACATATGGTGCGCCCACACGATAAACGACAGGAACGCGATGCTTGCCGTGGCGTAGACCATCGAGGTGTAGCCAAACAGCGGCTTGCGCGAGAAGGTCGGGATGATCGAACTGACAGCACCGAAGGCCGGCAGGATCATGATGTACACCTCGGGGTGGCCGAAGAACCAGAACACATGCTGGAACAATACCGGGTCACCACCACCGGCGGCGCTGAAGAAGCTGGTGCCGAAGTGGATATCCATCAGCATCATGGTCACGCAACCGGCCAGTACCGGCATCACCGCGATCAGCAAGAACGCGGTGATCAGCCAGGTCCAGACAAACAGCGGCATCTTCATCAAGGTCATGCCGGGCGCACGCAGGTTGAGGATGGTGGCGACCACGTTGATCGCGCCCATGATCGAGCTGATCCCCATCAGGTGGATGGCGAAGATAAAGAACGTCACGCTTTCCGGGGCATAGGTGGTGGAGAGCGGGGCGTAGAAGGTCCAGCCGAAATTCGGCCCGCCGCCCGGGGAAAACAGGGTCGAGACCAGCAGCAGGAACGCCGCCGGCAGCAGCCAGAAACTGAAGTTGTTCATACGTGGCAAGGCCATGTCCGGCGCGCCGATCATCAGCGGGATCATCCAGTTGGCCAGGCCGACAAACGCCGGCATCACCGCGCCAAACACCATGATCAAGCCGTGCATGGTGGTCATCTGGTTGAAGAATGCCGGCTCGACGATCTGCAAACCTGGCTGGAACAACTCGGCCCGGATCACCATGGCGAACGAACCGCCGAGCAGGAACATGGCGAAGCTGAACCACAGGTACATGGTCCCGATATCTTTGTGGTTGGTGGTCAGCACCCAGCGCATCAAGCCCTTGGCGGGGCCGTGGGCGTGGTCAGCGGCATGACCGTGGTCGTCGATCACAGTGCTCATGGCCGTTCTCCTGCAAGCGGATGGGCGGGGCGGTTCAGGGCATACGCAATGAAGAGGTTCATTTGCTTTCCGCCTGTTTGATGGCCAGCACGTCTTTAGGCGTGACCATGTCGCCTTTGTTGTTGCCCCAGGCGTTGCGCTCGTAGGTCACGACCGCCGCAATATCGACTTCCGACAGCTGCTTGCCGAACGCCGCCATCGCGGTACCGGGCTTGCCGTGGTAGACGATGCTCAGATGATCTACCGCAGGTCCGGTGGCGATTTTCGAGCCCTTGAGCGCCGGGAACATCGGCGGCAGGCCCTGGCCTTCGGCCTGGTGACAGGCCACGCAGGTGGTGTGGTAGACCTTGTCGCCACGCGCCACCAGCTCTTCAAGTGTCCACTCCTTGGAGGTCAGCTCCTTGAGCTTGGCAGCCTCGACCTTGCGCTCGCCGAGCCAGGCTTCGTAGTCGGCCTTGGACTTGACCTCGACCACGATGGGCATGAACCCGTGGTCCTTGCCGCACAGCTCTGCGCACTGGCCACGGTAGATGCCGGGCTTCTCGACCCGGGTCCAGGCCTCGTTGACGAAGCCGGGGATGGCATCGCGCTTGACCGCAAACGCTGGCACCCACCAGGAATGGATCACGTCGGCCGCGGTCACCAAAAAGCGCACCTTGGCGCCCACCGGCAGCACCAGCGGCTGGTCGACTTCCAGCAGGTAGTGTTCGCCCTTGGTGGCCTTGTTCTGGATCTGCTCGGCGGGGGTGGCCAGGTTGCTGAAGAACTCGACGTCCTGGCCCAGGTATTTGTAGTGCCACTTCCACTGGTAGCCGGTGACTTGGATATCGATATCCGACTCACTGCTGTCGTAGATGTTGATCAGGGTCTTGGTCGCCGGAATGGCCATGGCGACGAGGATCAGCAGGGGCACGACGGTCCAGAGAATCTCGACCGTGGTACTTTCGTGGAACTTGGCCGCCACCTGGCCCGTAGAGCGTCGATGCACAATCATCGACCAGAACATGGCGCCAAACACGATGATGCCGATCACCACACAGATCCAGAAAATGGTCATGTGCAGGTCGAACACGGCGTGACTGACTTCAGTGGCCCCTGGTGCCATATTCACCGTCCAGGCGGCCTGCGCCTGGCTGAATACTGACCACAAGAGTAAGCCCATCCAAACATGTGGATGTCGCGTCATTGCGGGTTCCCCTTATCGTTCTTGTTATCCCGCCGGTTTGCACCTGCGGCCAAGGGGGCGGCTTCCAAACTGCTTACATCCGCCAAGCCTTGCCTGCCTAATGCAGTCGGGCGTCATCAGCTAATTACGTACAAACCCGAGTATAGACAGCGACTGCGACCCCGCAATGTGTGGGGGCAAATCAGTAAAAAGAGACGAACGGCGCTAGCCGGCCAGCATATTCAGGGCCTATCCGACGAACGATGGCATTTCGATATAACAGCGGCGCATAACCATGAAATAATTATGACAAATGCGTCTTAGGGGCTCGTATAAACGAGCTACCTTATGCAGTCCCCTTTCCTACGCCCGTATTCCTGGAGCTTTCATGAACACCGCCGCATTGCGCGAGCAGATTTCCCGTGCCCATCAACATGAAGCGTCCACCGGCCAATTGGCTAAACAACTGGACGCTCAGTTACCCCACCTGCACTCGGCCATTTCCCTGGCCGAGGGTGATCGTAATGCCGTGATGACGCGTTTCGTCACCGCCTACATCGATCAGGTCCCGGACCTGCTGGATGCCGCCAACGACGTGGCCCGGGAAGCCGGGATTGAAAGCCAGATCAAGCCGGTGCTGAAAATCGCCGAGCATTTCTTTCTCCAGCCGCCCGCCATCCTGGCGGCTCATGAAGGCCTGAACGGCCTGCTGGACGAAGCCTACCTGGCCCACCGGCTGGTAGAAGAAGTAAACGATCTGTATATCAAGCATTTCGGCCAGCCGTTGATTCCTGCGGACACCACCGTGGCCAACGTGATTGCCCACCAACTGATCGGTGAAGATTTCGCCAATCAGCTGGACGAGGCCGTGCACCTGGCGGTGGATGAAATGCTCAATGAAGAGAGCTTCGCCCTGGAGTCCGTCGAAGCCTATCGCGAGCAACTCAAAAGCCCGGCAACGGAAGCCGCGTGGAAGCGCTGGCCGTGCCTGTCGCGCCAGTTGGGTGTGGAGTTGGAGCTGGATCAGCCGGCCTGAGTTTTCCTGCCTGACATAGAACAAATGGACTGCCCCCGAAAAGTTGGACAGTTTCAGCTAGCAGCCTC
>NZ_AOHN01000029.1:0-1023 GCF_000510915.2 Pseudomonas sp. FH4 | reverse complement strand
CCATCTTCTTTTTGCCCTTGCTCGATCCCTTGCGGGCCTCGAAAGGTGAACCGTCCAGGTTCTGCTGATCGCGCACGCGCTTACGGCTCATGGTCCGCACGCGCTTGGTCACGTTGTTGAGCAAACGCCGGCGCAACTGCGGCGGCAGACTCAGCAGCGCCAGTTGCTCGCGCACGCCCAGGTAGCCCCGGGCGTCCAGCTCCAGAGTGCTACGCGCCATGATCGACCTCGCCCTGTTCGGCGGTCCAAAGATCGAACGGGATAAACGCCCAGGTCTTGCCGAACGCCTCGATCTCGCCGGTGGGGTCTTCGGCCAGGTATTGCGGCTCGATGAATTCCAGGGACAGCTCCACGTCGAAGGTGTCGGCGTCCAGGGGCTCAACAGCGAACAGCGGCGCCGGCAGATCGTGGCGGTGCCGGTCGGGGTCGTGGGTTTCCAGCCAACTGGCGACCAGGGCCATCAGCCTGGCTGGATGGTCGGTGAAACGCTCCAGGGCAAACACGGCGCGATAACGCATGTCAGACATGTGCAGGCCGTCGCGGTCGGGTTTCCAGATCAGTTCCAGGCTGACCTGTTCGGTCCAGCTGTCGAACTGCTCAGGCTCCACCAGTCGGCGTTCCATCAGGTAGGCGGTCAACGCCTTGAGCTGGATCACAGCAGGGCCGCCGTGATGCGGCCACGGCCCTGCAGGGCACGAACGGCCTGCTGGCTGAAAGCGAGAAAGGTTTCCGCCCGCTCCGGGGCTTCCTTGCCGGTGTTCTCGGCGCTTTCACGGCGTGTAACGGTGGCGAACTGCGTTAACGCGCTCGCCTTTGCGCGGCAGTACACAGCGCGTTTGTACAGCTTGACCTGGAAAGTGCGTTCCGGCAGTACGGTAGAGTCCGCGGACTCAACACTGCGCACGCCTGCGCCTTTCCATCGTTCTTTACACCGCACAAGGTCGTAATTGACCTCGACCATGGCCGTGTAAATTGCGTCGGCCAGCAGCTCTACCAGGTACTCCGCCGGCAGGCGTTGTTCTT
>NZ_AOHN01000028.1:0-233549 GCF_000510915.2 Pseudomonas sp. FH4 | reverse complement strand
CGTGGATGAGCGAGATCATGGACTTGAAGAAAGAGAAGAACTTCTTTGAGACGCGGGTGATTGAGTATCAGACCGGTGGGGCGTTGAGCTGGGATTGATCAGCTCATAGTTGCCAACTAAAAAGCCCTGAGGTCGCACTCAGGGCTTTTTTTATGGAAACAGGTCAAACAGTGGACGGTTTGCCATTTCTTGAAGTACATCACCTCAAGCACCTGGCCCGGAAGGGTTCGGATCGCATCTCCAATGCTGTAGCCTTGTGCCCCAATTGCCATCAGCGTTGTCACCGGTCGAGTGACCGGGATGAGTTCACCGCTTATGCACTCCAAGAAAATAGTAGATAGGACCGAGGCCACCCCGTGAACCCAGACATGCTAGAAGCCGGCCCAGTGGGCGCCAAGGTACTTTCAGTCTTCGACTTCGACGGCACCCTGACCCGCCACGACAGTTTTGTGCCGTTCCTCAAGTTTGCTTTCGGCAAGCAGGAATTCAACCGCCGGATGCTCAAGCTGGCGCTGCCGGGCTTGCGCTTCCTGTTGCGCCGGATGAGCCGCGATGAACTCAAGGCCCAACTGATTCGCACCTTTATGACCGGTGTGGAGAAGGCTTGGGTGCAGCAGAAAGCCGAGGAGTACTGCAAGGCCTATTGGAACAAGCTGATGCGCCCTGCCGGTTTGCAGTCGGTGGCCGACGAGATTGGCTCAGGTGCCGAGGTGACGCTGTGTTCGGCCTCGCCGGCAATCGTGTTGCAGCCTTTTGCTGATCGGCTGGGGATCAAGTTGATCGGCACCGAGCTTGAGGTGGTCGATGGAGTGTTGAGTGGGCGGCTCACGGGTAACAACTGCCGTTGCGAGAACAAGGTGCTGCGCCTTGAAGCGATTTATGGGGACTTGGGCGAGTATCGGCTAAGGGCCTGGGGTGACACGCGCGGGGATCGCGAGTTGCTGGCGGCGGCGCAGGATGCGCATTGGCGGCATTTTCATTCGGCCAAGCGTAGAAGTCGCAAGCAACGTTGAACGCTTGCCTGGCGAACGTCTTAGGCAGCAATCCAGTTTTCAACAAGCAGGCCGTTTACGCGCTTGAACTCACCCTCGTTGTTCGTCACCAGTACCAGGCCAGAGCTTCTGGCATGGCTGGCTATGTGCAAGTCATTGACGCCAATGGGGGTGCCCTTTTTTTCCAGGTCGGAACGAATTGAGCCGTAGTGAAAAGCGGCTTTCTCATCGTAATGAATGATGTCGAGCCGAGAGGTGAAATCTTCCACTGCTCGAGTGTTTCGCTCAACAAACTGGCTTTTTTCGGCCCCATGCATGAGCTCAGCCAAGGTGATTGAGGAAATCACCAGACGCCCAACATTGGCATTGAATTTCTCGAGTATTTCAATAGGCCTACGCTTGATGATGTAAATCACAATGTTGGTATCAAGCATGTATTTAATCATCAAACGACTCTCTCTCTTGCTGGGCCGGTTCAGTTCGCTCCGCCATAAAGTCATCGGATACTGATTCGCCAGCAAGGAAAAAACTGTCCCATGTGTTTTCAACCGGCGAGATGATCAAATCACGCCCAACGGCACGGACCTCGACAGTTTTCACGCCGTCAGGGAAACGCAATTCGGCCGGAATCCGGATATTTTGCGTCCGGTTATTTGTAAAGACTGTTCCAGTAGACATGAGATCACCTCATTTAAGGAGAGCAAACAAAGGATAGTCGCTTCATGCTCTATTGCAAAGCTCTATAGCCTGGTGATCAAGCCTACTCTGTCACATACCGAAAGTCGTTTATGAAGGGGATCTGCCGCGACGGAAGGCCGGATATTTGTGCTACCCGCACAACCCCGCTATTAATAGCGAACCTTCCCACGGACCCGCCCCGATGAAATTCGACACAGCCTATTGCCTGAGCCTGGACGAAAAGCTGTCGATCTATGACGTGCGCGACCTGAATTTCGACGAAACTGCCGCCTTCGATTCCGACAAGGACAGTTTCCTCTGCCCCAACGATGATTGCCGTGCGGCGTTTGCGGCGGGCAATGTGCTCGGTACGTTCAACGGGAAGAACGTCAACTACCTGCGCACCCCGCATTTCAAGAACCTGCCCGGCACCCGGCATATCGACGGTTGCCGCTACGCCAGTCACAGGGCCGTGGCAGGAGACACCGAGGATGAGCGCGAGGAGAACTTCCCGTCGGAGTTTGTGCTGACTCGGCGTCAGTACGAACGCAAGGCAGTCAGCCAAGGTTCTGCAGACGCTATCCCACAGGATCTGACGAAAGCGCCTGCGAAAATATCCAATACATCCCACAGTGCCAGCGAAACCACACCGGACAAGACCAGCGTCTTTGCCCACCCGGTGGAATGCTACGTGTCCAACATCGATGACAAAGACAAGCTCAAGGGCATGCCGTTGAAGATCGGTGAACAGACCGCGACTTATTGGGCGTTTTTCAAGAAGATCGAATACCTACAGGACAACAAAGGCTTGATCTACTGGGGCCGGATCAAGGCGATCAAGGACTACACCAGCAGCTTTCGCATCGATTTCGAAAAGAAGGTGTGGCTCGACAAAAAACCGTATTCCGTCAACGTCTACCTGAACAAGAAACTGATCGAGAACTACCGCAAGCGCAAGGCGTTCCTGGAACAGATCAAGGCCGCCGTCGACAGTGAACGCCCGTTGTATTGCTTCTTCTATGGTGTGACGCCGGAGTTGAAGCAGGTACCGAGCAAGAAAAACCCCCAGCAGACATTCGGCGTGTTCAGTGCCGATATCCAGAACCTGGACCACCTGCTTATCCGCGAGGCGCCGGGGCTGGAGGAGAAATGACCCGCAGCCCCCGTCAATCACGGGCCGGCCAGCCAGGAAATGATCCAGTTGATGAACGGTCAAAACAACTGTACAAAAACACAGTATAGTTTGCCCTCCCCCGTTGGCATCCTGGAGAAAGCCCATGTCCTCTCTGGCAGTGAGCACCACCGTAGATCAGCAAATCGTCCTTCATCAGTTCACCCCACGGCACAGTGTCCAGGCTCGCGCGCTATTGGGCTGGAGCCGGGAAGACCTGGCCCGGCACGCCGGGGTTGGAATGGACGCCATACAGCGCTTTGAAAGCCATGAGGAGGTGGATGACGCCGTTCGCATTGCCTTGGCGTTTCGCCTGGAACACGAAGGCTTGGTATTTTTCCCGGGGTTTGCGCCAGGATGGGGCATGAGCGGGCGCCGCTCTGTCGCTGCACAGGTCGATGCCGCACCCGGCCGTCGTGGCCTAATAGCACGGATGCTGGGCTCGACATCGTCGAACACGCCTCAACCCAACGGGGCATAGGCCTGACCGCGCAAAGGGCTCACCTCGCAGGCACGTTACCGTATGCGGCCTGCATGACCTGCTGATAGACCCGGACCAGTGCCGACAGTGAGTCCCGTGCCCAACGTGCGCCATAGAACCAAAGTACGACATGGCTGCCATCGGTAGCATCGTTGAATATCTGGCATACACCTGGATATCCGGTTTTGCAGAAGCCGTGGAAGGCTGGGCTTTGCCCATCGGACACCAACGCGTCGAGGCGATGCTCACTCACCCGCTCATCGATCTCGTTGCTGGACGCCTGGGTGAAATACGCAGCGGCATCGGGTAACTGCGCCACCACTGGCAGCACTTCAGCGCCGGCAGCCTTTAGCACCTCCAGGGCCTGGAGAAAACCATTGGAGTGCTCCACCGTTTCACGCACACCGTTACGCAGGTATTCGTCAGCAAAACCGATACGCCAAGTGGCCAGGACAGGAGCAGATTTTGCGGAACGGTTATCCATGATGGGTGGGACTTCCATCAGGACCTGGCCGGCGGGGTCGAGGCCACTCAAGGCAATAAGCGATAGCGACGGATCACGTACGGTCTTCATCATCGGGCCAGGGATATCGAACCTGGGGCCCTGGACGGTAGTGAGCGTAGTCGCCACACCCACAGGAGCCGCCGAAGACTGGAACTCAATGCAGCCCCGAGAAATGCCCACGGTGTTCGCCAACCCCGACGGTGCGCTCGGCTTACAAACACTGTGATCAAAGCCATGGAATACTGAATGCACCCCGACAGGACAGGGTACACATGGCCGCAAGGTCTTCCTACATTTGTCCTCCATAAGTCCCCACTCCCAGAAAATGGCTTTCCGGGATCATCGCACCCTTTTCCGGTCGTCTCTCTGGGCAGAAACACCTTGAAAGTCCTTTTTGCAGACCAGACGTTGCTGCCCCTTCAGTTCACTAGCGGTTCTGCCGCCTGAGCCTCGACATCCAGCCACCAGGCATGCCCGCGCTCAGGTGCACCCAGCATGAAAGCCTGGCCCATGGCGGGTGTGGTAATCGACACATTGCGCTCCCAGGCCAAGGCCATGATGCGGTCAAACGGTTCATGCCAGGCATGGAATGCCAGGTCAAAGGTGCCGTTGTGGATCGGCAGCAACCAGCGCCCCTTCAGGTCGATATGGGCCTGCAAGGTTTGTTCGGGCTGCATGTGCACATGTGGCCAGTCGACGTTGTAGGCGCCGGTTTCCATCAAGGTCAGGTCAAATGGCCCGTACTGCTCGCCAATACGCTTGAAACCCTCGAAATAACCGGTGTCGCCACTGAAAAAGATGCGCCGGGCATCATCGATCATCACCCACGACGCCCACAGCGTCTGGTTGCCATCAAACAGTCCACGCCCCGAAAAGTGCTGGGCAGGAGTCGCGACAAAACGGATACCGTCCACTTCCGTGCTCTGCCACCAATCCAACTGCCGCACCTTGTCTGGCGCGACACCCCATTTGATCAAGGTGTCACCGACACCCAGTGGCGCCAAGAAATAGCGGGTCTTGCCAGCCAATTGCACCACGGCCTGGCGGTCCAGGTGATCGTAATGGTTGTGCGACAGGATCACCGCCTCGATCGGCGGCAGTTCTTCAAGGCTGATGGGCGGCTGGTGGAAGCGCTTGGGACCGGCCCAGTTGAAAGGCGAAGCACGCTCGGCAAATACCGGATCGGTCAGCCAGAACTTGCCGCGCATTTTCAGCAGGACGGTGGAATGCCCAAGGCGATAGACGCTGTGATCCGGAGCACTCAGCAGTTGTTCACGCGTCAGGCGCTGCACCGGAATTTCACCCACGGGCCGGGTACTGCGAGGCTTGTGAAAAAGCATCTTCCAGAAAATCTGCAGGGTTTTGCCAAAGCCTGCGCGGTTGACCGCGGCATGGTTACTGAAGTGACCTTGCTGCTGCTCGGACGACTTGAGTGCGGGAGATGAGGTGTCGAGACGGGTAGAGATCGTGGCCATTACAAAGTGACTCCGGTACGTTCTGCTGATGCAGATCAACAACTACACTGCACAGTGTAGTTTCAAGATTGCAACAAAACCCGGACCAAGTAAACTACCGAGTGTAATTTTCTTCCCAGAGCCGAAAAGCCCCCATGACTGCACCTCAACGCCTCACCGACCGCAAACGCGAAGCCATCGTGGCAGCAGCCATCAGCGAGTTTCGCGACAACGGTTTCGAGGTCACCAGCATGGACAAGATCGCCGCCACCGCTGGCGTCTCCAAGCGTACGGTGTACAACCACTTTCCCAGCAAAGAGGAGTTGTTCACCGAAATCCTGCATCAGTTGTGGGCCAGCAGCGTGGCGCAACTGGATGTCAGCTACAGCCGCGAACATCCCCTGCGCGATCAGTTGCGCGTGTTGCTGCAAGCGAAGATGAAAATGATGTCGGACGCCAACTTTCTCGACCTGGCCCGAGTCGCGATTGCCGCGACCATCCACTCCCCGGAGCGCGCCCAGGACATCGTCAATCGCCTGAGCGAGCGCGAAGAGGGTTTTACCTTATGGGTGCGCGCAGCGCAGGAAGACGGACGACTCAAACCCGTCGACCCATGCTTTGCCGCCCACCAGGTACAAAGCCTGCTCAAGGCATTCGCTTTCTGGCCACAAATCACCCTGGGCCAGCCCACCCTCGACGCGCCCACCCAGGCCAACGTGATCGAGTCGGCAATGGATCTGTTCCTGGCCGGCTACGAGATTGCCGCCGCCCCGCGGTAACCCCCTCTGTCGTCAATAAGACACTGACAGGTCGTTTTTGCCTTAAACCCTCGCAATAGCCGCGCAAATGGCCTGGAAGGACACTGATTATTCCTGCGTAAATCCCTGACAATAATCGCCTGTCATCTGGCGTAAATGGCCTTTGGATAAGGTACGCCTTCGCCACCTAAAAAAAGAAGAACCTGACGCAGGGATCTATGGAAAACCTTCGAGGCAAAGGGCTGTCGTTTGCCCGGCGCATTTATCGGCCGCGCATGATCGGGTTGGGTATTGGCAGCCTGTGCGTGTTCGCAGCCCTGTATCCGCTGGCGATGCCAGGCTGGATCTGGGGCTTGTGGCTGTTCAACGCCTTTATCTGGCCGCACCTGGCGTACCAGCTGTCGAGCCATGCAGCGTTCCCCTACCAGGCCGAGCGCCGCAACCTGCTCTATGACTCCCTGTCCGGTGGGTTCTGGGCCGCAGCCACGCAATTCACGCCGCTGACCGCCGTGACTATCCTCGCGATGATGACCATGCACAACGTCGCGGCGGGCGGCAAACAGCTGATGATCCAGGGCCTGCTCGCACAACTGGCAGGTGTTGCACTGGCCTGGCTGGTGTTTGGCCCTTCGTTCAACCCCAATGTCGGCCTGATCCAGGTGTATGCCTGCCTGCCGATGTTGATCCTCTACCCCGTTGCCATCGGCATGGCCAGTTATCGCCTGGCTATCAAGCTCTCGGAACACAAGCGCGCCCTGAGTGCCTTGAGCCGTACCGACAGCCTGACCGGCCTGCTCAATCACGGCTCCTGGAAGGACCTGCTGCAACTGAAGTTCCACACGTGCCAGCAGCAACAGTCCCAGGCCACCATTGCGCTGATCGATATCGACCACTTCAAGCAGATCAACGACGCTTATGGCCATATCGTCGGCGATCGGGTCTTGCGGCAACTGAGCAAGGAATTGCTGCGCAACGTGCGGGAAAATGACTTGGCTGGCCGCTACGGCGGCGACGAATTCTGTGTGATCCTCCCGGACGTACCGCTGGAACAGGCCAGCTATGTGATGGAGCGCCTGCGGGAAATGTTCAACCGCTACCGCGACCCACAGGTTCCTGAGCTGCGGGTCAGCCTGAGCATTGGCCTGGCGGCCTACCAGGTGCACTTCACCCAGGCGCATATGTGGCTCAATGCTGCGGACCAGGCGCTGTATGCCGCCAAGGGGACCGGGCGCAATCGCGTGACGGTCGCCGAATCGCGGATCGCACGTTCCGCTTGAATGGGCTAATTATCCAGGCCGTGTCTTCGTCCATCTTGTGGAAGCCAGCTTGGCGCCCGTTGCAGACCGGCCGGCACCTACAAAAAATCAAAATGCCACCACTTATCGGATCATGTGAGTTTCGCCGTTTTTTGCGCGAACTTCCGTCACCGCCCATGACTCTCAGCTCTCAGTTCCACCGCCTGTCGGTATAAAGGAAGCCGGCAATGAGCAAGTCTACCGTGGGCCATGAAGCCTCACGGCGTACAAGCGCACCCAGGGATAACGCCTCGCACTTTGCTTGCCCGAGTCCGCGACCATGCTATTTAGCGCCCATAAAAAAACCATTACTGCCCTGCAAGACACTGTCAGCCAACAAGCCAGCCTGCTCGATGCAATTGAACGCTCGATGGCGGTCATTGAATTCGACCTGCAAGGCAACGTCCTGCGTGCCAATACCAACTTTCTGCAGACCATGGGCTACCGCGAAGATCAGGTGGTGGGGCAATCCCATCGCCTGTTCTGCCCCAGCGCGTTTGCCCGTAGCGCCGAGTACAGCCAGTTATGGACGCAATTGGCTAACGGCCGATTCCAGTCCGGGACCTTCGAGCGCGTGACCGCCGATGGTCATTCGGTGTGGCTGGAAGCCAGCTACAACCCGGTGTGCGACCCATCCGGCCGCGTGGTGAAAGTAGTCAAGTACGCCTTGGACGTGAGCGCCAGAATGCAGGCCGAAAGCGAAACCAACGCCAAGCTTGAAGCGATTGACCGAGCCATGGCCGTGATCGAATTCAACCTCGACGGCAGCATCATTACCGCCAACCAGAACTTCCTCCAGCGCATGGGCTATAGCCTGGCAGAGCTGCAGGGCAAGCATCATCGCCTGTTCTGCAAACCGGAACTTGCCAACAGCAGTGAGTACAGTGAGTTCTGGCACCGGCTGAACCAGGGTCAGTTGTTCAGCGGCCAGTTCGAGCGCCTCACCCGCAGCGGCCAGACGCTGTGGCTGGAAGCCAACTACAACCCGGTGTACGACGCCAGCGGCCGCTTGTGCAAGATTGTGAAGTTCGCGTCCGACGTCACGGCTATGGTGCAAAAGCACGCCGAAGATGCCCAGAGTGCAACCCAGGCGTATCACATTTCCCTGCAAACCCGGGATATCGCCGAAAAAGGCGCCGAGGTCATTGAGCAAACCGCCAGCGGCATCCATGACATAGCCGCCGACATTGAAAGCTCATCCCGACTGATCGCCAAGCTGGGCGAGCGTTCGCAGCAGATTACCGCCATCGTCAACACCATTCGCGCGATTGCCGACCAGACCAACTTATTGGCCTTGAATGCAGCCATTGAAGCCGCACGCGCAGGTGACCAGGGCCGCGGGTTTGCGGTGGTCGCCGATGAAGTCCGGCAACTGGCCGCACGCACCAGCGGCTCCACGGCACAGATTTCGAGCATGATCGAGATGATCCAGAGCGAAACCCGCCAGGCTATCGACAGCATGGACAACACCCGCGACCGCGCCGCCCAAGGCGTAGAACTGGCCAATCAGGCCGGCACGGTGATCCTGCAAATTCGCGAAGGCACCAGCGATGCCGTACGCGCGGTGAGTGTGTTTGCCAATGAACGGGCCGGGTTGTAGAGACCGGCTTGCCGGCGCCTACGAGGGCTGGCGCAAGTGCCGGCCCAGTTCATCGAACAACGTCACCACTGATCGCAGTGCCCGGCAGTCCGGGCGCGTGAGCAACCACAGGGCCGTATCATGCCCCGCGAGTGCCGGCCCCAATGGCTGCAACCCATGGCCTTCCCCCAACAGAAAATCCGGCAGCGCCGCCACGCCCAGGCCGGCACGTACCAACTCGGTCGCGGATAACATGCTGTTGCACCGGTAGCTGGGCCTGACGCCAGGCAAGTGCTGGCGACGCCAAGCCACGGTGGGATGGTCGGGCAGGAAGTCATCCGGGGCGATCCAGGCCAAGGTGGCCAGGTCCTGAGTGTCGTGCTGCTGTGCATAGCCGGGACTGGCGCAGACGCGATAGGACACCGTCCCCAAGCACCGTCCCACCAAGTGCTCCGGGGGTGTGCGGGTCAGGCGCAGGGCAATGTCGGCATCGCGTCGGCTGAGGTTGGCAAAGTCGTTGGACGTGCTCAGTTCCAGAGTCAGCGCCGGATAGCCCGGCATGAACCGGGCCAGGGCCGGCAGTAACAGGCCCTGCAACACCGAGTCGGTGCAGGTCAGGCGCACGGTGCCGCTGATGACCTCGCCGCCCTGCTCCACCCCTACCCGCGCCGCTTCCAGCGCCTGCTCGGCACGTTCCGCCTGCTGGGCGAGTGTCGTGGCCAGGCTGGTCGGCAGGTAACCGGCACGGCTCTTTTCGAACAGCACCTGGCCCAGTGACGATTCCAGGCGCCGCACAGCCCGAAACACCGTGGACACATCTACCCGCAGCAAAGCCGCCGCCCGGGCCAGGGTGCCACCACGCACCAGGGCAAGGACCAGTGCCAGGTCGGGATAGTCGAGCTGATAGTGCGTGGCTGCATTGAGCATATGGAGTAACGCCAATATTGATTGCGTGAACGCCAATCTATAGTGCGCTCCAGGACTCGACAAGCCATTGGACGCCAGCTATGAACCCCACTGCCCTGCACCTCGCCCTGATTGGCGATTACGATCCGCAAGTGACAGCACACCAAGCCATCCCGCTTGCATTGCAACAGGCCAGCGCACAACTGGGCCTGACGATCCATGCTCAGTGGCTGGCCACTGACGCCCTCATCGACGCCCAAGCCTTGCAGCCCTTCGACGGGTTCTGGTGCGTACCTGCCAGCCCCTATCGCGATATCGACGGTGCCTTGCGGGCGATCCGTTTTGCCCGCGAACAGCGGCGTCCTTTCCTCGGCACCTGCGGCGGCTTTCAACATGCTGTGCTGGAATATGCGCGCAATGTGCTGGGCTGGGCCGATGCCGAACATGGCGAACTGGCACCCGATGCGCCACGTGCGGTGATCACCCCCTTGGCGTGCGCCTTGGTCGAGACGATCGCCCCGGTGCGCCTGATGGCGTTCACACGGATTGCCGAGGCTTATGGCACCCTTGAAATCCAGGAGGGTTATCGTTGCCGCTATGGCGTCAATCACGACTTCGAACAGGCGTTGCTGGAGGACAATCTGATTGGCAGCGCCCATGACTCAGCGGGCGAGGTACGGGCCTTGGAACTGCTGGACCATCCGTTTTTTGTCGCCACCCTGTTCCAGCCAGAGCGCGCGGCACTCAAGGGAGCCAGCGTGCCGCTGGTCACGGCATGGCTCATGGCCTGTCAGGCGTGTTCGGCATGATCGCCAAGACACCCGCCCCGCCCTATTACGCAGTGATCTTCACCTCCCTGCGCACCGACACCGATCCAGGCTACGCACAGGCCGCCGAACGCATGCTCGAACTGGCCCGCGAGCAACCGGGGTTTCTCGGCGTAGAGTCGGCCCGGGGCGAAGATGGCTTGGGGATTACCGTGTCCTACTGGGCCTGCGAGGCGGCCATCCTGGCCTGGAAACAACACGCCGAGCACCGTGAAGTGCGCGAACAGGGCCGGGCCACCTGGTACTCAGCCTTTCAGACACGGGTATGCAAGGTCGAGCGGGCTTATGCGTTCAGCGCCCTGTAGAGGCAGCGCCTACAAGGGATCAACCGTGATCAATTGACCAGGCTGCGCACCGCGCTGATCTGCGGGATCTCTACCCGGCGCATGTACACCCGCAGCGGCTCAGTGATGTTGATACGGTCGTCGATGTTCTGGTCCAGCAACAGTTGGATGTGCTCGCGGGACAGGGTCATGGCCTGGTCAGCCGCGGGCTGCCAGACAAACTCGCTGGTGGGGATGATGCCGTCGTCGGCGACGTCCATGCCGAACGAGTCTTCGCTGAAACGTACGATGTATTGACCGGTCTTGCGGTTCAGGCCAACAAAGCCGTTGAGTTGGTCGGCGGCCTGGCAGATGAGTTCTGATGTGATGCGCATGCTAAACCTCACTGAAAAATCCCACAGGGGAAGTGAACGATGGTTTACACGCGAGGCAGAAAAATAAGGCAATACAGGTTTCCCTCTGGCGGGGAAGCTCGGACCAAGAGTACTGCATAGCACGGCACAAAAGCGCAGAAAAATAGCGCATGCGCACGTTAATGTCGGTTTGGTGATAGCGCGATTTGCATGCAATTGTTAAAAAGGGAGCCTTCTTGAAGTTACCTCCACGAAAGGACCTCGCACATGCCTGCTACGTTTACCAAGAGTGCCCTGCTGCTCGCCCTGATGATGGGCCTTGGCCACGCACAGGCTGCAAACCCTGTCAGCCCGGTTGAACTGGCGACGAAAGACGGCATTCCCCACCCCGCCGTGATCGCCCACCGAGGTGCGTCCTTCGATGCCCCGGAATCCACCGCCGCAGCCTACAAGGTCGCCCGCGACCTGGGCGCCGACTACCTGGAACTGGATCTGCAACGCAGCAAGGATGGCGTGCTGTTCGCCCTGCATGACAACAACCTGCAACGCACCACCGATGTCGCCACCAAATTCCCGGAGCGCAAGGACAGCCCGGCCAACGAATTCACCTGGAAAGAGCTGCAAACCCTCGATGCCGGCAGTTGGTTCAACGCCGCCTACCCAGACCGTGCGCGCCCGGGCTTTGTCGGTTTGAAAATCCTCAGCCTGGACGACATCATCAAGATCGCCGAAGGCAACCCCCAGCACAAACCCGGCCTGTACATCGAAACCAAAGAGCCCAAGCAGTTTCCCGGCATCGAAGCCGACCTCAAAGACAAGCTGCAGGACAAGGGCTGGCTGAGTGCTGCCGGCTCCAAACTGGGCAAGAGCAACACCGGTGTAGGCCAGGGCAAAGGCCGCGTCATCCTGCAAACCTTCGAGGTTGCCAGCCTCAAAGAGCTACAAAAGGAAATGCCCAACACCCCGAAAATCCTGTTGCTGTGGGTGGGTGAAGGCAGCATCGAGCCCAAGTCCAAGGTGACCTTCGCCGAGTCCGGCGAACCGACCAAGGCGGCCTACTATGCCAAGCAGGAACCCAAGGACGCTGCCGAATTCGAGAAGTGGGTCGATGAAGCCAAGAGCCTCGGCGCCATCGGTACTGGTCCATCGGCCCAATTGACCGACCTGGGTGACCAGAGCTATTCGGACCTGGTGAAACCCGAGATGAACCAGTTGACCCACGACAAAGGCCTGCTGGTACACGTCTATACCGTCGATGAACCGGTGGACTTCAAGAAGGTCATGGACGCTGGCGTCGATGGCATCTTCACCAACCGTGCCGCCGAACTGCTGAAGTTCTACAAGCGCTGGCCGTCTTCCAGCGTGCAGGATCTGCTGCAGGACAACGGTTACTGAGTGACAGACGAGTGGTCGGGCCAACTGTGGCTGGGCCGTGATTACGGCCTGATCCTCGGTGAGACGGGGCGCACTGCGCCCCATGCCCATTACGCCCATCAATTTATCCTGTCCTCGGATAGCCCCGTCACGGTCAGCCTTGATGGGCATCTGCACACGGCTTGTCGCCTGTTCATCCCCTCCCGTCAAAGCCATGCCATCGTCCAGACCCAGGGCAACGTGTTGATGGCATATGTGGAACCCGGCGCGTTTGACGCCCAGGTATTGCAACACGCCCTGGACGCAGCCGACTTCGGCCTTGAAAGCTTCGAACAGACTCTGCGGCGACTGCCACGTCGCCGCGCTGACGATGCGCGGGTGCAACGCGCCCTGCTCACCCTCGATCAACAATTGAGCGGCAAGGTCTCGGCGCAGTCACTGGCACAGGCGGCGCATCTGTCCTTGAGCCAGTTGGAGCGTCTGTTCGTCAGCCAGCTCGGCGTGCCGGTGCGGCGCCTGGTGATGTGGCGACGCTTGCGCATGGCCCTGGACCTGGCCCTGAACGGCCACACGTTGACCGAAGCCGCCCATGGCGCGGGTTTTGCCGACTCGGCGCACTTTTCCCGCACCATGAAGCAACTGTTTGGCGTGACCGCCGGGGCCTCGTTGCGCCATCTCCAGGTACACCTGCTCCCCCTGTAGGAGCGAGCTTGTTCGCGAAGAACTCGAGAGCACCGCATCAAACCAGACAGCTCACGCCTACATTTGGAGAGTGCTTGGGACAGGCGGCTCTTTACTCAACTGGATGGCCGTAAAGGGGTCACGCAACTGCCCAAGATAATCCACCGGGAAATCCGGACGGCTGCCGATGCCCAGGTCGCCCTCACCCATTCGATAGTCCTCGGTGTAAAACGCAGTCCCCAACAGCCAATCCCACAGGTTGAAAAACAAACCGAAATTCACATCTCCCGCCCGGCCGTATTTCATATGGTGAAAGCGGTGCACCGGCGCCCAGGCAAATACCCAGCGCAACGGCCCCAGGCGCATAGCGACATTGGAATGTTGCAACAACAGTTGGATCGCAATGGCCAATGCCAACAACATCGCCACGTCCACGGGAATCCCCAGCAGGATCAGCGGCAGCAGGCCCGCCGTTGCTTCCAGCATCTGGTGCAACGGGTGCTTCATCAAGCCATTGAAACCATAGAGCCGCTGCACGCTGTGATGCACGGCATGCAAACGCCAGAGAGCGGCGATGCGATGACTGGCGTAATGCATCAGCGTGATGCCCGCATCGGCAATCACGATCGCCAACAGCAACTGCGCCCACAGCGGCCAGGTGCGTGGCCAGGCTCCATCAATCGCCAGCCACGCCGTCAGCAGCGGCAGCACCAACAAGCCCAGGGTATTCAGGCTTTCGTTGACCAACGCATGGAAGATATCCCGGCGTCGGTCCCCCAAGGGGCGATTCCATTGCGGCTCGTAAGGCAGCCACAGCTCTGCAATAAACGACACGCCGATGGCCACGGCAAACACCGCCAGCAACCAGTGGGGCTCTCCCTTCGCGACCAGCCAAAGCCCCCCGCCAATAAATCCCGCCCAGAACACGGGTGCATACAGCCAAGCCATTATCTGTTTCATGTGTGCCTCCTGAAGTTGAGACACCAGCATGAAATTTCCCGACGCGGGCCGATTGAACAAACAACGCAAACGTCCTACACAATTAAGGGTGAATTAAGTTGCGCGGGTTAACCTGATCCCACTTAAACAGCTCACCCCAAAGGACTCCACCATGAAAAACCTGACCGCTCTGTTCGCTGCTGCTGCCCTGACCCTGACTGCTGGTTTGGCCCAGGCTGATGTTCGCCCGGACCAGATTCCAAGCCTGCTGCAATCGGGCGCGGTGAAGCCTTTCGAACAGCTCAACGCTGCCGCCGTAGCCCTGCACGCCGGCGCTGCCATCAATGACACCGAACTGGATAACGAAGCCGGCCGCCTGGTCTACGAAGTTGACCTGACCGACACTACCGGCAAGAAGTGGGACGTGAAGCTCGACGCCAAGACCGGCGCAGTGCTGGAAAACAAGCAAGACACTTGAGTCGTTCGATGAACAAAGCCGCGCCGCCTTCGGGCCGCGCGGCTTTTTTGTGCCCGTTGCCAAACCGTCACAAAACTGTCAAACCGCCTTGCAATGATTGCGCGATGCGAACCTGTGAAACGTCCTACAGGCGCTTTCCTCTGCGAGCCACCATGAACCACAGCATCGACCACGGCCACCAGGACTCCGACCTGTTTGGCCTGCTTTATGGTTTCCGCTTCAAACCCGGTGAAAAAGCCGAACAAATCGACTCGGCGACCGCGCTCAAGGCTTTGCAAGATCCTGGCGCCCCCGATGAATTCCTGTGGCTGCATCTGAACCTGGCCCACGCGGCCTGCCAACGCTGGATGCAGGCCCACCTGGAACTGCCGGAAGAATTCTTCGAGGCGCTGCACGAAGGCTCGCGCTCGACCCGCATCGAACATGTGGACTCGGCCTTGCTGGCGGTGGTCAACGACGTGGTGTTCAACTTCAGCAGCATGGTCTCGTCGGATATTTCCACCTTGTGGGTCTGCGCCCGCAGCCGCCTGTTGGTCAGCGCGCGCCTGCAACCGCTGCACTCGGTGGACAAGCTGCGTTCTTCGGTGAAAGCCGGCGAACACTTTCGCTCGCCTCTGGAGTTGCTCGTGCATCTGTTGCGCGATCAAGGCGAGGTGCTGACGCAGATCGTGCGCAAGACCAGCCAGAGCGTGGACCAGATCGAAGACCAGTTGCTGTCCTCGCGCCTGTCCACCAACCGCGCCGAACTGGGTGCTATGCGCCGGGTGCTGGTGCGCCTGCAACGCCTGCTGGCACTGGAGCCGGGCTCGCTGCTGCGCCTGCTCAACCGCCCGCCGCAGTGGCTGCAAAAGGAAGACGTGAAAGAGTTGCGCAAGTCCACCGAGGAGTTTGCGCTGATCATCAACGACCTCACGGCCCTGGGCGAACGGATCAAGTTGTTGCAGGAGGAAATCGCCGCCAACCTCAACGAACAAAGCAACCGCACGCTGTTTACCCTGACGGTGGTGACGGTGCTGGCACTGCCGATCAATATCATCGCCGGTTTTTTTGGCATGAACGTCGGGGGGGTGCCGCTCTCCCAGGATCCCGAGGGGTTCTGGATCCTGGTGGCGTTGGTGGCGACGTTTACTGTGATTGCCGGCAGATGGGCGTTTCGCAAGCGCCGGGATTACTAAGCCTGAAATGCGATCAACCTGTGGGAGCGGCGGTGTTTTTTGGACCGGCGGCGAGCCGAATACGCCAAACACTGATTTGACGCAGCATCTCTGTAACATTCTGCAACGATCATGGGAAACATCCTCCTCACACTGGATGCTCCGGCATGGCCACCCCTTCCCTGACTGCCTCTCCCCAGGCTGACGCCACTGACGCAAAACCGCAATTGGACAAAAAACCCGGCCTACTCACGGTGATCGTGTTCTTCGCCGTGCTCGCCATGGGCCTGTTGTTCACCGCCTACAGCCTGATGCACGACATGCATGAACTGGGCACGGTGGTCACCACCTGGACACCGTTCCTGCTGCTGGGCGTGGCGTTGCTGATTGCCTTGGGTTTCGAGTTCGTCAACGGCTTCCACGACACCGCCAACGCGGTGGCGACGGTGATCTACACCAACTCGCTACCGCCGCATTTCGCCGTGGTCTGGTCGGGGTTCTTCAACTTCCTCGGGGTGCTGCTGTCCAGTGGCGCGGTGGCCTTTGCCATCATCGCCTTGCTGCCGGTGGAGTTGATCCTGCAGGTCGGCTCATCCGCCGGTTTTGCAATGATCTTCGCCCTGCTGATTGCGGCGATTCTGTGGAACCTGGGCACGTGGTGGCTGGGGTTGCCGGCGTCGTCTTCCCATACGCTGATCGGGTCGATCATCGGGGTTGGCGTGGCCAATGCCCTGATGCATGGCCGTGACGGCACCAGTGGCGTGGACTGGGCCCAGGCGATCAAGATCGGCTATGCGCTGCTGCTGTCGCCACTGATCGGCTTCGGCTTTGCGGCCCTGTTGTTGCTGGCGCTGCGGGCCTTTGTGAAAAACCGTTCGCTGTACAAGGCGCCCGTAGGCAACACGCCGCCGCCCTGGTGGATTCGCGGCATGTTGATCGTGACCTGCACTGGTGTGTCGTTTGCCCACGGTTCCAATGACGGCCAGAAGGGCATGGGCCTGATCATGCTGATCCTGGTCGGTACCTTGCCGATGGCCTATGCCTTGAACCGCACCATGCCGGCCGACCAGTCATTGCAGTTCGCCGCGGTGGCCGAAGTCACCCAGCAAGCCCTGGTGAAAAGCGCACCGCAGCCAGCCCCTGCCGACCCGCGCCCCGTGTTGTCGACGTATGTGCGCACCAAAGAAACCACCCCGGAGTTGATCCCCGCCCTCGCCGCCCTGACCGGGCACATCGGTGAACAAGTGAAGGGCTACGGTTCACTGGCCAAGGTGCCCGCCGAGGCCATGGGCAACGTGCGTAATGACATGTACCTGACCAGCGAAACCATTCGCCTGATGGACAAGGGCAAGGTCGGCAACTTCGACGCCGACACCCTGGGCAAGCTGCAACTGTTCAAGCAACAGATCGACAATGCGACGCGCTTTATCCCGCTGTGGGTGAAGATCGCCGTGGCCATCGCCCTGGGCCTGGGCACCATGGTCGGTTGGAAGCGCATTGTGGTGACCGTCGGCGAGAAAATCGGCAAGACCCACCTGACCTACGCCCAGGGCGCCTCGGCCGAAACCGTGGCCATGCTGACCATTGGCGCCGCCGATATGTTCGGGTTGCCGGTATCCACCACCCACGTGCTGTCGTCAGGCGTGGCCGGGACCATGGTTGCCAATGGGGGTGGCTTGCAGATGAAGACCATCCGCAACTTGCTGATGGCCTGGGTGCTGACGTTACCGGCGGCGATTGTGTTGTCAGGTAGCTTGTACTGGCTGTTCACTCAACTCTTCTAAAGCACCGCAAAACAAAAATGTGGGAGCGGGCTTGCTCGCGAAAGCGGTGGATCAGTCGACTTATCTATAACTGACACACTGCTATCGCGAGCAAGCCCGCTCCCACATTTGGATGGTGCGATGGCTTAACTGGCAAACAACCCGGCCATCGCCTTGAGCCGCTTCTTGTACACCCGCCGCGCCTCCAGCGCTTCTTCCAATGTCACCGCGACAAACCCCGCGCGCTGGTTGGGCTGCATCTGCCCGATCAGGTCCAGGTCGGCGCTGATCACCGTGCCGATCATCGCGTAGCCACCGCCCGATACGGCATCGCGGTGCAGCACAATCGGTTCCAGGCCAGCCGGCACCTGGATCGAGCCGATGGGGTAGCAACTGTCGACGATGTTCGACGGATCGGAGCCCGCGCCAAACGGTTGCTCCCGGGGCTGGAAGCTCAAGGCACTGCCGCCCTTGAAGCGGTAGCCGATCCGGTCGGCTTCGGAACCGACCGTCCAGGGCTCGGCAAAAAAACTGCTTTTGGCAGCGGCCGTCAGCCGCTCGTAATACAGCCCCGGCACCACCCGCAGCGTCACATCACCGCCCACCGAACGGCGCAGGGCCATCGGCAAACTATTACCGGCACGGCCCTCGCCGCGAGTCTCACCGATGGGCAACACATCGCCTTCCTGCAAGCGCCGCCCGTGAAAACCGCCCAGCGCACCCAGGGTATAAGTGGAGCGACTGCCCAGCACCAGCGGCACGTCGATCCCACCGGCCACCGCCAGGTAAGTCCGCGCACCGGCCACGGGAAACTCAAAACGCAGCACCTGCCCAGCGCGCACCTGGAACGCCGTGTCCTGGTGCACCACCTCGCCGTCCAGGCGCGGTGACATCAGCGCACCGCTCAGCGCCACCAACGCATCCTGTTGAAATTCCAGCTGCGGGCCGATCAGCGTGCATTCCAACCCCGCCGCGCCCGCCGGGTTGCCCACCAGGTGGTTGGCCGCACTCAGGGCGTACTGGTCCAGGGCGCCGGACGGCGGGATTCCCAAGTGGTAATACCCTTCGCGCCCCAGGTCCTGCACAGAGGTCGCCAGGCCAGGCTTGAGCACCTTGATCATACGAGCGCCTCCTGCAGGGTTTTCGGGTAACCGACCGGGTCGGCAAAAAAGGCGTCCAGGGAAAATTCCACCGGGCGAATGCGCAAATCGAAACGCCCGGCCTCGACCTCGGCCACCGCCAGGTCGTAGGCATCACGGTCAATGGGTTTGAACTGCACGATATCGCCGGGGCGGAAGAACACCATGTGCTCCTTGAGGTAAGCCAACTGCTGCTGCGGATCGTAGATCGGCGCCGGGGTCACGCCAAACATCTGGTACCCCCCGGCGCCGCGTACCGAATAAATGCAGCCGAAACAGCCGCCATGGCCGAGGGTCAGCTTCGGCGTGTCGGTGCGCGGGCGCAGGTATTTGGGCACCTGCAGCTGTCGCTCACGCTCGACCATCTGGAACATGAACGGCAGGCCAGCGACAAAGCCGACCATCGACACAAACCACGGCGCGCCACTGTGGGCGGCGATAAACGCCTCGACATCCGCCAGGCCGTTGACCCGCGCGGCGTACTCCAGGTCAGTGCCGGTCGGGTCCTGGTGACGGTCGCGAAAACGCATCAGGGTTTCATGGGTCCAGGGATCGTTATACAACACCGGGATCTCAATGATCCGGGTGTGCAAGGTACGTTCGGCCACCGCCTGGACCTCGGCGCTTTGTACCGCGTCGAGCAGCACATGCGGGGCAATCAGGTCCGGGTCGAAGCGGATCTGGAACGAGGCGTTGGCCAGGCAGATATCCAGCACGCCGGGCAGCTCCAGGCGTTGCACCGCACGGGTAACGGCCATGCCCTTGAAGAACGCCTCCAGGGACATGCTTTCACTGACTTCGGCGAACAAATGCTCATCGGCGCCAAAGCTGTAGCGAATCGGGGATGTTTCAGCCATGTCTGTTCCTCTTGGAATCATTGTAGAAAGGCAGGCAAAAATCATGCAGGTCCGGTGTCTGGGCACCGGTGTCGTTTAACGGGGTTTGCGCACAGCGATCCCCGCCTGGTCCAACGCGTTGCGAGTGGCCTCCACCAGGTCGAGGGCGCCCGGTGTGTCGCTGTGCAGGCAGATGGAATCGAATTCGATAAACAGGTCTTCGCCTTCGACGGTGCGCACCAGGCCGGTCTGGCAGGCCCGCAAGACACGCGCCGCCACCGTCGCCGGGTCCAGGGCCCGTACATGACGGGTAAACACGATGGAGCCGGACAGATCGTACTCACGGTCGGCGTAAAACTCGCGTACCACCGGTTGCCCCAGTTCCTGGGCGATACGCCAGATCACCGAGTTGGGCATGCAGTACAACAACAGTTCAGGTTCCAGGCGCTGCAGGTTTTCCACCAGCAGGCGCGCGGCTTCTTCATCCCGCGCCAGGTGCATGTACAGCGCGCCGTGGGGCTTGATGTGCTGCAAGGTCACGCCCTGCACCCGCGCCAATTCGCGCAAGGCGCCGAGTTGGTAGAGCATGTCATCCACCAGTTCCTGGGCCGGGGCGTTGATGTGGCGACGGCCGAAACCCACCAGGTCGCGAAAGCCCGGGTGAGCGCCGATAGCCACGCCCAACTGCTTGGCGCGCTCGATGGTGCGGCGCATGGTGCCGGGGTCGCCGGCATGGAAACCGGTGGCCACGTTGGCCGAGCTGATAAACGCCATCAGCTCGTTATCCACACCGTCGCCGATGGTCCAGGGGCCGAAGCTTTCACCCATGTCCGAATTGAAATCCACTGTCTGCATCGGGGCCTGCTCCGCAAGAGTTCGTGCCAGCGAAAATAGGCTGGCCCTTGACCCCTTGGGAAGATCTATTATCAGATAGTCTTTCTTCTGAAAATCAGATACCCCTACGAGAAAACTGCATGTCGCTGACCCTGCGCCAGGTTCGCTACTTTGTCGCCACCGCCGAAATC
The DNA here is from genome assembly GCF_000510915.2 of Pseudomonas sp. FH4. Classification (NCBI taxonomy): domain Bacteria; kingdom Pseudomonadati; phylum Pseudomonadota; class Gammaproteobacteria; order Pseudomonadales; family Pseudomonadaceae; genus Pseudomonas; species Pseudomonas sp. FH4. Next base: position 212,877 of record NZ_AOHN01000028.1, on the reverse strand, counting down.
GGCCAGATTTCCCAGGCGGCGATTCACCTGAACATCTCCCAGTCGGCGGTGACCACCGCGATCAAGGAGCTGGAAGCCATGCTCGGTGCCCAGCTGTTTGTGCGCTCGGCCCAGGGCATGAGCCTGACCGATGCCGGTCGACACTTTCTCAACCGCGCCTATGTGATCGTGCGCAGTGTCGACGATGCATTGAACAGTCCGCTGCCGGACTACCGTGCCAGCGGCGTGCTGCGGGTCGCGGCCAGTTACACGGTGCTCGGTTACTTCCTGCCGCACCACCTGCAACGCATGGAGCACTGGCACCCGGATGTGAACATCGAGGTCTTCGAGCAGGAGCGCCAGGCCATCGAACAAGGGCTGTTGGATGGCCAGTTCGATATGGCGGTGGTGCTTACCGCCAACCTCACCCACCCGGATATCGTTTCGCAGATCCTGTTCAATTCCGAACGGCGCCTGTGGCTGCCCAGCCACCACCCGCTGTGTGAGCGGCGTGCGGTAAGCCTGGCCGATGTGGCTCGCGAGCCGTATATCCTGTTGACCGTGGATGAGGCCGAGCAAAGTGCCATGCGCTACTGGGAACAGGCCGGGCAGATGCCCAAGGTGCGGCTGCGCACCAGTTCGGTGGAGGCGGTGCGCAGCATGGTGGCCAATGGCAGCGGCGTAGCGATCCTGTCTGATCTGGTGCACCGCCCCTGGTCCCTGGAAGGCAAGCGCATCGAGACCCTGAGCGTGACTGACAAAGTCGCGCCCATGAGTGTCGGCCTGGCCTGGCACCGCGAGCGCGCCTTCACCCCGGCGATGCAGGCGTTTCGCGACTACTTCCACGACGCCTTCCTCGCCCCGCAACAGCTATCGACACGTCGTTAAAGCTGAGACTTCAGGGTGGCCGCCAACCAGTCCATCAGCACCCGTACCCGTAGCGGCAGGTGACGCTGGCCGGCATACAGCATCGACACGTCCAGCGCGGGCGCGGGATAGTCGGGGAGCACGGCCACCAACTCGCCCCTGTCGAGCAATTCGCGCATGCCCAGCCCCGGCACCTGAATGATCCCGAAACCGGCGAGGCACGCCGACTGGTATGCGTCCGTGCTGTTGACCGTGACCCGCCCGGCCATGGCAATGCGCTGCACCTTGTTGCCCTGTTCATACTCAAAGCCCGACGAACGCGCGCCCAGCGGGCGCACGTAGTGCACCAACTGATGCGCGGCCAGGTCGGCCAGGGTCTTGGGCTCGCCGTAGCGTTGCAGGTAACCGGGGCTGACGCAGTTGATCATCGGCATGCTGCACAACAGCCGCGCCACCACCGACTGGTCCGGCTGCGCACCCACGCGCAAGACACAATCGAAGCCTTCGGCCAGCAGGTCGACCTGACGGTCGGAGCCGCTGATTTCCAGCTCGATCAACGGGTGCCGATCCATGAACTCCGGCAGGCGCGGCACGATCACTTTGCGTGCCATGGCATTGGGCATGTCGATACGAATCCGCCCATTCAATTGCGCCTCATCCTGGCGAAACAACCCTTCCAACTCTTCCATATTGGCCAGCAGATCCTTGCTGCGTTCATACAGCACCCGCCCATCCTGGGTGGCCTGGACCTTGCGCGTGGTGCGCTGCAACAAGCGCGTGCCCAGCAGGTCTTCCAGGGCGCGCACCTGCTCGGACACTGTGGAGCGCGGCAGCCCCAGGCTATCGCCGGCCTGGGTGAAACTCGACAGTTCGGTAACGCGGACAAAGGTGCGCAACAGGTCCAGCTTGTTCATGGTGGGGGTCCGTGATTGTTCGACTGATCCGACCAGTGATTCCGGATCAACCCTGTTTATCACGTAATGGCCGCACAAATACACTCAGCCCCACGTTCACTCACTTGCTCCGAGGACTTGACCATGACCCGTAAAATCGCACTGATCACTGGCGCCAGCCGCGGCCTGGGCAAAAGCACCGCCCTGTACCTGGCCGCGCAAGGCATCGACATCATCGGCACCTACTACAGCAAGGCTGACGAAGCCCTGGCAGTGGTCGCACAGATTGAACAACTGGGTGGCCGCGCCGCCATGCTGCAACTGGATGTGAGCAAAAGCGCGACCTTCGACGGTTTCATCGGCGAAGTCGGCCGCACGCTGAAGGACGTTTTCGCACAGGAGCAGTTCGACTTCCTGATCAACAATGCCGGTGTCGGCACCCATGCAAGCTTTGTCGAAACCAGCGAAGAACAGTTCGACCAAATGGTCGCGATCCACCTCAAGGGCCCGTTCTTCCTGACCCAGAAGCTGCTGCCACTGATCGTCGATGGCGGGCGCATCATCAATATCTCCAGCGGCCTGGCGCGTTTCAGCCTGCCAGGTTATGCCGCCTACGCCTCAATGAAAGGCGCGGTGGAAGTGCTGACCCGCTACCAGGCCAAGGAATTGGGCGCCCGTGGGATCAGCGTCAACACCCTGGCCCCTGGCGCCATCGAGACTGACTTCGGCGGCGGTGCCGTGCGCGACAACGCCGACATCAATGCCTTTGTCGCCGGCAACACAGCCCTGGGTCGGGTCGGCTTGCCGGACGACATTGGCGGGGCGATCTCCACACTGCTGGCCGACGGCAGCAAATGGATCAACGGGCAACGTATCGAGGCATCAGGCGGGATGTTCGTCTAACGTCAGCCCCCTTGTAGGAGCGAGCTTGCTCGCGAAAAACCCAAGGACACCGCGTTCATTCAGACGGCCCACGTCATCGTTAACGTCCTTCGCGAGCCAGCTCACTCCTACACAGGAATTTGTCCCGCAGCACGTCGTAGCCCCAGTGGTACACGTAGGTGTACGGCAGGAAAAACAGCAGCACACCGATATCAAGGATAAACGCCTGCATCAGGCTGATATTCAGCCACGCGGCAATCAGCGGCACGGCAAACAGAATCAGCCCGCCCTCAAACAGCAAGGCGTGCAGCACGCGGGTCTTGCCGCTATTGGCCAGTTGCAGGCGCGCCTTGAGGCGGTCAAACAGGCTGTTGAAGATGATGTTCCAGGTCAGCGCCAGCAGGCTGATGGCCAGGGTTACCGCGCCCATTTCCAGGGCTGGCCGGCCAGTGATCCAGACCAGCAACGGGGTACAGATCAACAAGGCCAGGCCCTCAAAACCGATGGCCTGGAAAACGCGTTCAGTGATGGATTTGGTGATGGTCATGACTCGTGCTCTGTGGGTGTCGAGGGTTGCCATAATCCCTCACCGACCCGATACTTCATAATCAATAACCATCGATCAAGGCGATAGATGATGGCATCTCATGAAGTGTTGCAAGCGTTTGTCCAGGCGGCGACCCAAGGCTCGTTTTCGGCGGCGGCACGCAAGCTGGGCAAGAGCCAATCCACCATCAGCGCGGCGGTGGCCAGCCTTGAGATTGACCTGGACGTGGTGCTGTTCGACCGCAGCAGCCGCAAGCCGAGCCTGACGCCGGCCGGGCATGTATTGCTGCAACGGGCCGAGCAGGTGCTGGAAGCCAGCAGCCGCCTGGAGCTTGCCGCCAGCCAGTTGTCCCAGGGGCTGGAGCCCAAGCTCAGTATCGCCATGTCCGACACTTATCAGTCAGGACGCTTTGAAACGGTGCTCAGCGCCCTTGAGCAACGTTATCCGGACCTGGAGCTGGAATGGTTGATTGCCGAGTGTGAAGACCTCATGGCCCTGGTACAAAGCGGGCGGGCGCAGCTCGCGTTTATCGAGGCGCAGGAGGTTTACCCGCCGGACCTGACCCACGCCACCGTCGAAGAGCGCGCGCAACTGGCACTGTTTGTTTCGCCGCTGCATGCACTGGCCAACCTCGATGGCATCGACCGGCAAACCCTGCAACAACACCGGGAACTGCGCCTGGCAAGCATCATCAACCCCAATGAAAACCGGCTGACGGGCCGGGTCTGGTCCGCTCCCAGCTTTTTGATGTTGATGGAAATGGCCATCCTCGGTTTTGGTTGGGCGCCGTTGCCGCGCTGGCTGGTGGAGCGTTTTGCCAATGGTCAGTTGGTGGAGCTCAAGGCTCGCGGCTGGCCGCGCTCGGTGGCGGTGGATGCATTGTGGTCGAGGCAACATCCGCCGGGGCCAGCGGGGAGCTGGCTGCTGGAAAGGATGCTCGAATAACGACAACCCAGGCTGGCATTCATGTAGGAGCGAGCTTGCTCGCGAAAAACTTGAGCACGCCGCGTTTACCCTGCAAACACGGCTTATCGTTGACGCCAGACGCGAGCACGCTCCGGTTTTTATCCTGAAAGTTCTGCCAGGCGACGTTCGATAAAGCGTTTTTCCGGGGCCTGCTGGGTCAGGCCCAGGGCTTTTTCATAGGCTTGGCGTGCCTCTTTCATACGACCCAGTTGCCGACAAAACTCCCCGCGCGCCGAATGCGCCAGGTGGTAATCCAGCAACTCGCCCCGTGCCAGAATCCCCTCCACTTGCTGCAACCCAGCCAACGGTCCATCACGCATGGCCAGGGCGACCGCACGATTGAGTTCGATCACAGGCGAAGGCACAAGTCTTTGCAACACATCGTAAAGCCCGACAATCTGCACCCAGTCGGTATCGGCAGCAGTCGTCGCTTCGGCATGTACCGCGGCAATCGCCGCTTGCAGGCAATACGGGCCAAAACGCCGCGTGGCCAGGGCCTGTTCCACCAGGGCACAGCCTTCGGCTATCAAGGCCGCGCCCCACAATGCACGGTCCTGCTCAGCCAACAGCACCAATTCACCGGCTGGCGAGGTGCGAGCCGGGCGTCGTGATTCATGGAGCAGCATCAACGCCAGCAGGCCCATGACCTCCGGCTCCGGCAGCAATTCCAGCAACAGGCGGCCCAGGCGGATGGCTTCGCGGGTCAATTCTTCACGGGTCAGATCGGCGCCCATGGACGCTGAATATCCTTCGTTGAACACCAGGTAAATCACACGTAAAACGCTGTCCAGACGTTCGGGCAATTCCGCCAGCGATGGCACCTGATAGGGGATCTTCGCTTCGCGGATCTTGCCCTTGGCCCGCACGATGCGCTGGGCAATGGTGGCCGGTGTGGCAAGAAACGCCCGGGCGATTTCCTCGGTGGTCAGGTCACAGATCTCACGCAAGGTCAGCGGTACCTGCGCATCCGCCGCCAGGGCCGGGTGGCAGCAGGTGAAAATCAGGCGCAGGCGGTCGTCTTCCACGTCTTCGTCACTCCACTCAACCGCTTCCAGCGCCTCGGCCTGCTCCTGCAACAACGGGGTGAACCGGGCCTGGCGGCGCAAACGGTCGATGGCCTTGAAGCGCCCAGTCGACACCAGCCATGCCCGGGGATTATCCGGCACACCGTCCTGCTGCCAGCGCTCGACCGCGACGAAGAACGCCTCATGCAGGGCTTCTTCGGCGAGGTCGAAGTCCCCCAGCAGGCGAATCAGGGTCGCCAGGATGCGCCGCGACTCGCTGCGGTAGACCGCCTCGACCTGGGCCTTGACGGTCAATCGGGCATGCCCTGAGTCACCAGGGTCACCAGCCGGTCCAGGCTTTCGCCCCAGCCCTGATGAAAACCCATGGCTTCGTGGGCCTGCTTGTCGGCTTCGCTCCAGTGCATGGCGCGGGCGGTGTAGCGGGTCTTGCCGCCAACGTCCTCGAAGGTCACCTCGGCGCTCATGAACGGCTTGCCCGAGGGAATCCAGCCAGGCAGGAACGCATCGGTAAACACCAGGCGACGCGGTGCGTCGATCTCCAGGAAGACGCCCTGGGTCGGGTACTCGCTGCCGTCCGGCGCACGCATCAGGGTGCGAAACAGACCACCGACCCACAGGTTCATTTCGCACACAGGCGTGGTCATGCCGTGTGGGCCCCACCATTGTTGCAACAGCGCAGGTTCGGTCCAGGCACGGAATACCCGGCTGGGTGGCGCGTCGATTACGCGGCTGATGGACAGTTCGAATTGCGCGGGTTGAGTGTTCATGGATCAACCTCCTTGAGTCTTATGATTGTTGGGTTCAGAGATTCAATTCACGCACGGGGCGTACTTCCACACTGCCGACCCGTGCCGCCGGAATGCCACCGGCCACTTGCAGCGCCTCATTCAAGTCCTTGGCGTCGATCAGGTAGAAACCGGCAAGCTGCTCCTTGGTTTCGGCAAACGGCCCGTCGGTAATCGACAGCTTGCCGTTGCGCACCCGCACCGTGGTGGCGCTCCTCACCGGCTCCAGCGCCTGGGCGGCGAGCATCCGGCCACTGGCCTGCACCGCTTCGGCGTAGGTATGGCATTCAGTGTCCTTGGGGCTGTCAGGCTGGCTGTGCAACAGACGTTCGTCGCTGTAGACCAGGCATAGGTATTTCATGGGATTCTCCGTTTTCGGACTATCAACTATGGCTGCAGATTGGCGCTTTGCAGGTTTTCCCGACGATCAGGGTTGCAGGTCGAACAAGGCCGTCCCGCTTTGCATGTCGAAGGGGGCCGACCAATGCTCATGCACCACTTGCCATTGACCGTTGATCCGTTGATAACCGGCAGTGACCCGCATCCAGCAGACCTTCTCCACACCATCGGGCCCAGTGCCGCCACAGCGGGCCAGCCAGTGGGCGAAGGCACTGTCGGCAGCCGCGACGATATTCATTTGGTGAAACTCGAAAATACCTCCACCGGGGCACATCTCCATGCAGGCCTGCCAGTGCGCCTTGTAGGCCTTGCGGCCCTTGAATTGCAGGGCTGTCACCGCGTCAAAGGCAACAATGTCCTGCGCATAAAAACTGACAATTTTGTCGACATCCTTGGTGGTCACGGCTTGTTTCCACTGTTCGATCAAGGTGCTGATTTCGCTGTTCACTTGGGTATTCATGCCAATGCTCCTTTCAGGGAAAAATCACGGAATACGCCTTTAGTCGGTTGGGCATCCCGTCAATCGACAAGCCTAGGAAAAAAATTTGCGACTGGGGCAAAACCGCTAGAATTTGCGACTTCCCTGTAAGACTTTGGATATCTGTTCGATGGAAACCCGCCTCGTGCCCTATGAGACGTTGACTGCTGCGCAACAACAGCAACTCAGCGCCCTCGAAGTCCATCCCGAGCAACTGCCCTGGTGCGGCGATATCTATTGCGCGCTGAACAGTCTGCTGGTCAATCCCAGCCCCGGCATCAAGGGCTTTGCCCTGCTGGCTGACGAGATTCCCGTGGCCTTCCTGCTGCTCAAGCGCCCGCCTTGCCTGCCCCACTGGGCCGATGAACACAGTGCCACGCTGCATGCGCTGCAAGTCGATCACCGCCATCAGGGCCTGGGGCTGGGCAAGGCCTGCCTGCAGGCGCTGCCCATTGCGGCACGCCTGGTGTGGCCGCAGATCAAGGCGTTGGAGCTGTCGGTGGACAGCGCAAATGTCACGGCGATGGGGTTATACCTGCATGCGGGTTGGGTTGATCGCGGAGAAGCGTATAAAAGCACCACGGCCTATGAACGACGATTGGCGTTAGCACTCGGCTAATGTCGGCATTGACAGCTTTTAAATGTAACGTATACATAACTAGTCAAGTTTAATGTAACGGTATCACGACATGGACTCATCACTTCTTGGTCAAAGAATCGGCCTCCAAATCCGCTCGATGCGCCTCAATCGTGGCCACACGCAGGCAGAGCTGGCGCAACTGGCAGGCACTACCCGACAGAAACTGATCGAAATCGAGCAAGGCAGCCTGTCAGTCTCAATGAATGCCTATGCACGGGTTTTTGCAGCACTGGGCACTGAAGTGAAACTGGTCCCTGTTTCCATGCCGACGCTGGATGACGTGGAGGACTTGTTCAATGAGTAATCACCGACTGCAAGTCCATACACCGCAAGGTGCCAGCGGCAGCGTATTCGTGGGTGCTGACGACTACCATTTTCGCTATGGCGATGATGCGCCGGAGCACAGCGCGATCAGCCTGCTGATGCCCGTTCGTGCAGAGGATTATCGTCGCCGTGATTTACACCCGATCTTCCAGATGAACCTGCCGGAAGGCTATGTGCTGGAACAGCTTAAAAACAGGCTGGCAAAGACCGTCAAAGTCGACCCGATGCTGTTGTTGGCACTGTCAGGCAGCAGCGCACCTATCGGCCGGGTCTTTGTCTCATCGCCTCAAGTAAACCAGTTGATTGAGCACAACAGCCCTCCCTCCCGTGGCGAGAACCTGGATGAAATCCTCGCGTGGGATGGCACTGAGGATTTGTTCACCTGCTTGGTCGACCGTTACATTCTTCGCGCGGGAATTTCCGGAGTACAGCCCAAGGTGCTGGTGCCGGAAGCTGCGGAACACAAATTCACCTCGAAAACCAATGATCTGATTATCAAGAGCGGACGCGACGAGTTTCCGGGATTGGCCATCAACGAGTACCTGTGCATGTCAGTCGCCAAGGACGCAGGCATACCGGTTCCACCGTTCTACTTGTCACAGAACCACAAGCTTTTCATCATGCGGCGTTTCGACCGAGACGAGTATCTCAACCCGCTGGGCTTTGAAGACATGGCCACACTCATGGGCCTGTCCGCCGAGCAGAAATACAGCAAGAGCTACGCCATGATTGCCAAGGCCGTGCGCCTTTATTGTGCAATCGAACATCAACGCAGCTCCCTGGAGCAATTGTTCGATAGCGTTGCATTGAGCTGTATCGTTGGCAACGGTGATGCCCATCTGAAAAACTTTGGCTTGCTCTACAGCGATCCCATCAGGCACGACGCTCGCCTTGCGCCGGCTTATGACATTGCCAATACCACCGCCTATATTCCCGAAGATGCCTTGGCCCTGGACTTGGCTGGCAACCGCTCATTTTTTGCGTCACGCCTGGGCATTCTTGAGTTTGCCAGGACCTGCGAGATAGAAAAGCCCGAGGAACGCATCCAGGCCCTGCTCCAGACGCTGGAGAGTGTGCTCAAGCGTGAGGACGACTATTGTCGACAAGCGCCCAACGTTGCTCAAGCCATCCGAAAATCGGCGCAGGATTACCAACGTAGCTTTGGCGGATAACTGCCAGCCTTTCATGGACAAGGAGCCTCCCATGCTGACCACTCTCGAACAACTCGACACCCTCTACGGCAAACCCCACGAACGCGCCGTGCACAAGGAAATCGCGTTTCTCAATGAGGATTACCAGGCAATGGTGAAAGCCTCACCGCTGGTGATTGTCAGCTCCTCAGGCGCCGATGGCCTCGACGGCTCGCCTCGCGGCGATGTGCCGGGGTTTGTGCGGATCATTGATGAGCGCACCTTGGCGATCCCGGACCGACCGGGCAACAATCGGCTCGACACCCTGCGCAACCTGGTGCTGGATCCACGGATTGCGCTGCTGTTCATCATTCCGGGAATCGGAGAAACGCTACGGGTCAACGGGCGGGCGCAGATTTCCATCGATCCTGAATTGCTGGAGAGCTTTGCGGTACATGGCAAACCGGCGCGGTCGGTGATTCTGGTGCAGGTAGAAGCCGCGTATTTCCACTGCTCGAAAGCCTTTGTGCGCTCCGATTGCTGGAACCCGGACAAGCATCTGGAGCGCTCGGCGCTGCCGTCCGCGGGGGCTATTCACAAGCGGTTGAATGATGGGCAATTTGATGCCGAGGCGTATGACCGGGAAATGCCGGAGCGGGTCAAGGCCACGTTGTATTGATGCCCTTGCCGGCGATGGCGTCCTTCAGATCGCCATCGCCGGCAAACCGGCTCCTACAGGTTATGCAGACTTTTCTATAGGCAGCCAGACTTCCACGGTGCCGGTGCCCTTATCCACATCAAAGTCGGCGCTGTATCGTTCGATATCCGGCCCTGCGACCTTGTACCCCGAAGTCGGCAGCCACTCGTACATGATCCGCTCATAGGTCTGAGTCAGCGCATACACCGGCCCGTAGTGCGCAAACACCGCATAACGACTGGCCGGCACTTCAATGCATTCAAAGTTGCCCGGCACATCGCTCTTGGCCGGCACTTCAACCCCGGCGATGTAATCAAACTCTTCCTGCGTGGCGTTGTAGCAAACGCCGTAGGTCACGCCGCCAATGCGCTTTTTGATGTCCTTGATGCAGGTGTCGAACAACTCCCACAGATTCGGGATATCCCCCAGCGTCGCCTTGCCGTAATGACCGCCGACCCCTGCGATCACCATGGCCTTGCCCTCTTCCATGCGGGGCTCCAAGGGTAGCGTTGCCTGTTGGTTCATCTGCACAATCTCCATGGGTGAGTGACCAAAACCATACCGAGTATAGGGGCATACGCGCGTCATACTCCAGACAGAAAATTTTCCGACAGTATCTGGACAATTGCCCTTCACCCGCCGTATTGTCCGCCCCGCAGGCCACCGCAGTGGCCGACGTCGCTCGGACGGTTCCGGGCGCTTACGTACTCCGAGGCAACAATGGCAGACCAAGGTTCGCCGCGCCGCTTTGCGCGCATAGATCGACTCCCCCCTTACGTGTTCAATATCACTGCCGAGCTGAAGATGGCTGCGCGTCGGCGCGGCGAAGACATCATCGACTTGAGCATGGGTAACCCTGACGGCCCGACTCCACCGCATATCGTGGAGAAACTGGTGACCGTCGCCCAGCGCGAAGACACCCACGGCTACTCCACCTCCAAAGGCATCCCACGTCTGCGCCGCGCTATTTCGCGCTGGTACAAGGACCGCTATGAGGTGGATATCGACCCGGAAACCGAAGCCATCGTGACCATCGGTTCCAAGGAAGGCCTGGCACACCTGATGCTGGCCACCCTGGACCAGGGCGACACCGTGCTGGTGCCCAACCCCAGCTACCCGATTCACATCTACGGTGCCGTGATTGCCGGCGCCCAGGTGCGCTCGGTGCCGCTGATTCCCGGCGTGGACTTCTTCGCCGAGTTGGAGCGGGCGATTCGCGGCTCGATCCCCAAGCCGAAGATGATGATCCTCGGCTTTCCGTCCAACCCCACCGCACAGTGCGTGGAGCTGGATTTCTTCGAACGGGTGATTGCCCTGGCCAAGCAGTACGACGTACTGGTGATCCACGACCTGGCCTACGCCGATATCGTCTACGACGGCTGGAAAGCCCCGTCGATCATGCAAGTACCGGGCGCCAAGGACATTGCGGTGGAGTTCTTCACCCTGTCCAAGAGCTACAACATGGCCGGCTGGCGTATTGGCTTCATGGTCGGCAACCCGGAACTGGTCAACGCCCTGGCACGCATCAAGAGTTACCACGACTACGGCACCTTCACCCCGCTGCAAGTGGCGGCCATTGCCGCGCTGGAAGGCGACCAGCAATGTGTGAAGGACATCGCCGAGCAATACCGCCAGCGCCGTAACGTGCTGGTCAAGGGCCTGCATGAATTGGGCTGGATGGTGGAGAACCCGAAGGCATCGATGTATGTCTGGGCGAAGATCCCCGAGGCGTATGCCGCCATGGGCTCGCTGGAGTTTGCCAAGAAATTGCTGCTGGAAGCCAAGGTGTGTGTGTCGCCGGGGATTGGCTTTGGCGAGTATGGCGATGACCATGTGCGCTTTGCCCTGATCGAGAACCAGGACCGGATTCGCCAGGCGGTGCGCGGGATTCGGGGCATGTTCCGGGCTGATGGCCTGGTCACCAAAGCCTGATAACAACTGTGGGAGCGGGCAAGCCCGCTCCCACTTCTTGATGGGGTTACACCACCAACGACAGCAACATGATGAAGCCCAGTGCCACGATGGACAGGATGGTCTCCATCGCCGTCCACGTCTTGAACGTCTCGGCCACGGTCATGTTGAAGTACTGCTTCACCAGCCAGAACCCTGCGTCGTTAACGTGGGACAGAATCAACGACCCCGCCCCCGTCGCCAGCACCAGCAACTCCAGGTTGACCCCCGGCATCATCCCCACCACCGGCACCACAATGCCCGCGCCCGTAATGGTGGCCACGGTTGCCGAACCGGTGGCGATACGAATCACCGCCGCCACCAGCCAGGCCAGCAGGAGCGGGTTGATCTGCGCCGTCACCGCCATATGGCCGATCACGTCACCCACACCGCTGGTCACCAGCATCTGCTTGAAACCACCGCCGGCACCGATGATCAGGATGATCGCGGCGGTAGGCGCAAGGCTGGCGTCGAGCAGCTTGAGGATCTGTTTGGAGTGGATGCCCTGGCGATGGCCAAAGGTGTACAGCGACAACAGCAAGGCCAGGAGCAAGGCACTGATCGGGTGGCCGATCATGTCCATCCAGTTGCGCACCGCATTGCCTTCGGCAAAGGCGATGTCAGCAAAGGTTTTGAGCAACATCAGGAACACCGGCAGCAGCACGGTAATCAGGGTGATGCTGAAGCTCGGCAGGTTTTTCGAGTCGGTCTCGCGGGCCAGTTGGTCCACCAACTCCTGGGACGGGTTGCCAGGGATGTGCTTGGCAATGAACGTACCGAAGATCGGCCCGGCAATGATGGCGGTCGGCAAGGCGACGATCAGACCGTAGAGAATGGTCTTGCCAATGTCTGCGCCAAACACACCAATGGCCAGCAACGGCCCCGGGTGCGGCGGCACCAGGCCGTGGACCGCCGACAGGCCGGCGAGCAGCGGGATGCCGATCTTGATCAGCGACACGCCAGTGCGGCGCGCGACGATAAACACCAGCGGGATCAGCAGCACAAAGCCAATCTCGAAGAACAGCGGAATGCCCACCAGGAAGGCGGCGAACATCATCGCCCACTGCACCTTGTCCTTGCCAAAGGCACGGATCAGGGTTTGTGCGATCTGATCGGCACCGCCGGATTCGGCCATCATCTTACCGAGCATCGTACCCAGCGCCAGGATAATCCCGACAAACCCGAGCACACCGCCGAAGCCGTCCTGGAACGCCTTGATGATCTTTTCCACGGGCATGCCCGAGGTCAGGCCGAGAAAGCCTGCGGCGATGATCAGCGCAATAAACGGGTGAACCTTGAACCGGGTGATCAACACGATCAACCCGATGATGGTGACTACTGCATCGAGCAGCAGGTAGGACTCGTGGGACATTCCAAACATGGGGTCTCTCCTGTTTGTTGTTGTTATTAAAGCGGGTGTTGAGTTTTGTGCCGTCGGACAGCGCTATCTTTCGGGCAAAAAATCATCGGGAAGGCTCAAAGCCATGGGTCAGCCACCAGGCATGGGTCTGCTCGGCCAAGGCCTCGATGCTGTCTTCACTGGCATTGAGGGCCAGGGTCAGCGGTTCGCCGATGGGCGATTCGAGGGTGGCGAACTGGCTGTCGATCAGGCTGGCCGGCATGAAATGGCCAGGGCGATGGGACACGCGGTCGGCGGCCACCTCACGGGTCAGTTCCAGGAAGACAAACCCCAGGCCCGGCGCGGCTTCGCGCAGGTGATCGCGGTATTTTTTCTTCAGCGCCGAACAGGTCAGCACGGGATGCTCGCCGGCCTTGAGCGCACGACGCAGCTCATCGCAGAGGATATCGAGCCAGCCGGCACGGTCGTCGTCGTTGAGAGGATGGCCAGCACTCATCTTTTCGATGTTGGCGGCCGGGTGAAAGCTGTCGCCTTCAATGGCGGTGGCGCCGTTCAACAGGCACAGGGCCTCGCTGACACTGGACTTGCCACAGCCGGAAACACCCATGATGACCAGGGCAGTAACAGGTTGACTCATGAAACACCTCAGGACGCAGACAGCGCTACCTTTGCACGCCTAAGGCTAGTGCAAAAACAGGCTTTTCCCGCGCCTAATTGTCATTTTTATGGAGTGACGCGTGCATCCGCTCCAACCGTTTGAGCAAGGATCAGGCAACCCTGTGCGCAAGTATTTGCAGGCCTTTGGAGACAGCGCTACCTTAGTGCCTCGATTTTTGTTTGGCAAGCCGCCTGATGACCTCCAAGAACGATAAAAATACCCGCACGACGGGTCGCCCTACCTTGAACGAAGTTGCCCGCCTGGCGGGCGTCAGTCCGATCACGGCCTCCCGGGCCTTGCGCGGCATCAGCACCGTGGCCCCCGACCTGGTGGAAAAGGTGCAGAAAGCCGCCGCCGAGCTGAGCTACGTGGTCAACCCTGCCGCCCGCGCCCTGGCCTCTGCACAGAGCCAGTCGGTAGTGGTGCTGGTGCCCTCACTGTCCAACTTGCTGTTTATTGAAACCCTGGAAGCCATTCATCAGGTTTTGCGGCCCAAGGGCTTCGAAGTGTTGATCGGCAACACTCACTATTCCCGGGACGAAGAAGAAAACCTGTTGCGCAACTACATGGCCTATCAGCCGCGGGGTTTGCTGCTGACCGGCTTTGACCGCACCGAAAGCGCCCGGCGCCTGGTGGAGTCGAGCAATGTGCCGTGCGTGTACATGATGGATCTGGACCCGGCGGCCGGCCTCAATTGTGTCGGGTTCTCGCAGACCAGTGCCGGCGAAACTGCTGCCGCGCACCTGATCTCCCGGGGGCGCAAGCGCCTGGCCTATGTGGGTGCACAACTGGACCAGCGCACCTTGTTGCGCGGTGAAGGTTTCCGTCGCGGGCTGCAACAGGCTGGGCTGTATGACCCGGCGCTGGAGTTACTGACACCGCGCCCTTCTTCAGTCGGCCTGGGTGGCGAGTTGTTCCTGCAACTGCTGGCCAGTCATCCGGATGTGGACGCGATCTTCTTCGGCAACGACGACCTGGCCCATGGCGCCTTGCTCGAAGCCTTGCGCCATGGGATCAAGGTTCCGCAGCAAGTGGCGGTCCTGGGCTTCAACGACCTGCCCGCCTCCAGCTTCATGGTGCCGCGCCTGAGCAGCATCAGCACCCCGCGCGAAGCCATTGGCCGACGCGCGGCGGAACATTTGCTGACGGTGATGGCAGGCAACAAGATCGCCAGGCCGGTGGTGGATATGGGGTTTGAGTTGAAGGTGCGCGAGAGTACCTAGGCCGATCAACTGAAGGGATTCAAGCCCGCTCCCACACTTAACCCTATCGCTGTCCTTGCGCGTCCCTGCTAAATTGCCCAACTCACATTTTGCCAGGGAAGCACCATGGGACACGCGCTGAAGATCTTGGGTCGCACTTCGTCCATCAACGTACGAAAAGTCCTGTGGACCTGCCAGGAACTAGGCATCGCCTACGACCGGGAAGACTGGGGCATCGGCTTCACCCCCACCCAATCACCCGAGTTCCTGGCCTTGAACCCCAACGCCCAGGTGCCAGTAATCGTCGACGACAACGGCGTACTGTGGGAATCCAACACCATCTGCCGCTATCTGGTGGGCCTGCACCGACGCCACGACCTGCTGCCAGCCGAACCTTGGCCTCGGGCCAAAGTGGAACAATGGATGGATTGGCAAGCCACCGAACTCAATCCCTCCTGGGGCTATGCCTTCCACGCTCTGGTGCGCAAGAACCCGGACTTCCAGGACCCGCAGCGCATTGCCGCCGGCGTGCGCGGCTGGAACGACAAGATGGGATTGCTGGAGCAACGGTTGATCGACACCGGCGCCTATGTGGCCGGTGACGACTTCACACTCGCAGACATCCTGATTGGCCTGTCGGTACACCGCTGGCGGATGACGCCCATGGAGCGCCCTTCCTACCCGGCTGTCGATGCGTACTACGCGCGACTCAGCCAGCGCCCTGGTTTCAAGGCGTTTGCCCTCGACGGTCACAACTAAGGATTACCCGATGAAAGGATTCAACGTACTGCTCACCGGTGCCTGCGGCAGAATCGGCAAGACGTTTTTCGAAGCCTCGAAAGAGCGCTACCGCTTTACCCTAACCGACCGCGTCGAACCGGACTTCGCCCTCGGCGACCATCGTTTCGTACAGGCCGACTTGAGCGACAAAACGACCTTGGCAGCGTTGCTCGCCGGCATCGATGTGATCGTGCACCTGTCGGGCATCCCCCATGCCAGCGCCACCTTCGACGAACTGCTACCCAACAATATCCTCGCCACTACTTATCTGTTCGAAGCTGCCGTGGCTGCCAACGTAAAGCGCCTGGTCTTTGCCAGCAGTGCCCAGACCATCGAAGGCTACCCGGTGGACCGGCAAATCACCCCAGGCATGCCGGTGCTGCCGGCCAACCTGTATGGCGTGAGCAAATGCTACGGTGAAGCACTGTGCGGGTACTACGCGGCAAAAACCCCGCTCTCCACCATCGCCTTGCGTATTGGCGCCTTTGAGTTTGCGCAAACCCATGACCTGAACAACGCTCGCGACCTCAGCGCCTGGCTCAGCCCTCGGGATGCCGTCCAGTTGTTGCAGCGTTCGGTGGAAACCCCGGGGGTCAAGCACCTGGTCGCCCATGGCATTTCCAATAACCGCTTCAAGCGCCTGGATTTGAGCGAGACCACGCGGGTCCTGGGTTATGAACCGCAGGATGATGCCTTCCAAACATTCGATATTCCCATTACCTACTGAAGGCAATGTCCGCCGACGGCAACTATTGGCCGCCAGCCGCACATCGCTTGCCTCGACAAAGCCCTGACAACCAGTGATTGCGGGGCTTTAGCTCCCGGCACAGTAATTGCTAAACCCTGTGGACCGTTCAACACCACAGGTACCCGATCATGTTGGTCAATACCCAAGTCTCTTCCGTGATCCAACAGTCCAAGCGCCCCGACCTGGACCCGGCCAACGCCGCCGCCAGTGCGCTGTACAGCGGCGTCATGCAAAACGTGCAGAACGCCGCAGCCGCGCCCCAGGTGCAGGCCACGCAAAAGGCCACCGACACCACGGCCAGCAATGTGGATGCCGCTTTTGCCAAGACCCGCCTGCAACTGCAAGCAACGCCGCCGGCCAGCGCTACACCGAAAACCGAAGCCAATACCCAGGCGCGCGCCGACTTCAACGACTACATGAGCAAGACGCCGGCCGAGCGCATTCGCGATCAGATCCTCAAGGAAAAGGGCCTGACCGAAGAAGATGTGAAAGCGATGCCTATCGAACAGCAGAATGCCATTGCCCAGGAAGTCACTGATCGCCTGAAGATGCAGGCTGCGCAGCAGTATGCCGAGAAGACTGCCGACCCGCAGATCAAGGCCGTGAAAGACACCCTGGCGGCCATCTGACACAACACAACGCCCCTTGTAGGAGCGAGCTTGCTCGCGAAAAGCCTCAACGATAAGGCGGGGTATCTGGTTCCCCGTGGCGATCTCAGGTTTTTCGCGAGCAAGCTCGCTCCTACAAAGAGGCACTATTGCAGTTGTAGGGTGGAGTTGAACTGGCCAATGGCATCGACCACATGCCGCGAGCCTTCCTGGATCTCCAGGATCACCTGCCCCGCTTCATTGGCCAACTCCACTCCCAACCCGGTGCGGCTCAGGCTCGACTGCATGCTCGACACCGCACTCAACGACAAGTCGTGGTTCTTGCGCACCACCTCGACAATCTCCAGCGTCGCCTGGCTGGTGCGTGCCGCCAGGCTGCGTACCTCGTCCGCCACCACGGCAAAGCCGCGGCCATGCTCACCTGCACGCGCAGCTTCAATGGCCGCGTTCAGCGCCAGCAAGTTGGTTTGATCGGCAATCCCGCGAATGGTCTGGACGATGGTGCCGATGATGTCCGACTGCTTGCTCACCGCGTCGATGCTCACCGCCGCTTGATTGAGGTCGCGGGAAATTTCTTCGATGATCTGCACCGTCTGTTGCACCACCTCCGAGCCCTTGCGGGCACAGGCGTCGTTCTGCACCGAGGTGGCGTGGGCCGAATCGGCAGCAGTACGCAACGTGGTGACCTGGTCGGTGATATCACTGGCGAACTTCACCACTTTGTACAGACGCCCGCTGGCATCGAAGATAGGGTTGTAGGAGGCTTCCAGAAACAGCGTCTGACCATGCTTGTTGCGCCGCTCAAAACGATGGGAGTGGAATTCACCCCGGTTAAGTGACGCCCAGAACGCTTTGTAAGCCGGTGATTCCACCTCGGCGCGATGGCAGAACATGCTGTGGTGCTGGCCAACGATTTCGCCGAGGGAATACTGCACCGTCTTCAGGAAGTTCTGGTTGGCATTGAGGATCTGCCCCTGGGGCGTGAACTCGATGACCGCCATGGAGCGGCCAATGGCATCGATCAGGCTTTGGTTTTCATGTTCGTGGTGAACCCGTTCGGAAATATCCGACGCCACCTTGATCACGCTCTGCACCTGTTTATCCGGGCCATACACCGGCATGTAGCTGGCCTCCAGCCACACTTCCTGGCCACTTTTGGTCAAGCGCATGAACGTGCCACTGATGGGCTCACCCTGAGCCAGGTCCCGCCACAATTTGGCGTAGGCATCGCTACGGTAATAGGCCTCCTCACAGAAGATTCGGTGGTGTTTGCCACGTACTTCCTCGGCGCTATAACCCATGGCCCTACAAAAGTTTTCGTTGGCATCCAGTACCACGCCGTCGCGATCGAACTCAATCATCGCCATGGAGCGACTGATGGCCGCGAGCTTAGCCTGGGCCTGGGTCAGCGCACAGGAAAAACGCTCGATTTCCCGCAGGTCGGATTTGTGGTGGAGGTTAAACATGATCGGATCACCTTCAGCGCTGTCTTTGAATGACGGTTAGTTCTTGGATTTGACCCAGTACAACTTTCCACAAAACAGGCAAACGCATCCGTCCAGAGACAGGACAAGTGTCAGGCGATAGATAAATGATGGCTAATCGGAGAGTCCATGAGGCAACACTCGTTTCAAGGCATCCTTTTCTTGATGACCCCGTCTGGGGCCCGCTTTAACCGACACACGTAAATCCATTTAACCTGAAGCTCCTTTTTCCCGGCGCTTTGACATACGCACTTATCCATTCACAGTTTGTATAGTGCTCATCAACCACTATGCAAGCAGCCACCCAAAACGCTTCATATGGCAAGCGACATACAGGGTTATGGATGAGCATAGACAGGGCTTGGCACTATGCAAGGCCATTAATCAGCCAGCATTGATAAACAGGTGTTGGAGGGGATGTGCAGGGGCAGGATGTATCGATGCCGCTGTAGGAGCGAGCTTGCTCGCGAAAAGCTTGAGAGCGCCGCGCTTTACCTGCAAACACGCGTTTTCGTTAGCGCTCTTCGCGAGCAAGCTCGCTCCTACAGTGAAGTCCTCAGTGACCAAACAGACCTGTCTCGGTCTTCTTGGCTTTTTTGTCCGCGCGTTTTTCATCGGCGGTCTTTGCCGGTTTTTTCTTCGCGGCTTTCTTTGAATCCATACCTTTGGCCATGATGCATGCTCCACTAACAGAGGAAGTAACAAGGGGTATAACACCTATTGCCCAACAGAAGGCGCTTTGCCCGACTTATAATCCCCGCCCCTTGATCACGCCTGTCAAACCACCATGCCCGAGTTGCACTTTGATCGACTGGCAGAGCCCCTGTGGCCGCTGCTGAACAAGTTCTACCGTAGCCACAACTCTTCGATGAAAGCCCTCAAGGGCGGCCAATTGTGGGTGGCGCGCAACAGCGAGATCGTCGCCGGGCTGTGCCTGAGCCCCGTGGTCGGCGGCCAGTGGTTGACTGGGCTGTTTGTCGATCCGGCCTTACGCGGGCAAGGGCTGGCGACGCGGCTGATCGCACACGCGATCGCACCCGCCGAAGGGACGGTGTGGCTGTTGTGCCACCCGGATCTGGAAGGGTTTTATACAGCCCAGGGCTTCAGCCAGCAGACCGTGTTGCCGCAGTCGCTGGCCGAGCGCCTGGTGCGCTATAAACGCAACAAACCGATGATTGCCATGGGCGTGTGCCGCCAGGGTTAATCGTCAGCGGCAGGGTCCATGTCCGGGAACATCACCTCGATAAACCCGAACTTGCTGAAATCAGTGATCCGCGACGGGTACAACCGACCGATCAGGTGGTCGCATTCATGCTGCACCACCCGCGCATGGAAACCGTCGGCAATCCGCACAATCGGCTCGCCCTTGGGGTCAAACCCCTCGTAGCGAATCTGCTGGTAACGATCCACCGCACCACGCAGCCCTGGCACCGACAGGCAGCCTTCATAGCCCTCCTCCAACACCGGACTCAGCGGGGTAATCAGCGGGTTGATCAGAATGGTCTGGGGCACCGCCGGGGCATCCGGGTAGCGCTCGCTGCTCTCGAAGCCGAAAATCACCAACTGCAGGTCGACACCGACCTGCGGCGCGGCCAGGCCGACACCGCCCACGTGTTCCATGGTCTGGAACATATCGTCGATCAGTTGCCACAACTCGGGGCTGTCGAACATTTCCGGTGGCACCGGTGGCGCGATGCGCAGCAGGCGCTCGTCGCCCATTTTCAGGATTTCACGAATCATCGGTCAGGTTTCATCAGTGGTGGGCTTGGGAAGCGAATGGTCCCGGCCGAGGCCCGAGACATGCTGTTTTTCATCGTGGTGGTGTTCGCCAAAGTCCTTTTCCCCCGGATCCTTGCCTTCGGCGGACATATGCTCGATCACCGCGTTCATCTCCGCCCCCAGCAGCAGGACGGCGGCAGAAATGTAAAAGTACAGCAGCAGGACGATAATCGCGCCGATGCTGCCATACATGGCGTTGTAGTCGGCGAAGGTCTTGACGTAATAGCCAAAGCCCAGCGATGCAACGATCCAGACCACTACCGCCAGCACCGAGCCTGGCGTGATAAAGCGAAATTTCTGCTTCACGTCCGGCATCACGTAGTACATCAAGGCCACGGCAAACATCAGCAGGATCACGATCAAGGGCCAGCGCAGGATAGTCCACAGGGTGACCACGAATTCCTGCATACCAATCTGCCCAGCCAGCCACTCCATCACTTGCGGCCCCAGGACCATCAGCGCGGCGGCGGCCAGCAACATCCCGGCGATGCCCACGGTGTAGAAAATCGACAGCGGGAAGCGTTTCCAGATCGGCCGGCCTTCCACCACATCGTAGGCGGCGTTCATTGCACTCATCATCAGGCGCACACCTGCTGAGGCGGTCCACAGCGCGATGACGATACCCACCGACAACAGCCCGCCCTTGGATTGCTGTAACTGGTCGATCACCGGGTTGACCTGCTCAAGAGCCTGGGGCGGCAACACCAGTTCCGATTGCAGGCGCAACCAGCTGAAGAAATCCGGCAGATGCAGGAAACCGATCAGGGCAATCAGGAACAGCAGGAAGGGGAACAGCGAAAACAGCATCTGGTAGGCCAGTGCCGAAGCGTAGGTAGACATCTCGTCATCGACGAACTCTTTGACGGTGCGCATCAGCACGCGGTGCAGCGGCAGGCCTTTTAATACCGGAAAAATCATAGCGTCTCCTTTCGCCGCAAAAGGTTGAGGTCGTGGGCGACTCAGGGGCCGTTTTCTACATCAAGGTAGCCTATTTGGCGACCTTGAAACAATTTCGAAACGTTAGTCAGCAGATGTGACATAAAAACGGCCATCCGTGGATGACCGTTATGCTACGTGTTGGCCGTCGGGTTAATCAGGCTTTGTCGACCGTATTCTTTACCGCGTCCTTGACCTTGCCAACCGCTTGCTGGGCTTCGCCCTTCTTCTCTTGAATCTTGCCTTCGGCCTCAAGCTTGGTGTTGTCTGTGGCTTTGCCGATGCCTTGCTTGATATTGCCGATAGCTTCGTTCGCTAAACCTTTTGCCTTATCCGCTGTGCTGCCCATGGTATTTCTCCGTAAGAACAATCAAGGGTTTGGGTCATTACGTAAGGGTTGACCCTGGGCCTTTGCGCAGAGTTTCAATTATTTGCGTAAGGCATTTCATCACCCAATACAGGTTTGGCTTTATGTTTTGCGGCCAACCCCCGAGAATGCCCGGCAGATTCAGGCTCAATCGCTGAATAACAGATCCCGTAGGAAGGTTATGAAACTCAATAAATCACAGGCCATCGCCCGCAGAAACCTGGAACTGGGCGGTGCCGTGCTCGGTGTCAACAACTGCCATTTCACCGACCTGGACCGCAAGCGCAATATCTGGTGGTTCGACCTGCCAGTGGCGCGCATTGCCATCGGCCAATACGAGTGGATTCACTTGTTGATGCACAACGCCGAGACCGACCAGTTGCTGCACCTGAAAGTACCGACCGCGTTCCTGCGTGAAAAGCTTGAAGGGTTGGTGGTGCGCAATGCGGGCAAGCGCAAGCCGGAGATTACCCTGGAGCTGAGCGCGGACAAAGATTCGTTCCTCAAGGATGTGCGCCCGGCGGGTGCGGGCGTGGGCTTCGCGCAGTTCGCCCTGTAAACATTTGGATTGCACTCCAATCAGCGCCCAATAAAAAGCCCCGCATTTGCGGGGCTTTTTGTTTACTTCTTCAGGCCCAGCTTCTTCAGCTCTTCGTCACGCAGCTCACGACGCAGGATCTTGCCCACGTTGGTGGTCGGCAGCGCTTCGCGGAATTCAACAGCCTTTGGCACTTTGTAGCCGGTGACATTGGCGCGCATATGCTCCATCACCTGCTCCTTGGTCAGGGTTGCGCCCGGCTTGACCACGATGAACAGCTTGATGTGCTCGCCCGACTTCTCGTCCGGCACACCAATGGCCGCGCATTGCAGCACGCCTGGCAGGCCCGCCAGCACGTCTTCCAGCTCGTTGGGGTAGACGTTGAAGCCCGAGACCAGAATCATGTCCTTCTTGCGGTCGACGATGCGCATGTAGCCGTCTGGCTGGATGATCGCGATGTCACCGGTCTTCAACCAGCCTTCGCTGTCGAGGATCTCGGTCGTGGCATCTTCGCGCTGCCAGTAGCCTTTCATCACTTGCGGGCCCTTGACGCACAGCTCGCCGATTTCGCCCAGGGGCAACTCGACACCTTCGTCGGAGATGACTTTGCACAGGGTCGAGGGCACCGGAATGCCGATGGTGCCGATCTGGATATGCTGGATCGGGTTGACCGTGGCCACCGGGCTGGTTTCGGTCATGCCGTAACCTTCACAGATGTTGCAGCCGGTCACGGCCTTCCAACGCTCGGCCGCCGCCAGTTGCAGGGCCATGCCGCCCGACAGGGTGACCTTGAGCGCCGAGAAATCCAGCTTGCGGAAGCCTTCGTTGTTGCACAGGGCTACGAACAGGGTGTTCAGGCCGACAAAGCCGCTGAACTTCCACTTCGACAACTCCTTGACCATCGCCGGCAGGTCGCGCGGGTTGCTGATCAGGATGTTGTGGTTGCCGATCAGCATCATCGCCATGCAATGAAAGGTGAAGGCATAGATGTGGTAGAGCGGCAGCGGTGTGATCAGGATCTCGCAGCCTTCGTTGAGGTTGGAGCCCATCAGCGCCTTGCACTGCAGCATGTTGGCCACCAGGTTGCGATGGGTCAGCATCGCGCCCTTGGCCACGCCGGTGGTGCCGCCGGTGTATTGCAGCACGGCCACGTCTTCGCTGGCGGGGCTGACTTCATTGACCGGCTGGCCATGGCCCTTGGCCAGGACGTCGTTGAACTTGATCGCCTGGGGCAAGTGATAGGCCGGGACCATTTTTTTCACGTACTTGATGACGCTGTTGATCAGCAGCCGCTTGAGCGGCGGCAACAGGTCAGCCACTTCGGTGACGATCACGTACTTGACGGCAGTCTTGGGTACGACTTTTTCTGCCAGGTGCGCCATGTTGGCCAGGCAGATCAGGGCTTTGGCCCCGGAGTCGTTGAACTGGTGTTCCATTTCCCGCGCGGTGTACAGCGGGTTGGTATTGACCACGATCAGGCCGGCACGGATAGCCCCGAACACGGCGACCGGGTATTGCAGGAGGTTGGGTAATTGCACGGCGATTCGATCACCGGGCTGCAAGTCGGTATGCTGTTGCAGGTACGCGGCAAAGGCACCGGACAATTCGTACAACTCACCGTAGGTGATTGTCTTGCCCAGGTTGCTGAAAGCCGGTTTGTCGGCGAAGCGCTGGCAGGACTGTTTCAGTACCGCCTGAATATTTTGATACTCGTCTGGATTGATGTCTGCAGCAATCCCGGCGGGGTACTTATCCTTCCAAAAGTCTTCGATCATGGAAGCCCACTCCTCAGCGACGCGAATTCATTCACCGCATTTGATGCGATTATTATTTGTGTGTGTTTTTTTAGGTGATTCTGGCTGTTTCAAGCAGGCCGAGAGGTCACAAAGCGCGCCGAGAGTAGCAGCTTTGCAAAGGGCCGCCTAGAGCCAAAAGAGGGCCCTACAGTCATAAACATGACTCAAGAATATGCAGTAGTCATTTTTAGAGCAAAAATTCTATAAGCCCCAAAACAGCTCTACTTAAAGGGTGTACACAGTAAATGTGGGAGCTGGCTTGCCTGCGATGGCGGCGGGCCAGTCGATACATCCTTCGACTGATACACCGCCATCGCAGGCAAGCCAGCTCCTACATTGGGATCGCATTTCAGTTCAGGTCAGGCGATGTCGCGCAGCTCCCGGCGCAGGATCTTGCCTACCGGCGTCATCGGCAACGAGTCCCGCAACACAATGTGCTTGGGCACCTTGTAGCCGGTGAAGTTGGCCTTGCAGTAGGTCTTCAGTTCCTCAAGGCTGACGCCCTGGGCGCGCGCCACGACGAACAGCTTCACCGCTTCGCCAGTACGCTCGTCCGGCACGCCGATCACCGCGCAGCTGGCCACGCTCGGATGGGCCATCACCACGTCTTCGATCTCGTTGGGGTACACATTGAAGCCCGAGACGATGATCAAGTCCTTCTTGCGGTCGACAATGCGCACAAATCCATCCGGGTCGATCACCGCAATGTCGCCGGTCTTGAGCCAGCCTTCGGCGTCCAGGGTCTCGGCAGTGGCCGCCGGTTGCTGCCAATAGCCCTTCATGACCTGCGGGCCCTTGATACACAACTCGCCGCGCTCGCCCAACGGCAACTCCACGCCGGCGTCATCGATGACTTTCATCGCCGTACCCGGCACCGGAATACCCACCGTGCCCAGGCGTGATTTATCGCCGTACGGGTTGGTGCTGGCCACCGGCGACGTTTCCGTCAGGCCGTAGCCTTCGCCGATGGAACAACCGGTGATCTGCTTCCAGCGCTCGGCAGTGGCCTTGACCAGGGCTGTGCCGCCAGAGTTGGTGATTTTCAGGTGGGAGAAATCCAGGGTCTTGAAATCCGGGTGTTCCATCAGCGCGACAAACAGCGTGTTGAGCCCCAGCAGCCCGGTAAAACGCCACTTTTTCAACTCCTTGATAAAGCCGCCGATGTCCCGTGGGTTGGTGATCAGCACGTTGTGGTTGCCGGTGACCATCATGCACATGCAGTTCGCGGTGAAGGCATAGATGTGGTACAGCGGCAGCGGCGCGACCATCACCTCCTGCCCTTCCTTGACCAGCGGATGCCCGTCTTCGCGTAGCTGTGACATGCACGCCCGCACCTGCTGCATATTCGCCACCAGGTTGCCGTGGGTCAGCATCGCGCCCTTGGCCAGGCCAGTGGTGCCACCGGTGTATTGCAACACCGCGATGTCATCCAGGGCTACCGGATGGCGGGTCACGGCCAGGCCTGCGCCCATGCGCAAGGCACGCTTGAACGAAACCGCCCGGGGCAGGCTGTACGCCGGGACCATCTTCTTCACCTTGTCGACCACGGTGTTGATCAGCCAGCCTTTGGCAGCGGGCATGAAATCGCCCATTTTCGCTTCGATCAGGTATTCGATCTCGGTATCGGCCGTCACTTCCTGGACCCTGGAACCGAACAGGTTGAGGTAGACCAGGGCACGAATGCCCGCGTCCTTGAACTGATGACGCATTTCCCGCGGGGTGTACAAAGGGTTGGTGTTGACCACGACCAACCCGGCGCGCAAGGCGCCGAATACGGCAATCGGGTAATGCAGGACGTTGGGCATCTGCACCGCAATACGATCGCCCGGCTTGAGGTCGGTGTGGTGTTGCAGGTAGCCGGCGAACGCCGCGCTCTGGCGCGCAAGATCCGCGTAGGTCAGGGTGATCCCCATGTTGCTGAATGCCGGACGGTCGGCAAAGGCCTTGCAGGAACGCTCGAAGACTTCGATCACTGACTTGTACGCCGACAGGTCAAGCTCGTTGGGAACGCCTGCTGCGCGTTTGTCATTCCAGAAATCAGGTTGCATTATTCTTGTCCTCTACCTGAGTGTGCCCGACCGCATTCCAAATGCTGATGGGAAGCGGAGCTTCGGGGACGTTAGCAGTTATGGCCAAACAGGCAAATACACAAAAACGTGTCATTGATTGTATGAATCTTGCCCCTGAGGCCAGGGCTGATCAGACGCCACCCCACGGATGAGCTATACACTGCAACGACCCTGAGCAAAGGAAGCGCCATGAACCACACCACTTTCTGGCTGAGCGCGAACGATCGCAGCCGCCTGTACGTCAACCAGTGGCTACCGGACGAGCCACCCAAGGCGTTGATCATGCTGGCCCATGGCATGGCCGAGCACAGCGGCCGCTATGCACGCCTGGCCCAGGCCCTGTGTGATGCCGGCTACGGCGTATATGCCCTGGACCTGCGCGGCCATGGCCGTACCGCCGATGAAGGCACCCTGGGCCTGTTTGCCGAGCGCGATGGCTGGAGCAAAGTGGTGGGCGACCTGGCCGCGCTCAACCAGCACATCGGCCAGCAGGCGCCTGGCGTGCCGATCATTTTGCTCGGCCACAGCATGGGCAGTTACATCGCCCAGGCTTATCTGCTGCATCACAGCGCCAGCCTGCACGGGGCGATTCTCAGTGGCTCGAATTTCCAGCCGGTGGCCCTGTACCGCGCCGCCCGCCTGATCGCCCGGGCCGAGCGGCTGCGCCAGGGCCTGCGGGGGCGCAGTGCGCTGATCGAGTTCCTGTCGTTTGGCTCGTTCAACAAGGCCTTCAAACCCAACCGTACGGCATTCGACTGGCTGAGCCGCGACCCGGACGAAGTGGACAAGTACATCAACGACCCCCTGTGCGGCTTTCGTTGCACCAACCAACTGTGGGTCGACCTGCTCGGTGGCTTGCAGCAAATCAGCAAAGCGTCCAATCTCAAACAGATTGATCCGGGCCTGCCAATCCTGGTGATGGGCGGCGAATGTGATCCGGTCAGTGAGGGCAAGCGTCTCACCAGCCTGGCCAATGCCCTGCGCGATGCCGGCTGCCAGAACCTGCAGTTGAATATCTACCCGCAAGCGCGCCACGAACTCTTCAATGAAACCAACCGCGACGCGGTCACCGCCGATGTACTGGCGTGGATAGCCCAGGCCGTGAACCACCGCCGACCGGCGCGCTGCGAATGAACCGAAATATATTTTCGTTTAAAATCAACGAATTAAGATTATCGATTAGCCACAGGATGCACGATTAGATGACCCAGGTTACCAACACGCCTTACGAAGCCCTCGAAGTCGGCCAGAAAGCCACCTACAGCAAAACCGTGGAAGAGCGCGATATCCAGCTGTTCGCAGCCATGTCCGGCGACCATAACCCGGTTCACCTGGATGCCGAGTTCGCCAAAGCGACCATGTTCAAGGAGCGTATCGCCCATGGCATGTTCAGCGGCGCCTTGATCAGCGCGGCAGTCGCCTGTGAGCTGCCTGGGCCGGGCACCATCTATATCGGCCAGCAGATGAGCTTCCAGAAACCAGTGAAAATCGGCGACACCCTGACCGTACGTCTGGAAATTCTCGAAAAACTGCCCAAGTTCCGCGTGCGGATTGCCACCCAGGTGTTCAACCAGCGCGATGAGTTGGTGGTGGATGGCGAAGCGGAGATCCTGGCGCCACGCAAGCAACAGGTGGTGACCTTGACCGAGTTGCCGGCCATCAGCATCGGCTGATTAAACACCGCTATCTCAGGCCATGTAAAAAATAAAATGTGGGAGCGGGCTTGCCCGCGATAGCGGTGGATCAGTCAATCAAGATGTCGACTGACACACTGCCATCGCGAGCAAGCCCGCTCCCACATTGGTTACTGCGGCGCGGCTCAGGACTGGGCGCGAGCCTGGTTACGCAGGGCTTTCACCTGGTCATGGTTGCGCTGCGCACCATGGTACTGACGCTCAACCAGGTCACGAATGCCTACCAGGTTGTGCTTGTTGATCTTCTCGATGGCTTCTTTGTAAGCCTTCAATGCGTGGTCTTCACCGCGCTCGGCCTCGTTAAGCACCGCTTCTTCATCCTTGCCAGTCACCAGCGACTTCACGTCGACCCAGCCACGGTGCAATGCACCGGCCACGCTGCCAGACTCTTGCGGGTCACCACCCAAGGCACGCACGGCCGTCTGCAGTTCGGCAGCCGCCGAGGCGCAGTCAGCTGAACGCTTGGTGAACAGCGCCTTGAGCTCTGGATGCTTGATATCTTCTGCGCAGGTCTTGAAGCCTTCCTGGCCGTCTTTACTGGTCTCGATCAGGTCATTGAGTACAGAGATCGATTCTTTGTTGATATCAGTCATTTTTCAATTCCTTCACGGGTTTAGAAATGTATTGAGGTAGCTGCAGCGCCCGTGCCAGGTCTTTAATAAAGATTTAATCTTTATTTTTCATCAAGTTATAAATAACCCAAAAATCTGTATCCGCTTTATTTGCATGATCTGTCATTTGGCCTTCATGCAGATTGCCTGTATTTTCCAAGGCTTCTTCCTGAGTGTCTGAAGCCCGCATGAACCCTGAAAAACTCGAACTGCTGATCACCCGCGAAATGCCGTTCGGCAAATACAAGGGCCGGATCATTGCCGACCTGCCCGGCCCTTACCTGAACTGGTTTGCCCGTGAAGGTTTCCCCCACGGCGAGTTGGGCGGCCTGCTGGCATTGATGCAGGAAATCGACCACAACGGCCTGTCCGAACTGCTGGAACCGCTGCGCGCCAAACACGGAAAACCCGCCCCGCGCCACTAATCGAGCCCGACCATGCCCAACACCCGCGACGAAGCCTATTGGCAGGCCATTGCCCAGCGCTATGACCTGGAGCCCGGCCCCATCAACCTGGAAAACGGCTACTTCGGGCGTATGAGCCGGGCCGTGCTGGCGCAGTATCAGGAGCACGTTGCGTTTATCAATCGCAGCAACTCTGTGCATGTACGCCAGCGCTTCGAGCAAGGGGAGAATGAGCAGATTCGCAGGCAACTGGCCGAACTCATCCACACGGATCCTGAAGCCGTTGCCTTCACCCGTAATGCCACCGAAGCCTTGCAATCGCTGATCCGCAACTACAACCGCCTGCAACCGGGTGATCAGGTGCTGATCAGCGACCTGGAGTACGACACAGTCAAAGGCGCCATGCGCTGGCTCGCCGGCTACCGGGGTGTGGAGGTGATAGAAGTGTCCCACGCCCACCCGGCCAGTTTCGACAGCCTGGTGCAGGCCTATCGCGACACCTTCAGCCGCTACCCACGCCTGAAACTGATGGCGCTGACCTATGTCACCCACCGTACCGGCCTGGTGATGCCGGTCGAGGCCATCGCCCAGGCTGCACAGGAACATGGCGTAGAGGTGATCCTCGATGGCGCCCATGCGCTTGGCCAGATCGACTTCGACCTGGCGCAGCTAGGCATTTCGTTCGCCGGTTTTAACCTGCACAAGTGGATCGGTGCGCCGCTGACCCTGGGCTTTCTCTATATTGCCCCGCAGCGTCTGGCGGATATTGATCCGGATATGGGCGAGTTTCATTACCCGGCCACCGACGTCCGTGCTCGCACGTCCTACAGCACACCGAACTTTCCAGCGCTGATGACCTTGCCGCTGGTGTTCGAAGAACATCGGGCCCTGGGTGGTGCGTCGGCCAAGGGCGCACGGGTCAAGTACCTGCGGGATCTGTGGGTCAGCCAGGTACGGCCATTGCCGGGGGTCGAGGTGCTGACGTCGGATGATCCACGGCTGTATTGCGCGATTACGGCGTTCAAGTTCAGCGGGCGTGACCAGCAGGTGATGGCGGATCGATTGCTCGATGAGTACAACCTGTTTACCACCCTGCGCAGTGGGGCGGCGTTTGGTACCTGCATACGGGTGACGCCGGGGTTGGTGACCTCGGCGGCGGACATTGGCGTGCTGGTCAACGCGATTACCAAACTGAACACCGATTAAAATGTGGGAGCGGGCTTGCTCGCGAATGGGGTGTGTCATTCAACACATTCAGTGACTGTTACCGCGCATTCGCGAGCAAGCCCGCTCCCACAGTTCGATTGCCGTGATTTCAAGGTTTTCTACAGGCAAAAAAAAGCGGCGCACCGACCAAGTGCACCGCAAAAATGCCGTGAAGCACAGCAACAACGATTCGGTAAATCCAATCAGTCCAGCAGTGCCAGCGCCTGGGCGGTGACTTCCTGGATGCGGGCCCAGTCGCCGTTCTTGATCCACTCCGGATCAAGCATCCAGCTACCGCCCACGCACATCACGTTTTTCAACGCCATGTAGTGTTTGATGTTGGTCGGGCCAACGCCGCCAGTCGGGCAGAATTTCACTTCGCCAAACGGGCCGCCCAGGGCCTTGATCGCCGCTACACCGCCGCTGACTTCCGCCGGGAACAGCTTGAAGCGGCGATAACCCAGGCCATAGCCTTCCATGATGCCGGAAGCATTGCTGATGCCGGGCAGCAGCGGGATCGGGCTGTCGACACTGGCTTGGAGCAGGTCGCGGGTAATGCCTGGGGTGACGATAAATTGCGAGCCCGCCGCTTCGGCAGCCGCCAGCATCGTGCGATCGAGCACCGTGCCCGCACCGGTGACCAACTCCGGGCGCTGCTCACGCAGGACCTGGATGGCCTTGAGACCGAACTGCGAACGCAGGGTCACTTCCAGCGCGGTCAGGCCACCTGCCGCGAGGGCATCGGCCAGGGGCAGAATGTCCTGCTCGCGGGCAATGGTGATCACCGGCAGGATCCGCGCCTTGGCACAGAGGCTGTCGATCAGGGCAACTTTATCCGCCATGGACACGGTCGGGTGAGGGCTTTTCATAGCGGCTGATCCTTGGCTCATGGGCACCAGTAAATCTCTAGAGTGGGTTGCAAAAACGCGCGAATCGGCATGCCGGCGACATCGTCACTGGCCAGCGCTTCGCTCAGGGTGTTGAGTTTCGAATCGCCGGCAATCGACAACACGGTGTAGTTGGCAGTGGCCAGCAGGGCGCGACTCATGGTCAGGCGCTGACGGGGCACGCTGGGCGCCAGCATCGGCCAGCAACGGCGGGTGCCATCCGGCTTCAGGGCGTCGGCCAGGTTCGGGCTGTTGGGGAACAGCGAGGCGGTATGCCCGTCATCGCCCATGCCCAGCACCAGCACATCGATCGCCGGCAGTTCAGCCAGCAGGCGATCGGCCTGTTCGGCAGCCGCGTCCAGGTTCGCGGCGGCACTGTAGAGGCTCAAGAACCGGGCCTTGGCCGCCGGGCCTTGCAGCAGATATTTCTTCAACAGGCCAGCGTTGCTGTCGGCATGCTCCACCGGCACCCAGCGCTCGTCGGCCAGGGTGATGGTGACCTTGGACCAGTCCAGGCCCTGTCGTGCCAGGTTCTGGAAAAACGCCACCGGGCTACGGCCACCGGACACCACCAGCGTCGCCTCGCCACGGGCACTGATGGCCGCGCGCAGTTGTTCGGCCACGTCATTGGCCAAACCTTCGGCCAGCAGTACCGGCGTGCGGTACTCATGGGGTGTTACGCCCTGCGGCAGTTTCAAATCAGATATCGCCATACCACGACCTCCCATCCCGCGTGATCAGTGCAATGGAGCTCATCGGCCCCCAGGAACCCGCCGCGTACGGCTTGGGTGCATCACCGGACTTCTTCCACCCGGCGATCAACTGGTCACACCATTTCCACGCGGCTTCGATTTCATCTTTACGGACAAACAGGTTCTGATTGCCGCGCATCACTTCCAATAGCAACCGCTCGTAGGCATCGGGAATCCGCGCACTACGGTAGGTGTCGGAAAAATTCAGTTGCAGTGGCCCGCTGCGCAGTTGCATGCCTTTATCCAGGCCCTGCTCCTTGGTCATCACGCGCAAGGAAATGCCTTCGTCCGGCTGCAGGCGGATGATCAATTTGTTACTGATCTGCAAGCGCTGCTCGGGGGCGAAGATATAGTGGGACGGTTCCTTGAAGTGGATCACGATCTGCGACAGTTTTTGCGGCATACGCTTGCCGGTGCGCAGGTAGAACGGCACCCCGGCCCAACGCCAGTTGCGGATATCGGCACGCAAGGCAACAAAGGTCTCGGTATCGCTCTGGGTATTGGAGTTCTCTTCTTCCAGGTAACCCGGCACCGGCTTGCCAGCGCTGTAGCCAGCGATGTACTGGCCGCGCACCACTTGGGTCGTCAGGCCTTCCGGGCTGATCGGCGCCAGGGCCTTGAGCACCTTGACCTTCTCGTCGCGGATGCTGTCGGCGGACAGGTCGGCCGGCGGGTCCATGGCGATCAGGCACAGCAGCTGCAGCAGGTGATTCTGGATCATGTCGCGCAGTTGCCCGGCCTTGTCGAAATAGCCCCAGCGCCCCTCGATACCGACCTGCTCGGCCACGGTGATTTCCACGTGGGAGATGTAGTTCTGGTTCCACTGGGTTTCAAACAGGCTGTTGGCAAAACGCAGGGCGATCAGGTTCTGGACGGTCTCTTTGCCCAGGTAGTGGTCGATGCGGTAGGTGCGGTTTTCCGGGAAAAACTGCGCGACGGCGTCGTTGACCTTGCGCGAGGACTCCAGGTCAGAGCCGATGGGTTTTTCCAGGACGACCCGGGTATTTTCCGCCAGGCCGACCTTGGACAGGTTCTCGCAGATCGCGCCATACACCGCCGCCGGGGTGGCGAAGTAGGCAATCAGGCGTTGTTCGGTACCGGCCTTGTCTGCCAGGGCCACGTAGTCATCGGCCTTCATGAAGTCGACGTGTACATAGGACAGGCGCGCCAGGAAGCGCGCGGCCACGGCTTCGTCCAGCTCCTGGCCGACGTATTTGCGCAGTTCGTGCTCGATGTGGTCCAGGTGCTGCTGCTCGGAACCGGCCTCACGGGCCAGGCCCAGGATGCGCGTGTCGGCGTGCAGGAGCCCGGCGCCATCGAGTTGATAGAGGGCAGGAAATAACTTGCGCAGCGCCAGATCACCCAAGGCGCCAAACAGGGCAAAGGTGCAGGGTTCTACGGTTATCGAAGGCATGATGTTTGTTCTTTTATCAAGTTAAGCTACAAATACCTTTTTTCAAGGCATCACTCAAGGGAAAATGTAGTAATAACCACAACATTTTACCGAAATACGCATTGCGAGTGGTGGTGTTCAACTACCCTCAGTAGGATAGGCCACCGCCAAGGGTCGCTCTGCGACCCATTACAGGCCCTTATTTGCATCGTCGCCCGAAGGAAAGACTGAATGGACCGCGTGCGAAATCTTCTGGAACAGATCCGGAACCGCCTCGAAGAATTGAACAAGGCCGAGAAAAAAGTCGCCGAGGTCATCCTGCTCAATCCGCAGCAGGCGACCCGCTTCTCGATCGCTGCCCTCGCCCAAGCCGCCTCGGTCAGTGAACCGACGGTCAACCGCTTTTGCCGCTCGTTCGGTGTCAGTGGCTACCCTGAACTGAAATTGCAATTGGCGCAAAGCCTGGCCAGTGGCGCCGCCTATGTCAGCCGCGCCGTGGAAGCCGATGATGACCCCGAGGCCTACACCCAGAAGATCTTTGGCAGCGCCATCGCCTCCTTGGACAGCGCCTGCCAGGCCCTGGACCCAAACCTGATCAGCAAGGCCGTGGACCTGCTGATCCAGGCGCGGCAGATCCACTTTTTCGGCCTTGGCGCCTCAGCACCGGTGGCCATGGATGCCCTGCACAAGTTTTTCCGCTTCAACCTGTCGGTCACAGCCCATGCCGATGTGCTGATGCAGCGGATGATTGCCTCGGTGGCGCATACCGGCGAGCTGTTTGTGATCATTTCCTACACCGGCCGTACCCGCGAACTGGTGGAAGTGGCGCGCATCGCCCGGGAAAACGGCGCCTCGGTGCTGGGCGTGACCGCCGAGAATTCGCCCCTGGCCAAGGTCAGTACGGTCAGCCTGAATATTCCGTTGCCGGAAGACACCGACATCTATATGCCGATGACCTCGCGGATCATTCAGTTGACGGTGCTGGATGTGCTGGCCACTGGCATGACCTTGCGCCGCGGCGTAGATTTCCAGCCGCATTTGCGCAAGATCAAGGAGAGCTTGAATGACAGCCGGTATCCGGTGGGGGATGAGTTCAACTAAAGCTGGAATCTCCTCCAGCAGGGCCGGCCCTATCGCGAGCAAGTCCGCCCCCACATTCGAATGTGTTCACAAATCAAAAATGTGGGAGCGGGCTTGCTCGCGAAGAGGGCATCAGCAACACCACTAAACCCCAGCCCTGGCCTGCAAACTCAAATGCGCCCTCTCCCCCGGCGCCAGGCTGGCCCCGGCCATCGCCGACTCCACACACACAAACCCCGACGCCTCGTTAAAGCTCACCCCCAGCAGCGGCCGGCTGCCCGGATGCCAGACCACGGTGTTGGCACTGTCGCCGGTATCGATGCACAACTCGCGCTGCCACGCATGGTCCTTGATCTGCAGTTCGCCCTCATGCTGGAACACCCGCTGGCAGCCGCCATCGACGCGCAACTCACCTTCCTGCTGGCAGGCCTGACGGCTCAACTGGTCGTAACCCTGCGCCCCGTCTAGTCCAGACAGCGCTATCTCATCAACGTGACCAATACGCCAGTAAGCGTGCAAAGCGTGGCTCAATTGGCACGGCAGCTCATCCTGATGCTCGGTGCTCAGGCGCAGTTCCAGGCTTTCGCCCAGGTGCGCGTGCAGGTCGACCTGCCAGTCGCACAGTTGCAGTTGCCAGTGCAGGCGCACGCCGTCGTCATCGCTGCTGCTGTCGAGCAGTTTCCAGTCGATCAGGCGCGCCCAACCGTGGGACGGCCAGGCATTTTCGCTGGGATGACGGCCATACCACGGCCAGCACACCGGCACGCCACCGCGAATCGCCCCGACTTGCGGCCACTTGGCCGCGCACCACAGCCAGGGTTTCTGGCCTGTGGGCTGGAAATGCAGCAACTGTGCGCCCTGGCGACTGAACACCGCCTGGCACAACGGGTGGTCGATCACCAACACGTCGCGCATCTGAAAGCGCTCCCAGGCAAACACCGGTTGCTCGCGCAGGGATTTGAAAAAGCGTTGCAGCGGTTGCTCATGCATGTGCCACAGTCCTGATAATCATGTCGCGCAAATGTGTACATACCTGTAGGAGCGAGCCGGCTCGCGAAGGTTTTCAACGATGACGCAGGCATCCAGAGTGAACGTGGTGCCCTTGAATTTTTCGCGAGCAAGCTCGCTCCTACAGCAAAAAAAAGCGGATAGCCATGGCTACCCGCAAATGCGCACAGAGAGAAGGAGCTTATCGCAACAGCGTTAGAACACCGACTGAATTTTCAGGCCGGCCACCAGCGCGTTATCGACTTTATCCACGCCGCCCGGTTGGACAACGTATTGCAGGTTGGGACGCACGGTCAGCCAGTTGGTGACGTGGAAGCCGTAGTTGATTTCGAAGTTGTACTCGGTTTCGCGCAGAGGCGAGAACCGCGCATTGTCGTAGTCACTCACACCGTTGGAAATGTTGCGCAGCTCGGCGTTTTTCTTCACATCTTCGTTGACGTGCAGACGTGCGGCGCCAATACCTACGTCATCTTTTGGACGCGCGTCAAATGGGCCTTTGTACACCAGCATGATCGACTGGTAGTTATCGACGGTGTTGGTTTCTTTGTCGTGGAACGTGGCGTTGGCCGCGATATTCAGACCACGAGACGCGTCGCCGTTATGGGTGGTGAGTTGCTGTTGCGCAACGAACCAGTAGCCTTTCTTGCTGCTGCGGGTGCGGTAGTCAGCGCCAGTGGTGGCGGCATCATTGCCGTTGACGTCCTCACGCACATCAGGTGCATCCGCGGCGCTCTTGTAGTAACCCACACGGTATTCGCCCGGCAGGTTATTGACCTTCGGCGACCAGACCAACTCCACCGGGATCACGGTGCCTTTGGTGCCACTGCCGCTGAGTTTGAAGCCGTTGCCGTGCTCCAACTGCGATGGGTTTTGGTTGTACGCACCGATCTGCGCATACAGTTCAGGGGTGATGTGGTACTTCACGCGGATAGCGGCCTGGCTGACCGGCCAGTTGTACCAGGTGTTGACGTAGTTACCGACCTGGGAGCCGCAGAACGACAGGTTCTGGAACTCGCACGGGAAGGTGTTGAAGTCTTCGCCTTCACCGAAGTAACCGAGCTTCACGTCCAGTTTTTTGTCGAACATCTGGTGCTGGATCCAGAACTGGGTCAGACGCACCATGTGGCCACGGCCATACACTTCTTGCGACGAACTCAAGGTGCCGGCACGCGGATCGCCAATACGGTCATTGGAGATGTTGCGGCCATTACGGCTGGTCATCTGGATCTTGGCCTGGGTGTTGTCCCAGCCCCAGAGTTTTTGCAGGTCCAGCGCGACCCCAAGGCCAAACTGGTCAGCGTAACGCCCGGTTTTGTCATCGTTGTAGCCGCCGCGCGCGTTGTAGCCCGCCTCCCCAACGTAGTCAGCCTTGATGTCGATACCTTGCTCGATCAGCTTGGTACGCTCACCGCCCCAATCGCCGGTCATCCACTTGGAGTCGGCACTGAAGGCATCGTCCGCCATCGCATTGGCAGACAAGACCAGGGCTGCTGCCGCTGACAGTTGGCAGATCAGCCGGGTGTTGTTGTGTTGCTTTTTCATCCCTACATCCTCGTCTTTATTGTTATTAACTGTTTTTATCTAACGCGGTTTACATCTATTTTTATCTGAAACAAGCATCCCTGTAGGAGCGAGCTTGCTCGCGAAGATCGTTAACCCTGACGCGGGCATCTTGGATGAACGCGGCGCTCTCACGTTTTTCGCGAGCAAGCTCGCTCCTACAGTTATTGATCTTCAGCGGCCCTTGAATTGGGTGACGTTGTCGGCGTGTTGCAGCGGTTGCGAGGCGGCAGTGCCCAGGCGCTCGCCGGTCTTGGCGTCAAACAGCAGCACCTTGGCCGGATCGAACTGCAAGGTCAGGCTCTCGCCCACTTGCGGTGCCACATCCGGCGCCAGGCGGCAGCAGACCTTGGTGTCATTGAGCTGGACGAACACCAGGGTGTCCGGGCCGGTGGGCTCAGTGACCTGGACCTCGGCACGAATGCTCGGCAAACCATTGCCTTCACCGGCGGCCAAAACAATCTGTTCCGGGCGCAGGCCGAGGATCACGTCACGCTCTTCAAGACCCGCATCGCTCATGCCCAGCGGCAACTCGCAACGCGCCTGGCCGCTG
Source organism: Pseudomonas sp. FH4 (assembly GCF_000510915.2). NCBI lineage: Bacteria > Pseudomonadati > Pseudomonadota > Gammaproteobacteria > Pseudomonadales > Pseudomonadaceae > Pseudomonas > Pseudomonas sp. FH4. Next base: position 175,842 of record NZ_AOHN01000028.1, on the reverse strand, counting down.
TCGAGCAGGGCCAGCAGGCGGCCTTCCTTGCGCTGCAAACGCAGGGGAATGAAGTTCATCGGCGGCGAGCCAATGAAGCTGGCGACAAACAGGTTGGCCGGATCGTTGTAGATCTCTTTCGGCGTGCCGAATTGCTGGATGATGCCGTCCTTCATCACCGCCACTTTGTCGCCCAGGGTCATGGCTTCGATCTGGTCGTGGGTCACGTAGACCGTGGTGGTTTTTAGGCGCTGGTGCATCAGTTTCATTTCGGTGCGCATCTCGACGCGCAGCTTGGCATCGAGGTTGGACAGCGGTTCGTCGAACAAGTAGATCTTCGGCCGCCGCGCCAAGGCCCGGCCCATGGCCACCCGCTGCTGCTGGCCACCCGAGAGCTGGCCTGGCTTGCGATTGAGCAGGTGCTCGATCTGCAGCAGCTTGGCCACCCGCGCCACTTCCTCATCGATGGCCGGCTGGCTCATCTTGCGGATTTTCAGGCCGAATTCGATGTTCTCGCGCACGCTCATGGTCGGGTACAGCGCGTAGGACTGGAACACCATGGCGATGTCCCGGTCCTTGGGGCTCATGCCGCTGACGTCCTGGTCACCGATCATGATCGCGCCGCCGCTGATGTTTTCCAGGCCGGCGATGCAGTTCATCAGGGTGGATTTACCGCAGCCCGAGGGCCCGACGAGGATCAGGAATTCGCCGTCCTTGATCGACAGTTCAATGTTCTTCAGAGTGTCCGGCAGGCCGGCACCATAGGTCTTGTTTACGTTGCGAAGTTCGAGCGTAGCCATGATTACCCCTTGACCGCGCCGGCCGTGAGACCGCGCACGAAATACTTGCCTGCGACCACATAGACCAGCAGGGTCGGCAGCCCGGCGATCATCGCCGCCGCCATATCAACGTTATATTCCTTGGCCCCGGTGCTGGTGTTGACCAGGTTGTTCAGCGCCACCGTGATCGGCTGCGAATCACCACTGGAGAACACCACGCCAAACAGGAAGTCGTTCCAGATCTGGGTGAACTGCCAAATCAGGCAGACCATGATGATCGGGGTCGACATCGGCAGAATGATCCGACGGAAAATGGTGAAAAATCCTGCGCCATCCAGGCGTGCCGCCTTGACCAGCGCATCCGGAATGCTCACGTAGTAGTTACGGAAGAACAGCGTGGTGAACGCCAGGCCGTAGACCACATGCACAAACACCAGGCCGGTGGTGGTGCTGGCCAGGCCCATCTTGCCGAGGGTGAACGAGGCTGGCAGCAAGACGGTCTGGAACGGCAGGAAGCAGCCGAACAGCAACAGGCCGAAGAACAACTGCGAGCCACGGAAACGCCACATCGCCAGCACATAGCCGTTCAATGCACCGATGGTGGTGGAGATCAACACCGCCGGGACGGTGATCAGGAACGAGTTCCAGAAGTAACCGTTCACCGTGGCCCAGGCCTTGACCCAGCCGATACCGGTAATCACCGTCGGCCAGCTCAGCAGGTTGCCGGTGCTGATGTCTTCCGGGGTCTTGAAACTGGTCAGCAGCATGACCACCAGCGGCACCAGGTACAGCACCACGGCCAGGATCAACACCGCATGGATCGCGACACGGCTGAAGCTGATGGAAGGTTTGGCGAGACTAGTCATGGCGCTTGGTCCTCAGCTCGGAGTACAGGTAAGGCACAATGATCGCGAGGATCGCACCGAGCATCAGGATCGCACTGGCCGATCCCATGCCCATCTGGCCACGACTGAAGGTGAAGGAGTACATGAACATCGCCGGCAGGTCGGACGAATAACCTGGGCCACCGGCCGTCATAGCAGCCACCAGGTCGAAGCTCTTGATCGCGATGTGCGCGAGGATCATCACCGCACTGAAGAACACCGGACGCAGGCTGGGTAGCACCACGCTCCAGTAGATGCGCGGCAGGCTCGCACCGTCGATCTGCGCGGCACGGATGATCGATTGGTCAACCCCACGCAAGCCGGCGAGGAACATTGCCATGATAAAGCCCGAGGCTTGCCATACCGCCGCAATCACCAGGCAATACACCACGCGGTCCGGGTCGATCAGCCAGTCCAGGCGAAAGCCTTCCCAGCCCCAGTCGCGCAGCAGTTTGTCCAGGCCCATGCCGGGGTTGAGCAGCCATTTCCAGGCGGTACCGGTGACGATCATCGAGAGCGCCATCGGGTACAGGTAAATAGTGCGAATGAAACCTTCGCGACGGATGCGCTGGTCGAGAAATACCGCCAGCAGCACGCCGATCACCAGGGTGATGCCGATAAACATGCCGCCAAACAGCGCCAGGTTTTTGCTCGCCACCCACCAGCGATCGTTGTCGAACAAACGCGCATATTGCGCCAGGCCTACCCACTTATAGGTCGGCAGGAACGTCGAGTTAGTGAACGACAGCACGAACGTCCACAGGATGTAGCCATAGAAGCCCACCAGAACGATGAACATGCTCGGCGCCAGCACCAGTTTAGGGAGCCAGCGCTGCAATGCATCGAACGGCGAGGCCTTGCTGAACACAGCAACAGAACTCATGGGAAAATCCAGGGCAAGGAATAAGGGACTAGTGGGGGCCGGCTTTAGGTGGGAGCTGGCTTGCCTGCGATGGCATCACCTGGGTGTCATTGATACACCGAGGCGCCTGCATCGCGGGCAAGCCCGCTCCCACACTCAAGCCCAGCCTTCCAAGGGTTACTTGGCAGACTTGACCGCTGCGCCAAGCTTCTTGGCAGTGTCGGCCGGGTCGGCTTTCGGGTCGTTGATGAAGTTGGTCACCACATCAAAGAACGCACCCTGTACCGCCAGAGTGGTCGCCATGTTGTGCGCCATGCTTGGCTGCAAGCCACCGGACTTGGCATCCGCCAGGAAGTCCTTGGCAGCGGTCTGGGCACAGGCGTCGAAACCGTACTTGCCCATATCGCTGAGCATGTCGTTGCGCACCGGGATCGAGCCTTTGTTGATGCTGAAGACCTTCTGGAAGTTCTCGCCCAGCACCACTTTGGCAATGTCCTGCTGACCGGCCGAGGTGCCGGCATCTTTCTGCTTGAACACCGCCAGGGAGTCGATGTTGTAGGTGAAGGCCTTTTCGGTGCCAGGGAAGGCTACGCACTCGTAATCCTTGCCGGCGACTTTGTTGGCCGCTGTCCACTCGCTCTTGGCCCAGTCACCCATGATCTGCATGCCGGCCTTGCCGTTGATGACCTTGGCGGCTTCCAGGTTCCAGTCCTGGCCCTTGCCGTCGGCATCCATATAGGTCGCGACTTTCTTCAGTTCAGTCAGCGACTTGACCATGTCCGGGCCGGTCAGGGCTGCGTTGTCGAGGTCGACCAGGGCTTTCTTGTAGCCATCGACACCCATGACCGACAGCACCACGGCTTCGAACACCGTGCTGTCCTGCCAAGGCTGGCCACCGTGGGCGAGCGGGATGAAGCCTGCGGCCTTGAGCTTGTCGCCGGCGGCGTAGAATTCTTCGAGGGTCGTAGGGTTTTTGGTGATGCCGGCTTTCTTGAAGACTTGCGGGTTGATCCACAGCCAGTTGACGCGGTGGATATTCACCGGCACGGCCACGTAATCGCCTTCGTATTTCACGGTATCGGAGACTTTTTTGTCGAGCAGGCCATCCCACTTCTCGGCCTTGGCCACGTCCTTGAGGACGTCGGTATCGAGCAGCCCGGTGGACGCCCATTCCTGGATGTCCGGGCCCTTGATCTGGGCAACGCCTGGCGGGTTGCCGGCGACCGCGCGGCTTTTCAGCACGGTCATGGCGGTGGCGCCGCCGCCACCTGCAACAGCCCCGTCTTTCCAGGTGAAGCCGTCTTTCTCAACTTGGGCCTTCAGGACATCCACCGCCGCCTTCTCACCGCCCGAGGTCCACCAATGCACAACTTCAACCGTCCCTTTCGAGTCGGCGGCAAAAGCACTGAGGGGAAACAACGAGGCAATGGAAATAGCAACGGCGAGGCGATTAATCGCGTTCATCTGAGTACCTTTTTCTTGTTGTTATGCATGCAAGTCTGGAGCTTGCGCTGCATAGGATTCTAAACAGGGTTTTTTGCCAGGCACGTAACAAAGGGACGGGCAAATGTCACCACTTGGTGACATAACGACCGGCCCCCAGCGCACTGGCCATGCTTGGCGATAACGGCAGCCCAGGCAGCAACACCGCCTGCCAGGCATGGTACAGGTCCGGCTTGCCGCCCCAGATCTTGCTGGCGGGCATGTTTTGCGGATCGAGTTCGTGATGCCAACTGCCATGGACACGGTCGATAAACCGGGTTTCACAGAACTCCCAGAACCGCCGGTACCAAACCTCGTAATGCCACTCGCCCGTGCGTTTGAGCAACGCCTGGGCAGCCGCGCTGGCTTCGGCGTGGGTCCAATGCAGGCGCTCGCGCACCACCGGGCGAGAGTGCCAGTCCAGGGTGTAGACCAGGCCCGGGGCACCGTCCACCGACCAGCCATGTTCGCAGGCGCTGGCGAACAGGCCTTTGGCAGCGTCCAGCAGCCAGCCGGGCGTGACCAGCCCCGCCTGCTGGCGCGCAGCTTCAAGGTGCAGCACCAGGCGCGCCCATTCGAACCCATGGCCGGGGGTGATGCCGTAGGGGCGAAAGCCATCGGCCGGGTTGTCTTCGTTGTAACGGTGCAGGGGCTGCCAGTAGCGGTCGAAATGTTCGATCACCATAAATTCATTGGCGCCAGCGTGCTGGTGGATCACTCGCTCAACGATGCGCAACGCCCGGCCCAGCCAGAGGTTATCGCCGGTCACGTCAGCCAGGGCAAGGAAGGCTTCGGTGGCGTGCATGTTGCTGTTGGCGCCGCGATAGGCTTCCTCGCCGCTCCAATCCTGGGCGAAGGATTCGAGCATGGCGCCCTCCTCCTCGCACCAGAAATGCTGGTTGATGATGTGGATGGCATCCGCCAACAAGGCTTGCGCTCCGGGAGCATCGGCCACCACCGCAGAACTGGCGGCCAGGGCGACAAAGGCGTGCAGGTAGGCGGCCTTGCCCGTATTGCCATCTGCTGCACCGGAAACGGCAAACCAGCCGCCATGCACGGCATCACGCAACGGGCCGCCGAGGCTGGCAACCCCGTGTTCCACAAGCTCGGCATACCCCGGCAGCCCCTGGGCGTGGGCCATGGCGAAGCTGTGGGTCATTCGGGCGGTGTTCATGGTTTCGGCACGGGCATCGATGGGCAGGCGGCCCTGGTCGTCAAGGTTGCCGAAGCCGTCAGGCAGCCGGGAAGCCTTGGCAAACGCCAGCAGGCGCTGGCCTTCGGCGGCAAGCCAGGCGTGATGGGCTGGTGCGTTCAGCCAACTGCTGGCAGGCAGTGGTTGGATGGTCATGGGTCGCCCTTTTTGTTTTTGTGGGATGACCGCAGTCTAAACAAGGGCCGAGAAGGGACATGTAACGAAAGGGATGGGAAATGTCACCGAACAGTGACATTTGTAGGCACCGGCAAGCCGGCGCCTACAAAAATAATGGGGTTACTGGCCCAGGGGCGTGAACTTGACCGGTGCGCTCATTTCCCGTTGCAGGTTCTGCATCTGGGTCTGCAAGGTGGTGATGTTGCGGGTGGTCTGGATGCGGAACACGTCAAACTCTTTATTCGACGGCCCTTCGGTGGCCGCACGATTGTCCAGTTCGCTCTTGATCACCAACAGGTCCTGTTCCAGGCGGGCAATGGCCGTGGCCGGATTACCCTGCTTCTTCAAGGCCGCCACATCCGTGGTCAGTTCCTTGACTTCGGCATTCAACTTGCCAGCTTCAACCTGTGCAGCCTTGAGGGCCGTCAGTTCGCTCGCCAGGGTTTGCACCTGGGCCTGCAACTGGGTATTGGCGGTGGTCAGTTCCGTGGTGCTGGCACTCATCTGCGCCAGGCGCTGGTCCAGGTCAGTGGCCTGGCCCGCCACGCCCAACTGCTGCTTGCCCTGTTCCAGCAATTGGCTTTCCAACTGCTTGATTTGCAGCTTCAGCGCTTCACTGCCGGTATTGACGCTGGCTTCGCTGGCCACCACCTTGCCGGAAATATCCTGCAAACGGCCAGCGGCCTCTTCGCTGATGCGTGCAAAGCTCTCCTGGGTCGCCACCAGTTGCTGCCCCATCAGGGAAATCTGCTGGAAGCTCCACCACGCCAGGCCTGCAAAGGCGAACAACAACGCGCCGACCAGGGCCCACAACGGCCCGGTACTGGCGCTCTTGACCTTGACCACTGGGGCCGGGCGCGAACGCATGGACGTGGCAGCAGTTGGCACAAAATCATCGTCGTCGCCAACGTCGGCACGCAGGCTCGGCACATTGTCGAAGTCGTCTTTAGTATCGTTACGCATGAATCAACCTTGAAATAACCCCACAAAAAAAACAAGCGGCGCGAGTATAAACCCCTGACCCGTCACCTTGGTCGAGCCGCAACCGAAAAATCGGTTCCCGGTGTTGCCGGTTCTACCTGGACCCCGGTTCCTGGACTTTCCACCAGTGACAAAACTCATCGAGGGCAGTCCACAGGCTGACCTTGGGCTGATAGTCGAGGTAGTGCCGCGCACGGCTGATATCGAGGCTGAAATCCTTGTTCATCACCTGCATCCCCAGGCGTGACAGGGAGGGCTCCGGGCGCCCCGGCCACATCGCGCAAAAGGCTTCATTGAGCGCCGCGACGCTGTAGGACAAACCGTAGGAGCGGTAACGGGTGACCTGGGGCATTTCCATCTGACGCATCACATAGTTGACCACGTCCCACACCGGCACCGGCGCACCATTACTGATGTTGTAGGCTTTGCCCAGCGCCGAACCCGTGGCCAGCAGGCTGCTGAGCAGGGCCTCGTTGAGGTTGTGCACACTGGTGAAGTCGACCTTGTTCAGGCCGTCGCCGACGATGGCCAGGCGGTTCTTGCGCTGCATTTTCAACAGGCGCGGGAAGATGCTCATATCACCGGCACCGGTGACAAAGCGCGGGCGCAGGGCCAGCACTTCAAGACCGAATTCCTGGGCGCCAAAGACTTTTTGCTCGGCCAGGTACTTGGTGGCCGCATAGGGGTGTTTGAAGCGCTTGGGCACTTGCTCTTCAGTCAGCCCCAGGTGATCGCGGCCATCAAAATAGATCGAGGGTGACGACAGGTGCACCAGGCGCCCGACCCGTTGTTTCAGGCAGGCTTCGACCACGTTTTCAGTGACCTGCACATTGCCCTGATAGAAATCCTGATAACGCCCCCACACTCCCACGGCGCCGGCACAATGGACCACAGCCTCGACATCGCGGCACAGGTCGCGTACCAGATCCGCATCATTCAAATCACCCTGGATAAACTCGGCGCCGCGCCGTACCAGGTGCTCGACACCTTCGGCCCGTCGCCCGTTGACCCGCACGTCCAGGCCCTGCTCCAAGGCAAAACGCGCAAAACGTCCGCCAATGAAGCCGCTTGCGCCGGTGACCAGAATTTTCATGTGTTACTCCGTGCTCTTTCATTTTTCATCGCCGTTGCGTTGACGCCGACAGTCACTCCAACGGCACCAACAATTGACCAGTCGCCCGTGCCAGATGCTCGGTCAACAAGCCAAGCAATTGCCCACCACTGCGCCAATGATGCCAGTACAACGGCACATCGATGGGTTTATCTGGCAGTAGCTCCACCAGCACGCCTCGCTGCAACTGGTCACGCACCTGCAACTCCGGCACCAGCCCCCAGCCCAGGCCGGCCTCGGTCAGGCGGATAAAGCCTTCGGAGGACGGGCATAAATGGTGCTCGAAACCGCCGTCCACGCCCAGCGATGCCAGGTAGCGATGTTGCAAAAAATCATCCGGGCCAAACACCAGCGCCGGGGTGCGTGCCAATTGCTCCGCTCGCACTCCGCCGGGAAAGTGCCGGGCGATAAACGCCGGGCTGGCCAGCGCCCGATAGCGCATGGCTCCCAACAGCAGGCTGCGGGCACCGGCCACCGGGCGCTCGCTGGCGCAGACGCAGGCCGCCACTTCGCCGGCGCGCATGCGTTTAAGGCCGACGGTCTGGTCCTCCACCACCAGGTCCAGCAACACATGCTGCTCGGCGCAAAAGTCGCCCACCGCCTGGGCCCACCAGGTCGCCAGGCTGTCGGCGTTGAGGGCTATGCGCAGGCGCTCGGGCATGCCCTCTTCATCCAGCGCTGGCACCTGGCTTTGCAGGTCGCGCTCCAGCAGGCGCACCTGCTGCACATGGTTGAGCAGGCGCCGGCCGATTTCCGTGGGCGTTGGCGGGCTCGCCCGCACCAGTACCGGTTGGCCGATGCGCGCTTCAAGCAATTTGATGCGCTGGGAGATCGCCGATTGCGACACCCCGAGTACCTGGGCGCCGCGCTCGAAACCGGCCTGTTCCACCACCGCCGCCAGGGCAGAAAGCAATTTATAGTCGAACATCAGTTTTCCTAATGAGCGATGAGCAATATTTGTTTTTCTTATACAGCGCCAGACCGGAGAATGACCAGCATCCCGTGTCTATCTTCTTTCAAGGATTTCTCAATGGCTGGCGAAACCGCCCTGGCAACCCTGCTGCGCAGCATGAGCCCACAACTCAACGCGGGCGACTATGTGTTCTGCACCCTGGCCGACAACCGCCTGCCCGACTGCGAGGTGATCGGCAGCTTTCGCGAACAGGAAGGGTTGACGGTGATTGTCGAGCGCCAACAGGCCGAGCAGGCCGGCCTCGCCTTCGAGTACGTGGCGGCGTGGATTACCTTGAATGTGCATTCGGCCCTGGAAGCCGTCGGCTTGACCGCCGCCTTCGCCAGCGCCCTGGGGCGTGCCGGGATCAGTTGCAATGTGATCGCAGGCTTTTACCACGATCATCTGTTTGTGGGCCGCGACGATGCCGAGCGGGCGATGGCTGTGTTGCAACAACTGGCAGCGAACGCGGAGTAAACCCTATGTGGCAAAGCTATGTGAACGGCCTGCTGGTCGCCTTGGGGCTGATCATGGCCATCGGTACACAAAACGCGTTTGTCCTGGCCCAGAGCCTGCGTCGCGAACATCACCTGCCCGTGGCGGCCTTGTGCGTGGTGTGTGATGCACTGCTGGTGGCCGCCGGGGTGTTTGGCCTGGCGACGGTCCTGGCGCATAACCCGTTGTTGCTGGCCGTTGCACGCTGGGGCGGTGCGGCGTTCCTGCTGTGGTACGGCGCCCTGGCCCTGCGCCGCGCCTGCTCTAAACAAAGCCTGGGCCAAGGCGAAGGCCACAAGGTGCGCTCATTACGCGCGGTGATGCTCAGTGCCCTGGCCGTGACCTTGCTCAACCCGCACGTGTACCTGGACACCGTTTTGCTGATCGGCTCCCTCGGCGCCCAGCAAACCGAACCGGGCGCCTATGTGGCAGGCGCCGCCAGCGCTTCGTTCCTGTGGTTTTCCGCCCTGGCCCTCGGCGCCGCATGGCTGGCCCCGTGGTTGGCGCGCCCGGCAACCTGGCGCCTGCTGGACCTGCTGGTGGCGGTGATGATGTTCAGCGTGGCCTATCAATTGATCAGCACCTGAGGATTATTCCAAAACGCTCTGGAACCTCTATTCCACACAGTTGTTGCGTGGTTTTGCCGCACCCCCGGTGCTATGATCCAGACCCTGCGCCGCAAAGAGTACAAACTCCCCGGCGCTTGTTTGGCCGCCCGTGATCGGCCTTGCGCTCACCGCAACTGACCTGATTAGGAGAATTATCATGGCTTTCGAATTGCCGCCGCTGCCGTACGCACACGATGCCCTGCAGCCGCACATCTCCAAGGAAACCCTGGAGTTCCACCACGACAAGCACCACAACACCTATGTCGTGAACCTGAACAACCTGGTGCCTGGCACCGAGTTCGAAGGCAAAACCCTGGAAGAGATCGTCAAGTCCTCTTCGGGTGGCATCTTCAACAACGCCGCCCAGGTCTGGAACCACACCTTCTACTGGAACTGCCTGGCGCCAAACGCCGGCGGCCAACCCACTGGCGCACTGGCCGAGGCGATCAACACCGCGTTCGGTTCGTTCGACAAGTTCAAGGAAGAGTTCACCAAGACATCCGTCGGCACCTTCGGTTCCGGTTGGGGCTGGCTGGTGAAAAAGGCTGACGGTTCCCTGGCCCTGGCCAGCACCATCGGCGCCGGCAACCCGCTGACCAGCGGCGACACCCCGCTGCTGACCTGCGACGTCTGGGAACACGCCTACTACATTGACTACCGCAACGTGCGTCCAAAGTATGTGGAAGCGTTCTGGAACCTGGTCAACTGGAAGTTCGTTGCCGAGCAGTTCGAAGGCAAGACCTTCACTGCGTAAGTGACACTGACAGTACAAAAAGCCCGGCGATTGCCGGGCTTTTTTGTAGGCGCTAAAGACGGAAAAGTGGAACTCAATGACGGGAAGTTGCCACCTATGCAGTGAGAGGAATATCCCTCTCATACCATTCTGGAGAACTTACAATCATGGGCGGAATAGGCGAAGCAGTAGGCGGTATGATCGGTGGAGCAATGAAAGGGATCATGGATGCGATGGGTGGCGGGTCCAAGAGCCAGGGCCAAGGCCAGGGTGAAGATCAACCGGACCTGTCTGCAATGCTGGCGCAGGCTGGAGACAATAACCCCGTGAAAATCGGCGGTGAATAAGTAACGCCACGCGCCTCCCCACGCTCCTTCCCAGAGGCCTGGAACACGCGCCCTACGGTGCAACAAGCCAAGCGGCGTAAGAGGAGGCGGATGTAACACGCCTCCTGTTCTACCAAAGGTTCAGCGCAATAACCGCCGTAACCCCTTCCATGCGGCGCCCACCTCTATGTAGCGCCTGTCAAAAGCTCTCCTGCCAAAGTCCAAAGCACCTTGCGCTTCAATGTTCCTTTGACTGCCACCACGGGATTGCCAATACTCATGGCATATTGAGGCTACCCGCAAGGAACAAGGAATGACCCTTTGAAGCTGGAACTCAAAAACAGCTTGTCAGTGAAGTTGCTCCGGGTGGTGCTGTTGTCGGCACTGATAGTGGGCGTTGCACTGAGCGTGGCGCAGATCGTCTTTGATGCCTACAAGACGCGCCAGGCTGTGGCAGGCGATGCCCAGCGCATCCTCGACATGTTTCGCGATCCCTCGACCCAGGCCGTCTACAGCCTGGACCGTGAGATGGGCATGCAGGTGATAGAAGGCCTGTTCCAGGATGATGCGGTGCGCATGGCCTCCATTGGCCATCCCAACGAGCCCATGCTCGCCGAAAAGAGCCGGGACCTGCAGCACTCCCCCAGCCGCTGGCTGACGGACGTGATTCTTGGCCAGGAACGCACCTTCAGCATCCCACTGGTGGGGCGCGGGCCTTACAGTGAGTATTACGGTGACCTGAGCATCACCCTCGACACCGCCACCTATGGCCAGGGTTTTATCGTCAATTCGGTGATCATCTTCATCTCCGGGGTGCTACGCGCCCTGGCCATGGGGCTGGTGCTGTACCTGGTCTATCACTGGCTGCTGACCAAGCCACTGTCGCGGATCATCGGCCACCTGAGCTCGATCAACCCCGACCGGCCCAGCGAGCACAAGATCCCGCAGCTCAAGGGCCACGAAAAGAATGAACTGGGGCTGTGGATCAACACCGCCAACCAGTTGCTGGCGTCGATCGAGCGCAATACCCACCTGCGTCACGAGGCGGAAAACAGCCTGCAACGCATGGCCCAGTACGACTTTCTCACCGGCCTGCCCAACCGCCAGAAACTGCAAGAACAGTTGGACAAGATCCTGATCGACGCCGGGCGCCGGCAACGCCGGGTCGCCGTGTTATGCGTGGGGCTGGATGACTTCAAGAGCGTCAACGAGCAGTACACCTACCAGGCCGGCGACCAATTGCTGCTAGCCCTGGCCGACCGCCTGCGGGCCCACAGTGGTCGGCTCGGCGCCCTCGCCCGCCTGGGTGGCGACCAGTTTGCCCTGGTGCAGGCCGATATCGAGCAACCCTACGAAGCCGCCGAACTGGCACAAAGCATCCTCGATGACCTGGAAGCCGAATTCGCCCTCGATCACGAACAGATCCGCCTGCGCGCCACCATCGGTATCACCTTGTTCCCCGAGGACGGTGACAGCACCGAAAAGCTGCTGCAAAAGGCCGAGCAGACCATGACCCTGGCCAAGAGCCGCTCGCGCAATCGCTACCAGTTCTATATCGCCAGTGTCGACAGCGAGATGCGTCGTCGTCGCGAACTGGAGAAAGACTTGCGCGAGGCCTTGGGCCGCGACCAGTTTCACTTGGTGTACCAACCGCAGATCAGCTATGTCGATCATCGCGTGGTCGGCGTCGAGGCGCTGATTCGCTGGCAGCACCCGGAACACGGCCTGGTGCCACCCGACCTGTTTATCCCACTGGCGGAACAGAACGGCACTATCATTGCCATTGGCGAATGGGTGCTGGACCAGGCCTGCCGGCAACTGCGCGAATGGCATGACCTGGGGTTCACCGAGCTGCGCATGGCGGTCAACCTGTCCACGGTGCAACTGCACCACGCCGAGCTGCCACGGGTGGTCAATAATCTGCTGCAGATCTATCGCCTGCCCCCGCGCAGCCTGGAGCTGGAAGTCACCGAAACCGGCCTGATGGACGACATCAGCACCGCCGCCCAACACTTGCTGAGCCTGCGCCGCTCCGGTGCGCTGATTGCCATCGACGACTTCGGCACCGGCTATTCCTCCCTCAGTTACCTGAAAAGCCTGCCCCTGGACAAAATCAAGATCGACAAGAGCTTCGTCCAGGACCTGCTGGATGACGACGACGATGCCACCATCGTGCGGGCGATCATCCAACTGGGCAAAAGCCTGGGCATGCAGGTCATCGCCGAAGGCGTGGAAACTCCCGAGCAGGAAGCCTACGTCATCAACGAAGGCTGCCACGAAGGCCAGGGCTATCACTACAGCAAGCCCCTGCCGGCCCGGGAATTGGTGGCCTACCTCAAGCAAGCCGAGCGCAATAACGCCGCTATCCTGTAAAGCCATGATGGCCACCCGAGGCACCGCCTTGGGTGGCTGGCAGTGGAATGTTAATTTTTTACTGCGTTAACTCTTTACAGAAAATGCAAATCTTTCGCATTATGTCGCAGTTTTGCGCGCCGCACTGCGCCCCCGATCAACTCCCGAAGCAGGATGTTCGCCATGATTCGTATGCCCCTGGCCACCGCCAGTCTGCTGGCCATCGCCATTTCTCTCGCCGGTTGCGGCGAGGGTAAAGACAAGGCCGCCGCTCCTCAGGCGCCTACGCCTGCTGTCAGCACTACCGCTCCAGCGGCTGCCGCTACCGCCGGCCAGGTTGACGAGGCTGCCGCCAAGGCGGTCGTCGCGCACTACGCAGACATCGTGTTCGCGGTGTACAGCGACTCTGAATCCACGGCAAAAACCCTGCAGACCGCGATCGACACCTTCCTCGCCAACCCCAACGACGAGACCCTGAAGGCCGCCCGCACCGCCTGGATCGCCGCGCGCGTTCCGTACCTGCAGAGCGAAGTGTTCCGTTTCGGCAATACCATCATTGATGATTGGGAAGGTCAGGTGAACGCCTGGCCGCTGGACGAAGGCTTGATCGACTATGTCGACAAATCCTACGAACACGCCCTCGGCAACCCGGGCGCCACCGCCAACATCATTGCCAACACCGAGATCCAGGTCGGCGAAGACAAGATCGACGTCAAGGAAATCACCCCGGAGAAACTCGCCAGCCTCAATGAGCTGGGCGGCTCCGAAGCCAACGTCGCCACCGGCTACCACGCCATCGAATTCCTGCTGTGGGGCCAGGACCTGAACGGCACCGGCCCTGGCGCCGGCAACCGTCCTGCGTCGGACTACCTGCAAGGCGACGGCGCCACCGGCGGTCATAACGAGCGTCGCCGCACTTATCTGCGCGCCGTGACCCAACTGCTGGTCAGCGACCTCGAAGAAATGGTCGGCAACTGGAAGCCCAACGTCGAAGACAACTACCGCGCCACCCTGGAAGCAGAACCTGGCACCGACGGCCTGCGCAAGATGCTGTTCGGCATGGGCAGCCTGTCCCTGGGTGAACTGGCGGGCGAGCGCATGAAGGTGTCCCTGGAGGCCAATTCGCCGGAAGACGAGCACGACTGCTTCAGCGACAACACCCACAACTCGCAGTTCTACGATGCCAAGGGCATCCGTAACGTTTACCTGGGCGAATACACCCGCACCGATGGCACCAAGCTGACCGGCGCCAGCCTGTCGTCGCTGGTGGCCAAGGTTGACCCGGCCGCCGATGAAGCCCTCAAGGCTGACCTGGCGGCTACCGAAGCGAAGATCCAGGTCATGGTTGACCACGCCAACAAGGGTGAGCACTACGACCAGTTGATCGCCGCCGGCAATACCGCAGGCAACCAGATCGTGCGCGACGCCATCGCCGCCCTGGTCAAGCAGACCGGCTCCATCGAACAGGCTGCCGGCAAGCTGGGGATCGGCGACCTGAACCCGGACAACGCTGATCACGAGTTCTGATCCGCGCTGTTTGAATGAGGCGACCTTCGGGTCGCCTTTTTTATGCCTGGCTATTACCACAAGCCTGCTCCCACATTAAGCCCAGTCCTACATGGGATCGGCGCAGGCTTTGCAGCCCCCGGTTTACAAGCCCTGCACCGTAGGTAGAATGGCGCCTCCAACTGTCACCCGAGCGCAATTCATGGCAATGCCGACCCTGCGGATCATTGGTTTCATCATCGGCATCTTCCTGATTACCCTCGCGGTCGCCATGGTCGTGCCCATGGCCACCCTGGTGTTTTTCGAGCGCACCAGCGACCTGCCGTCCTTTCTCTGGGCCAGCATGATCACCTTTATCGCAGGCCTGGCCCTGGTGATTCCCGGGCGCCCGGAGCAGGTCCAACTACGCCCCCGGGACATGTACCTGCTGACCGTCAGCAGTTGGGTGGTGGTATGTATCTTTGCCGCGCTGCCGTTTTTGCTGACCCAGCACATCAGCTATACCGACTCGTTCTTTGAAAGCATGTCTGGCATCACCGCCACTGGCGCCACCGTGCTCAGTGGCCTGGACACCATGTCGCCGGGGATCCTGATGTGGCGCTCGATGCTGCACTGGCTCGGCGGCATCGGTTTTATCGGCATGGCGGTAGCGATCCTGCCGCTGCTGCGCATCGGTGGCATGCGCCTGTTCCAGACCGAATCCTCGGACCGCTCCGAAAAAGTCATGCCCCGCTCGCATATGGTGGCGCGGCTGATCGTGGCGGCCTATGTCGGTATCACCATCCTCGGCAGCCTGGGGTTCTGGTGGGCCGGCATGGGCCTGTTCGACGCGATCAACCACGCGATGTCGGCCATTTCCACGGGCGGCTTCTCCACCTCCGATGAGTCCCTGGCCCACTGGAAACAACCGGCGGTGCACTGGGTGGCGGTGGTGGTGATGATCCTGGGCAGCCTGCCGTTTGCCTTGTATGTCGCCACGTTGCGCGGCAACCGCAAGGCACTGATCAGGGACCAACAGGTGCAGGGCCTGCTCGCAATGCTACTGGTGACCTGGATCGTGCTCGGCACCTGGTACTGGTGGACCACCGACCTGCATTGGCTGGACGCCTTGCGCCATGTGGCACTGAACGTCACGTCCGTGGTCACCACCACCGGCTTCGCCCTCGGCGACTACAGCCTGTGGGGCAATTTCTCACTGATGCTGTTCTTCTACCTGGGTTTTGTCGGCGGTTGCTCGGGCTCCACTGCGGGCGGGATCAAGATCTTCCGCTTCCAGGTCGCCTATATCCTGCTCAAGGCCAACTTGAATCAGTTAATTCACCCACGGGCGGTGATCAAGCAGAAATACAACGGCCATCGCCTGGACGAAGAGATCGTGCGGTCGATCCTGACGTTCTCGTTCTTCTTTGCCATTACCATCTGCATGATCGCCCTGGCCCTGTCCCTGCTGGGCGTGGACTGGATGACCGCCTTGACCGGCGCCGCCAGTACCGTATCCGGCGTGGGCCCGGGGCTGGGCGAGACCATCGGCCCGGCCGGTAACTTCGCCACCCTGCCGGATGCCGCCAAGTGGATCCTGTCCCTGGGCATGCTGCTGGGTCGGTTGGAGATCATCACGGTGTTTGTGCTGTGTATTCCGGCGTTCTGGCGGCACTGACACTCGCCGACGTCTCCAGCAACCGCGCCCGGTACTCGCCGGGCGTGGCATCGAACCAGCGACGAAAGGCGCGGAAGAAGTTGCTCGGGTCGGCAAACCCCAGCAAATAGGCAATTTCCAGCAGGGTCATGCTCGGCTGCGCCAAATACTGTTCAGCCAGTTCGCGACGGGTGTCGTCGAGCAAGGCCTGGAAGCTGGTGCCCTCCTCCTGCAAGCGTCGCTGCAGCGTGCGCTGGGACAGGTGCAACGTCTGCGCCACCACCTCACGCTTGGGTTCGCCCTGGGGCAACAGCCGGCACAATACCTGGCGGGCCTTGTGGGTCACCCGGCTCTCGGAAAACCGCGCCAGGTATTCCCCGGCAAACCGATCATGCAGCAGCGCCATCGCCTCATTGGCCGTGGGCAACGGCGCTTCCATATCCGCTCGCTCGAAGATCAGCGCGTCATACGGCGCGTTGAACACCAGTGGCGCATGAAAGGCCTGTTTATAAGGTTCCAGATCCACTGGCTGATCGCCCTGCACCAACACCTTGCGCGGCTGCAACGTGCGCCCGGTCAGCCAGCCACATAACGCCAGGGCACATGCCAGCGAAGCCTCGGCGCTTTGCCGGGTGGGTGGCAGGTGATCGCCGTGTACCGTGAGGATCAACGCATAGCCTTCGGGCAACAGGCGAAAGCTCAAGTCAGCGCTTTCGGCAATGATCCGCTGGTAGCGCACCAGCCGGGCGAACCCTTCGGCCAGGGTGCTGCTGGACATCAAGGCATAACCCGCCACATGAAACGATGCCGGGCGCACCACCTTGCCCATATTCAGGCCGATGGCCGGATTGCCCGACACCTCCACCGCCCGCTGCCAGAGCCGGGTCATGGAGTCCTGGGGGAAACGCGCATCGGGGTCATCCAGGGCGCTGTAATCCAGGCCCAGCTGTTTGAACAGGCTGCGGCAATCCAGGCCTTCGAGCTCCAGCGCCTTGACTATCCCCATCGCCCAACTTGCAGAAGTCGTTCGTTCGTTCATGGCGTTTTCTTGCACGCGTTGTATGAAGGGACGGCTAAAACGGCAGCCAGGAACCCAAGGATACTAAAGTGGCGTCTATTGTCACTGGCCCTTGCCAGTGATGACTCTAGACTCAAATAAGCTCCCCGCCGAACATCCGTCGGGTACAACAAAAACCAGAGGGCCGGCTACCGTGGAAAATATCAGACAATTCAATAGCTTCGCCGAGTTCTACCCGTATTACCTGAGCGAGCACGGCAACAGTACCTGCCGGCGCCTGCATTTTATCGGCACCAGCCTGGTGATTTTTATTCTCGCGTTCGCCATCGGCAAGGGCGCCTGGTGGCTGCTGTGGGTACTGCCGGTGGCCGGCTACAGCTTTGCCTGGGTCGGGCACTTCTTCTTTGAGAAGAACCGTCCGGCAACTTTCCAGCATCCGTTCTACAGCCTGCTGGGGGATTTCGTCATGTACCGCGACATGATTCTGGGCAAGGTACCGTTCTAACTCCCCCAAAAACAATAAGAGACACGCCGATGAACCAGCAGGCCCGCTTCACTCATATGCAGGACGGCACCCAGGAAGACTGGGCAATCATCGCCGCCGATTTCAGTGCCTACGCCCGACAACTGCCCGGGCGCATCCTGGCGCACCTGCGGCTTTTGGAGGGCGACTTCGGCGGTTTCCCGGTGGACCGCCTGACCCATTCCCTGCAAACCGCCAGCCGCGCCTGGCACGATGGCCGCGACGAAGAATATGTGGTCTGCGCACTGCTCCATGACATTGGTGACACCCTGGGCTCCTACAATCACCCGGACATTGCCGCCGCGATCCTCAAACCGTTCGTCAGCCCACAGAACCTGTGGATGGTGGAAAAGCACGGGATTTTCCAGGGGTACTATTTCTTTCATCACCTGGGCATGGATCGCCATCTGCGCGAACAATTTGGCGAACACCCGCAGTATGAGCAAACCATCGAGTTCTGCGCCCTGTATGACGCAGCTGCCTTCGACCCGGCCTATGACACCCTGCCCCTGAGCTTTTTCGAACCGATGCTGGCCCGGGTCTTTGCCCAGCCCAGGAACTCGATCTACAAGGCCGCCATGGCGCGCCAGGCCAGCGTGTGACCTCTTGTCACTTGTGTGTTGCAGAGGAAGGTTGGTGGATTTGGCGAGATAAAAGTCTTTTTGTCATTTGCAGTGCTGTATCCTGCCCAGGCTTTGTAAAAAGCGTGGCACATCTGCAATCCCACAACAGACCTTGCGAGGAGCGACGACGATGCACGAGATTCCCAATCTCCCCTTCCCAAGCCTGCACGAGACCGAGCAGCCAACCCCACAACAGGCCGGCAGCGATAAACAAGCGCCAGCACAAGCAGCACCGGTCGACAGCGATAGCGAAGACTGACCGCAGCACCCAGACCGTGTGGAAAGCGTGACATTGCGCGCTTTCCACACCGCCTGAATCAAGAGACACGCAACATGCCTGACACCCCCAAGCACTCCCCCGATGAAGCAATACTCGGCGCCGCCCTGCAAATGGTCGATGTATGGAGCCGCCTCAGCCCGGAAAAACAGGCGCTGCTGCTCAAGCGCTTTGGCACCCAGGAAAACGCCCTGGCAGCCCTGGTGACCACCCGGATGCTCAACCCCGAAACATAACGGCTACAGAGTTTGTGCGGGGGTTGTGTTTTGCCTCCCTGCGCAGCGCAAAGCACCGGTATCATAAGCAGCCTATCTTTTCCTGCCGCGACGGTGGATCTTTCCCATGCCAGATACCCAGCGCCCCATGGCGGTCACGCTGCAAGTCGTCTCCATCGTGCTGTTCACCTTTATCGGCTACCTGAATATCGGCATTCCCCTGGCCGTACTGCCAGGCTATGTCCACAGCGACCTGGGCTTTGGCGCCGTGATCGCGGGCCTGGTGATCAGCGTGCAGTACCTGGCCACCCTGTTGAGCCGCCCGTATGCCGGACGCATCATCGATAACCGTGGCAGCAAGCGTGCAGTGATGTACGGCCTGGCCGGCTGCGGCTTGAGCGGGGTATTCATGCTGGTATCCGCCGCATTGACCCATCTGCCGGCCTTGAGCCTGACCAGCCTGTTGATTGGCCGTCTGGTCCTGGGCAGTGCCGAAAGCCTGGTGGGCTCGGGCTCCATTGGCTGGGGCATCGGCCGGGTCGGTGCGGCGAATACCGCCAAGGTCATCTCCTGGAACGGTATCGCCAGCTACGGTGCCCTGGCGATTGGCGCACCGCTGGGGGTGCTGCTGGTCAGCCGGCTTGGGCTGTGGAGCATGGGCGCCAGCATCATTGTACTGGCGGTGCTGGGCCTGCTGCTGGCCTGGCCGAAAGTCGCGGCGCCCATCGTGGTGGGCGAACGCCTGCCCTTCATGCATGTGCTGGGCCGCGTACTGCCCCACGGCTGCGGGTTGGCCCTGGGCTCCATCGGCTTTGGCACCATCGCCACCTTTATCACCCTGTATTACGCGACCCAGAACTGGGACAACGCCGTGCTGTGCCTGAGCCTGTTCGGCGCCAGCTTTATCGGCGCGCGCTTGCTGTTTGGTAATTTGATCAACCGGATTGGTGGCTTTCGCGTGGCAATTGCCTGCCTGTCGGTGGAAACCCTCGGCCTGCTGCTGTTGTGGCTGGCACCGAATGCCGAGCTGGCCCTGGCGGGCGCGGCCTTGAGCGGTTTCGGGTTTTCCCTGGTGTTTCCGGCGCTGGGGGTCGAAGCGGTCAACCTGGTACCCGCCTCCAGCCGTGGCGCGGCGGTGGGTGCCTACTCGCTGTTTATCGACTTGTCCCTAGGCATCACCGGGCCACTGGCCGGGGCGATTGCGGCGGGTTTCGGCTTTGCCTCGATCTTTTTGTTTGCCGCGCTGGCCGCCTTCGCCGGGCTGCTGTTGAGCCTGTACCTGTATCGCCAGGCCCCCAAATACCGCGACGAACGTAACGCCGGCTAAAAATCCACCTTGCCGCGCCCGGCCTTGATGCTGCCGCGCTTGGTCTTGGATTCCAGGCGACGCTTTTTCGAGCCCAGGGTGGGTTTGGTCGGGCGGCGTTTTTTCTCGACCTTGGTCGCGCTGAGGATCAACTCCACCAGGCGCTCCAGGGCATCGGCACGATTCTGTTCCTGGGTCCGGTATTGCTGGGCCTTGAGGATCAGCACGCCTTCGCTGGTGATACGGCTGTCGCGCAGCGCCAGCAGCCGCTCCTTGTAGAACGGCGGCAGTGACGAGGCCGGAATATCGAAGCGCAAATGCACTGCGCTGGAGACCTTGTTGACGTTCTGCCCGCCAGCGCCCTGGGCACGGATGGCCGTCAACTCGATTTCGGCATCGGGCAGGTGCACATTATTGGAGATCACCAACATGGAAAGCAGGTCCGTTGACACCTGCAGGAGCCGGCTTACCGGCTCCTGCAGGGTGGGCTAGTTGTTGAGCGAGGATACCGCACTCAGGTTTTCCCGAGCCTTGCGCTTATTCTTGAAAAAATAGCAGACCCACATGAACGCCAGCCATACCGGGATCGCATACACCGACTTCTGAATCCCCGGCGTCATCAGCATGATCGCCAGGATAAACACCACGAACGCCAGGCACACATAGTTGCCGTAGGGATACCACAGCGCCTTGAACAAGGGCACCTGGCCCGTGCGGTTCATGTGCTGGCGGAACTTGAAGTGCGAGAAGCTGATCATCGCCCAGTTGATCACCAGCGTGGCCACCACCAGGGACATCAGCAGTTGCAGTGCGTGTTGCGGCATCCAGTAGTTCATCAGCACCGCCACCAGGGTGACTGCTGCCGAGGCCAGGATCGAGCGCACAGGTACGCCGCGCTTGTCGATCTTCGCCAATGCCGCCGGCGCATCGCCCTGCTCGGCCATGCCCAGCAGCATGCGGCTGTTGCAGTAAGTACCGCTGTTGTACACCGACAGCGCCGCCGTCAACACCACAAAGTTGAGGATATGCGCGGCGGTGTTGCTGCCCAGCATCGAGAACACCTGGACGAACGGGCTACCGCTGTAGGCATCGCCGGACGCGTTGAGTGTCGCCAGGAGGCTGTCCCACGGGGTCAGCGACAACAGCACCACCAGGGCGCCGATGTAGAAAATCAGGATGCGGTAGATCACCTGATTGATCGCCTTGGGAATCACAGTGCGTGGCTGGTCTGCTTCAGCGGCGGTGAAACCGAGCATCTCCAGGCCACCGAAGGAGAACATGATGATCGCCATGGCCATCACCAGCCCACCGACGCCATGGGGGAAGAACCCGCCGTGTTCCCACAGGTTGCTCACCGAAGCCTGTGGCCCGCCGCTGCCGCTGACCAGCAGATAGCTGCCCAGGGCGATCATGCCGACAATCGCCACCACCTTGATAATCGCAAACCAGAACTCAGCCTCGCCAAACACTTTGACGTTGGCCAGGTTGATCACATTGATCAGCACGAAAAATGCCGCCGCCGAGACCCAGGTCGGAATCTCCGGCCACCAGTAATGCACGTATTTGCCGACAGCCGTCAGCTCCGACATGCCCACCAGGATATAGAGGATCCAGCAGTTCCAGCCCGACAGGAAACCGGCGAAACCGCCCCAGTACTTGTGGGCAAAATGGCTGAAGGATCCGGCCACCGGCTCTTCGACGATCATTTCGCCCAGTTGGCGCATGATCATGAAGGCGATAAAGCCGCAGATGGCATAGCCCAGGATCATCGACGGGCCGGCTGACTTCAGCACCCCCGCCGAGCCCAGGAACAGGCCGGTACCGATCGCGCCACCGAGGGCGATCAATTGAATATGACGATTTTTCAGGCCGCGCTTCAGTTCACCTGAAGGCGAGTTGGTTGCACTCATGAAAAGGGTCTCACGCAAGGTTTGATGATGTTGATTGCACGATGCTGCTTTGAAACCTGCTCAAGCAGCGCCGATCAAACCCCAGCGCAGGCACCAGGAGTTCAGCGTCTTTCTTACGGTCATGCGTCACCTGTTTGTTTTTATCTGTGACGAAATCGAACCCGTCCGGCTTATGGCCAGGCGGAGTTAACAAGGCGGGTCAGCCTTGAGGTTGGCCTTTTGCGTGGGTACGCAAGGGGGGTCACAGTAAAACGCGGCGCATTGTACACCGCTCGATTGGTTAGGGAGCCTTGCCGGGGAGATTGTTGACCGATCGGAAAGTTTTCTTTACAGATAAAAACCCACGAGACCAAGACAGGCATAGGCTCAGGCCCTCCGTAAAATAATTGTTACAGCGCGGAAGGCATTCATGACGACCGGGCTTGCCATCATCTGTAGGAGCGAGCTTGCTCGCGAGAAACGCCCAGGCACTGCATTCATTCTGGATAACCACGACAGCTCTGATTTTTCGCGAGCAAGCTCGCGCCTACACAAAATCCGGCGCAAAAAAAACGCCAACCCGAAGGTTGGCGCTTTTTCTTACAGCTTGCCGCAGCCCTTAAGGCTTCTTGCGACCAAAGCCCGGACGCTGCCCGGAACCTGCCGGCGCACCACGGCGCTTGCCCGACGGCTCGTCAGCCACCAGTTTGAGCCCTGGACGCTTTTTCGGCGCTGGCTTGGCTGGGCGCTTGGCGCCTTCGGCTGGACGATCGGTCTGCGGCGCCCCACGGCCTGCATCGCCACGGTTGCTGCGACCGCCCGTTGGCGCTTCGCCACGGCCGGCTGGACGCGGAGTACGCGGCGCACGCTCGCCATCCTGGCGAGCCGGAGCCGATGGACGACGATCGCCCTCGATCTGCGGCTGACGGGAAATGCGACCGCCAGTAGCCGGTGCATCCAGGGCCGGGCGCAAGGTACGGGCAACGCGTTCGGTGCGTGCCACTGGGCGCGACGATTTACGCTGCATACGCTCCAGCTTGTCCTTGCTCTTGGCATTCATCTGCGGCATGGCCACAGGCGTCAGGCCCACTTCGGCACTGAGGATGTCGACTTCGTACTGGCTCATTTCGCGCCAGCGACCCATCGGCAGGTCAGAGTTGAGGAACACCGGGCCGAAACGCACGCGCTTCAGACGGCTGACCACCAGACCCTGGGATTCCCACAGGCGACGTACTTCACGGTTACGCCCTTCCATCACCACGCAGTGGTACCAGTGGTTGAAACCTTCGCCACCAGGCGCCTGCTTGATGTCGGTGAACTTGGCCGGGCCGTCTTCCAGCACGACGCCGGCCTTGAGGCGCTCGATCATCTCGTCATCGACTTCACCACGTACACGCACGGCGTATTCACGGTCCATCTCGTAGGACGGGTGCATCAGGCGGTTGGCCAGTTCACCGTCGGTGGTAAACATCAGCAAGCCGGTGGTGTTGATGTCCAGGCGGCCGATATTGATCCAACGGCCTTCTTTAGGCTTGGGCATCTTGTCGAACACGGTTGGACGGCCTTCCGGGTCGTCACGGGTGCAGATCTCGCCGTCGGGCTTGTTGTACATGATCACGCGGCGCACTGATTCGGCGGCCTCTTCACGCTTGATGACCTTGCCATCAATGGTGATCGCGTCATGCAGGTCGACGCGCTGGCCAAGGGTGGCCTCGACGCCGTTGACCTTGATGCGCTTCTGGGTGATCCAGGCTTCCACGTCGCGGCGCGAGCCGACGCCGATACGGGCGAGGACTTTTTGCAGTTTCTCGCCTGCTGGGCCGATTTCCTGGCTGTCGTTCTGGTCTTGGTCTTTCATCTTAAGCACCTCCCGGTGTGTCGATTCAGGCGTGGCCTGAAGAGTATTCAAATCTGGGTCTTGGGCGAACGCATCGCCAAAGGGTCGCGAATCATACGCTCATGGCGCGCATTGCGCATCAGAGACTAGCCGATATGTGCCCAGTCATTTGCTTTTCCGCCGACCGGTGGCGCCGAGGGCAATCAGCCGTAGCTGGGATTCGGCCAATACCGCGCGCTTGTCGACTTTGTCGAGCTTCTTCCAGGCCCGGATCTCGCGCTTGCTGCGCCCGCAGCCGACGCAGATATCGTCGCTGAATTTACAGATGTTGATGCAGGGGTCTTTGGTGGAGCTCATCACTACCTCACTGCACAGGGCTTTTCTGTGGGAGCTGGCTTGCCTGCGATAGCATCAGCATGGTCTGCCTGAAGTACCGAGTTGCCTGTATCGCAGGCAAGCCAGCTCCTACAAGGGTGGGACAGGTCAGTCTTCGAATTCGCGACGTTCGTTTTCGATGGCTTCGGCCAGTGCCCGGGCTTCGGCCTCTTCATCGCTCAACTCGGGCTGTTCCAGGGCGGCGACGGCTGCCAGCAGTTTTTCGCGGGCGGCCGCAACGCCGAGGATGTCTTCCTCAGGCTCAGGCTCGACCTCAGGCGCCGTTTCAACGTTCACCGGCGTCTCAGGCTCTGCTGCCCCATCGCGCAGCAAGTCATCAAAGTCGGTCTTGATCCCCTGCTCCATATCATCCAGCTCCAACAGCAGCGTATGGAAACTGGTCTCGTCCTTCGGCTCTTGCGGCTCGGCGCTGGCATCAGCCAGTTCCTGCAAGCCAGCCGGCACCGGCGCGTCGTCGAAGTCGAGCACCGGCTCAGCCTCGATCTCGCGCAGTTCGGCCAGCGGCGGCAGGTCGTCGAGGTTCTTCAGGTTGAAATGATCGAGAAACACCTTGGTGGTGGCAAACATCGCCGGTTTGCCGGGCACGTCGCGGTAGCCGACGATGCGGATCCACTCGCGCTCCAACAGCGTCTTGACGATATGGCTGTTGACCGCCACGCCGCGCACGTCTTCGATCTCGCCACGGGTGATGGGTTGGCGGTAGGCAATCAGCGCCATGGTCTCCAGCATCGCCCGGGAGTAACGTTGCGGGCGCTCTTCCCACAGGCGCCCGACCCACGGCGAAAACTTTTCGCGGATTTGTAGGCGGTAGCCCGAGGCGACCTCGCGCAATTCAAAGGCACGGCCTTCGCAGGATTTGCGCAGGATTTCCAGGGCCTTCTTGAACACCGGCGGTTCCGGGCGCTCAGCCTCTTCAAACAGTTCGAACAGGCGTTCCAACGATTGCGGCTTGCCCGAGGCCAAGAGGAAGGCTTCCAACAAAGGCGCCAGTTCGCGGGGTTCAGTCAGATTCATCGATTCAGCTCGTTATTCGGCTCGCGCCCGCACGTGGATAGCCGCAAAAGGCTCATTCTGTACCAACTCGACCAAGGACTCCTTGACCAGTTCAAGGATCGCCATAAAGGTCACCACCACCCCCAGGCGCCCTTCTTCGGCGGTGAACAGCTCGACAAACGGCACAAAACCGCCGCCCTTGAGGCGTTCCAGCACATCACTCATGCGCTCGCGTGTGGACAAGGCTTCGCGGCTGACCTGGTGGCTTTCAAACATATCGCCACGGCGCAGCACCTCGGCCATGGACATCAGCAGCTCTTCCAGACTCACATCCGGTAACAACTTGCGCGCCCGGGCTTCCGGGGCATCGAGCTTGGGCACCACCACGTCACGACCGACACGGCTCAAGCCGTCAATGCCTTCGGCGGCGGCCTTGAAGCGCTCGTATTCCTGCAGGCGGCGGATCAGTTCGGCGCGCGGGTCGTCTTCTTCTGCTTCGATCGTCTCCGAACGCGGCAGCAGCATGCGCGACTTGATCTCCGCCAACATCGCGGCCATCACCAGATACTCGGCAGCCAGTTCCAGACGCACCGACTGCATCAACTCGACATACCCCATGTACTGGCGAGTGATTTCCGCCACCGGGATATCGAGGATATTGATGTTTTGTTTGCGGATCAGGTACAGCAGCAAGTCCAGCGGGCCTTCGAAGGCTTCAAGGAACACTTCCAGGGCATCCGGCGGGATGTACAAATCCAGGGGCATTTCCATGACCGCCTGGCCATAGACCATGGCAAATGGCAGTTCTTGCTGGGCGCCGGCCTGGCTGTCGACGGTTTCCACAGACGACATTCAGGCCTCGACCATAAACGGTGTGGGGTCGCCACAACCGACGCGCACCACCTCAGGCTCGCCGTCGGCCAGGTTGATCACGGTAGACGCCTTGTTGCCGCCATAGCCGCCGTCGATGATCAGGTCGACGTGTTTTTCCAGGAGTTGGCGCATTTCGTAGGGGTCGTACAGCGGCTCGGATTCACCGGGCATAATCAGCGAAACACTCATCAATGGCTCACCCAGTTCCGCCAGCAGTGCCAGGGCAATCGGGTGTTCCGGCACACGCAGGCCGATGGTGCGCTTCTTGGGGTGCAGCAGCAGGCGCGGCACCTCGCGGGTGGCATTGAGGATAAAGGTGTAGGGCCCCGGCGTATGGGCCTTGAGCAGGCGGAAAGTGCCCGTGTCGACCTTGGCGAACAGCCCCAGTTGCGACAGATCGCTGCAAATCAGCGCGAAGTTGTGGTTCTTGTCGAGCTCGCGCAGGCGTCTTACGCGCTCCACGGCATTTTTGTCGCCGATCTGACAACCGATCGCGTAGGAGGAATCCGTTGGGTAGATCACCACACCACCGGCGCGAATGATCTCCACAGCCTGTTTGATCAGCCGCGCTTGCGGGTTTTCCGGGTGAATCTGGAAAAATTGACTCACGTTTTCTACCTGTTCAGACGGTGGCGGTAATGGGGTCATGCTTGAATCGCCCCCACAGGAGCGGCAAGTCTTCCGGGACCGGGCGGTATTCGCCAATCTCCGACCAGCCGCCTGGGCCATGGAAATCACTGCCGGCACTGACCAGCAGACCAAACTCACGGGCAAGAATCGCCAGGCTGCCAACCTGTTCGGCGGGTTGATGCCCATTGACCACTTCGATGGCGTGGCCACCCGCTTGAATATAGTCGCCTATCAGCTTGCGGCGTTTACTGCGGGTGAAATCGTAGTGCCAGGGATGTGCCAGGCTGACCCAGGCTCCTGAAGCGCGCAGGGTGGCCACGGTGTCTTCGAGAGTCGGCCAGTGCAGCTTGACGTCCCCCAGCTTGCCGGCGCCCAGCCATTTGCGAAACGCTTCGGCACGATCCTTGACGAAACCTTCGCGCACCATCCAGTCGGCAAAATGCGGGCGGGCCGGGGCGTTGCCGCTGTCGCCCAGTTCCTGCTGGATCGCACGGGCGCCTTCAAGGGCGTTGGGCATGCCCTTGAGCGCCAGTTTGCGGCTTATTTCTTCGGACCGCAGCCAGCGGCCATCGTGCAACCGGGCAATGGCCTCCACCAGCGGCGGGGCCGTGACGTCGAACCCATAGCCCAACACATGAATGGTCGCACCACCCCAGGTGCAGGACAATTCGACGCCATTGACCAGTTGCATCCCCAGCGCTGTGGCGGCACTACGGGCCTCATCCAGGCCTTCAAGGGTGTCGTGGTCGGTCAACGACAAGACTCGCACGCCTTTTTCAAACGCACGCGCAACCAGTACCGCGGGCGCCAGGGCGCCGTCGGAGGCCGTGCTGTGGCAGTGCAAATCAACATTCACGGAAGTGTGTAACCTCAAGTCAGCTGGCGCTTTCGCTACCAAGGATGTTTGTTATTATGCCGCCACATCCAGCTTCTGGCTCTTACTGTGAAACAATTCATCGACTTCATCCCGCTGTTGCTGTTCTTCATCGTTTTCAAAACTGATCCACGGGTCATCGATATCGGCGGCCATGAGCTGTCGTTCGGCGGCATCTACAGCGCCACGGCGGTACTGATCATCAGCTCCCTGGTGGTCTACGGCGCGATCTTCATCTCCCAGCGCAAGCTGGAAAAAAGCCAATGGCTGACCCTCATCGCCTGCCTGGTCTTCGGCGGCCTGACCCTGGCCTTCCACAGCGAAACCTTCCTTAAATGGAAAGCCCCGGTGGTCAACTGGCTGTTCGCCCTGGCCTTTATCGGCAGCCATTTCATTGGCGACCGCCTGCTGATCAAGCGGATCATGGGCCACGCCTTGAGCTTGCCGGAGCCGATCTGGACCCGCCTGAACATCGCCTGGATCCTGTTTTTCCTGTTCTGCGGCGCGGCCAACCTGTTCGTGGCCTTTACCTTCCAGAGCTACTGGGTCGACTTCAAGGTGTTTGGCAGCCTGGGCATGACCGTGGTGTTCCTGGTTGCCCAGGGCATCTACCTGTCGCGCCACCTGCATGACACCGACCCTACCACGCCAAAAACCGAGGACTGACATGCTCTACGCCATCATTGCCACCGACGTCGCCAACTCCCTGGAAAAACGCCTGGCCGCGCGCCCGGCACACGTGGAACGCCTCAAGGCGCTGCAAGCCGAAGGGCGCATCGTGCTCGCCGGTCCGC
Organism: Pseudomonas sp. FH4; assembly: GCF_000510915.2. Classification (NCBI taxonomy): domain Bacteria; kingdom Pseudomonadati; phylum Pseudomonadota; class Gammaproteobacteria; order Pseudomonadales; family Pseudomonadaceae; genus Pseudomonas; species Pseudomonas sp. FH4. The sequence goes on along the minus strand of NZ_AOHN01000028.1, from coordinate 147,539 downwards.
ACCCGGCGCTCGACAGCAATGATCCGGGCGACGCTGGTTTCACGGGCAGCCTGATCGTCGCCGAGTTCGCCTCCCTGGCCGACGCCCAGGCCTGGGCCAAGGCCGACCCGTATGTGGCGGCCGGCGTGTATGCCGATGTCGTGATCAAGCCGTTCAAACAAGTCCTGCCTTGATCGATGTAGCGCTGAACCTATTGGGTTCGGCGTACTCCTAATCGCTCATTATTCTCGGTAACCTGCCGACAACGTTCTGAATATTCGTGTGGAATCAGGAGTTCCGATGCGCTTAAGTCAGTTGTGTCTGTTGGCAGTGTTAACGATCGGGGCTACGGCCCATGCTGAAGAAACCTCGAACACCGGCAGTTCAACGCCCCTGTCCTTGAGTGCCGGCAGCCAGGTCACCGAGTTGCAGCAACGCTTGAAAGAAAGCGAACGCCTGCGCGAAGAACTGAACAAACAATTGCAAACTGCCGATGCCACCCGCGAGAGTGCGCAGTTGAGCCGGCTGCGCCAGGACAATCAACGCCTGGCCCAGCAACTCAAGGAAGCGCAAGGCGGTGCCCTGCCACGCTGGCTTACCGATCAGCAGCAGTGGTTCGTGATTGGCGCAGGAGTTGCGCTGGTTGCCCTGCTGTGCGGTATCTTCGCCAGTGGCGGGCATCGGCGCCGTCGACAATGGCTAAATTGAGTGAGTCATGAGCGAGCTGTTACTGATAGATGATGACCAGGAGCTCTGTGAGCTGCTGACCAGTTGGTTGAGCCAGGAAGGGTTCCAGGTACGCGCTTGCCATGACGGCGTGAGCGCACGCCAGGCCCTGGCCGAGGCCGCTCCGGCGGCCGTGGTGCTGGACGTGATGCTGCCCGATGGCAGCGGCCTGGAGTTGCTCAAGCAACTGCGCGCCGACCACCCGGAATTGCCGGTGCTGATGCTCTCGGCCCGGGGCGAGCCCCTGGACCGGATCCTCGGCCTGGAACTGGGCGCCGATGATTACCTGGCCAAGCCATGCGATCCACGCGAACTGACCGCCCGCTTGCGCGCAGTCCTGCGCCGCAGTCACCCGACTGCGGTGTCGAGCCAACTGGAACTGGGCGACCTGTGCTTCAGCCCGGTACGGGGTGTCGTCACCATCGACCATCAGGAACTGACCCTCACCCTGTCCGAAAGCCGTCTGTTGGAAGCCTTGCTGCGCCAGCCAGGCGAGCCGCTGGACAAGCAGGAACTGGCGCAGATTGCCCTGGGCCGCAAGCTGACCCTGTATGACCGCAGCCTGGACATGCACGTCAGCAACCTGCGCAAGAAAATCGGCCCGCATGCCGACGGCCGCCCGCGGATCGTCGCACTGCGCAGCCGTGGCTACTACTACAGTCTTTAAGAGCAGCGACAAGTGAAAAGCTCTTAGCTTGCCGCTTGTAGCTCGTAACTTGTAGCTGCCCCTTCCTTACTTAAACTTTACCCTGCGCTGACGGCGGCTGACCTTGATCTTTGTAATCTACTCACATCCGGACTCACCGGAACCGAGACAAGGAGAAACACCATGCGCAAGACCCTTATCGCTTTGATGTTCGCTGCCGCCCTGCCTACCGTCGCCATGGCCATGCCAGAAGGCCAAGGCCCGATGGGCGGTCCAGAAGGCCATATGATGGGCGGCCCGGGCCACGGCGGTGAACACGGCATGCGCGGCAAAGGCGGCCCTTTCAGCCAACTGGACCTGACCCGCGAACAGCGCCAGCAGATCGGCAAATTGATGGGCGAGCAACGCGAAGGTCGCCAGCAACTGGTCAAGAAATACCTGGATAAACTGCCGGCCGCCGAGCAGAAAGCCATGAACGACGAGATGGCCGCCGCCAAACAGAAAACCCAGGCCGACATCCGCGCCCTGCTCAAGCCCGACCAGCAGAAGAAGTTCGACGAAATGGCGAAGAAACGCGCCGAGCGCAAGGCCGAATGGCAGCAGTTCCAGGCCTGGAAAGCGCAACAACCGCAAAAAGCGCAATAATGCGTTAGCTACCTCCCAGCCCAGTGGCCCGCGCCACTGGGCTTTTCCTGTTTGAGGGTTTCCTGTGCGTTCACTCTTCTGGCGCATCCTTGCCAGTTTCTGGCTGGCCATCGCCCTGGTTGCCGGGCTGTCGATCCTGCTTGGGCATATGCTCAACCAGGACGCCTGGATTCTCAGCCGTCACCCAGGCCTCAATAACCTGGCCGAAGAATGGACCCGGGTCTATGAAACCCAAGGCGAGGACGCCGCCCAGGACTTGCTGCAACAACGCAGGCGCCAGTACCACGTCGATGTACAGGTGCTCAACGAAAGCGGTGACCCGGTGGTGCGCGGCACCTTCCCGCGCCGCTCCGCTGCCTTCGAAGCCCGCCAACATGACAGCCATGACAGCCGCCTGCCCTGGCGGCGCCTGACGGCCGAGTACACCAGTGAACGAACCGGCGACACCTACCTGCTGATCTACCGCATCGCCTTGCCGGAACTGGACGCCTGGCACCGCAGCAGCCTGCTCTGGCCCTTTAGTGCGCTGGCGATCGCGCTGGTGGTACTGACCCTGTTCAGCCTGCTGGTGACCCTGTCGATCACCCGCCCCCTCAGCCGCCTGCGCGGCGCGGTCCACGATCTGGGCCAGACCACGTACCAGCAAAACAGCCTGGCGCGCCTGGCCAACCGGCGCGATGAATTTGGGGTGCTGGCCACCGACTTCAACCGCATGGGCGCGCGTCTGCAAAGCCTGATCGGCAGCCAGCGCCAATTGCTGCGCGATGTATCCCACGAACTGCGCTCGCCCCTGGCGCGCCTGCGGATCGCCCTGGCCCTGGCCGAACGGGCCACCCCTGAGGCGCGGGAAAAACTCTGGCCGCGCCTGACCCTCGAATGCGATCGCCTGGAGGCCTTGATCAGCGAGATTCTGGTGCTGGCCCGCGTCGATGCCGACAACGCCAGCCCTGAAGACGTTGACCTCAACCCGCTGCTCAATACCCTGCAAAAAGATGCCCAGCTCAGCGCACCGGAACAACTCGTGCAGTTGCATGCCGACCCCGTGCTGACACTCAAAGGCTGGCCGCACATGCTCGAACGTGCGCTGGACAACCTGTTGCGCAATGCCCAGCGCTTCAACCCGCCTACCCAGCCGATTGAAATACAGGCCCGCAGCATAGCCGAACAGATTGTGATCAGTGTGCGCGACCATGGCCCCGGCGCCGATGCCGAACACTTGAAGCAATTGGGCGAGCCGTTTTACCGCGCCCCCGGGCAAACGGCCCCCGGCCATGGCCTGGGCCTGGCGATTGCGCGGCGGGCCGCCGAACGTCACGGCGGTAGCCTGACCCTGGCCAACCACCCCGACGGCGGATTCATCGCCACTCTGGAATTGCCACTGACGCCAGGGGTTGCAGCACTCCCCTGAAGATCTTCTATGATGGCCCTTCTTGTAAGGAGGGCCGTTGATGACTGATCTGCTCACATCCATCGAGGTTGCACTCGATCTGCCACCCACCGCGCTGACCATCACCGAGGCCGGCGCCCTGCCTTCAACCTTCGCCGTCACTGAACTGGCCTGTGCCAGTATCGGTGCAGCAGGCCAGGCCGTCGCCCGGCTGCTGGAGCAACAGACCGGACGCCTACCCACTGTCAACGTGGACCGGCGCCTGGCCTCATTCTGGTTCTCCAGCTCACTGCGTCCGCTCGGTTGGAGCGTACCGCCGCTGTGGGACCCGATTGCCGGCGACTACGCCTGCGCCGACGGCTGGATTCGCCTGCACACCAACGCCCCCCATCATCGCGCGGCCGCCGAACGCGTGCTGGGCCACGTCGCGGATCGAGCGGCGATGGCGCTCAAGGTAGCCCCCTGGAACGCGGCCAAGCTGGAACACGCGATTGTCGATGAAGGTGGTTGCGCCGCGCAGATGCGCGCATGGCCGGACTGGCAGGCCCACCCCCAGGGGTTGGCGGTCAACCAGGAGCCCCTGGTTGCACGCCAGCACTTCGAGGCAGCCAGCAACATCCCCTGGCGCGGCAGCGTGGCGCGCCCGTTAGCGGGGATCAAGGTGCTGGACCTGACCCGCGTGCTGGCCGGCCCCGTGGCCAGTCGCTTTCTCGCCGGCCTTGGCGCCAACGTATTGCGTATCGACGCCCCCACCTGGAACGAACCCGGGGTCGTGCCGGAAATGACCCTGGGCAAGCGCTGCGCGCGCCTTGACCTTAAGACCTCCAACGACCGGCAATTATTCGAGCACTTGCTCAAGGATGCCGACATTCTGTTCCACGGCTACCGGGCCGATGCCCTGGAGCAGTTGGGTTACAACACCGCCGCACTGCAGCAGATTGCCCCCGGCCTGATCGACGTCAGCCTGAACGCCTACGGCTGGAGCGGCCCATGGCGCAATCGCCGAGGCTTCGACAGCCTGGTGCAGATGAGCAGCGGGATTGCCCACGCCGGCATGCAGTGGAAACAGGCGAACAAACCCGTGCCGCTGCCAGTGCAGGCGCTGGATCATGCAACCGGCTACCTGATGGCCGCCAGTGCCATACAGGCGTTGGCCGAACGCCTGCGCAGTGGGCGTGGCGGTTCGTCACGTCTGTCGCTGGCGCGCACGGCGAAGCTGTTGGTCGAGTCGGGAAACCGTGTGGAACAACCCGCGTTGCGTGAAGAAGATCCGAGCGATCAAGGCCTGGTGGTGGAACAGACGGCCTGGGGCCCGGCTCATCGGCTGCTGGCGCCGCTGACAATTACGGGGACACCGCTGCAGTGGGACTTGCCGGCAGGGGAACTGGGCGCGCATCGGGCCCAGTGGTGACCTTGCAATTGTCATCGCGGGCTTGCCCGCGATGAGGCCCTCACCCGCACAATCATTCAACCGTCATGCTCACAAGCTCAGCACGCCACTGTACAACCCATACGCCGCCAGGCTCGCCCCGGCGATCACACAGCTGAAAATGCCTTTTTCCAACAAGGTAAACAGGGGCTGGCCCTGCTCGCGCTTGGCCTGGGCAAACAGGATCACCCCCGGCGCATACAACAGCGCCGACAGCAGCAGGTATTTCAGGCCACCGGCATACAGCAGCCACACCGCATAACCCAGTGCAATCACCCCAATCAGCAGGTCCTTGAGGCGCGCGCGGTGGGCATTTTCATAGGTTTCACCACGCCCGCACAGCAGCACGGCATAGGCCGCCGACCACAAATACGGCACCAGGATCATCGACGACGCCAGGTAGATCAGCGTGGTGTAGGTACTGGCGGAAAACAGGGTGATCACCAGGAAAATCTGGATCATCACATTGGTCAACCACAGGGCATTGACCGGCACACGGTTGGCATTTTCCTTTTTCAGGAAGGCCGGCATGGTCTTGTCGTGGGCGGTGGCGTAGAGAATTTCGGCACACAACAACGCCCATGACAGCAACGCACCGAGCAACGACACGGCCAGGCCGATGCTGATCAACATCGCGCCCCAGGGGCCGACAATATGCTCCAGCACGCCCGCCAGGGACGGGTTCTGCAAGTTGGCCAACTCCGGCTGGCTCATGATCCCCAGGGACAACACGTTGACCAGCACCAGCAGCGCCAGCACCCCGATAAAACCGATCACCGTGGCGCGCCCCACATCCGAGCGTTTTTCCGCCCGGGCCGAGTACACGCTGGCACCTTCGATACCGATAAACACAAACACGGTGACCAACATCATGTTGCGCACCTGGTCCATCACCCCACCGAACTCCGGGTTGCCCAGGCCCCAGATATCGCGGGTGAAAATATCCGCCTTGAACGCCACGGCAGCGATGACGATAAACATCAGCAGCGGCACGATCTTCGCCACGGTGGTGACCTGATTGATAAACGCCGCCTCCTTGATGCCGCGCAGCACCAGGAAATGCACAGCCCACAGCAGCAACGAGGCACAGCCAATGGCCACCGGCGTATTGCCCTGGCCAAACACTGGGAAAAAATAGCCGAGGGTGCTGAACAGCAACACGAAATAGCCGACGTTGCCCATCCAGGCACTGATCCAGTAACCCCAGGCCGAAGAAAACCCCATGTAGTCGCCAAACCCGGCCTTGGCATAGGCGTACACCCCTGAATCCAGGTTGGGTTTACGGTTGGCCAACGTCTGGAACACAAAGGCCAGGGTCAGCATGCCGATGGCGGTGATACCCCAACCGATCAGGATCGCCCCCACCTCTGCCCGTGCGGCAATGTTTTGCGGCAACGAGAAGATCCCGCCGCCAATCATCGAGCCCACCACCAGCGCAATCAGGGCGCCGAGTCGAAGCTTTTGTGCCGGTTGCGACATAGAAACCCCTGCAAATCAAACCGTCATTGAGCCAACAACTGTGCACTCGGATAATTTATCTAACGTATTCAGCGTTTATTAGCTATAGCGAATAAAGCGGATCGCCTCATAACTTAATGGCATGTCAGTTAATAGAGTTTAGGCCTATTTAGAATTTAAATATGACTTGTCTTCCCATCACATGGCGTATTTGGCAAAGCCTATTGAAAAAGTTTGCACATCTGGGAATACGGGCTAGCGTCAACCCTTCATGCCCTACATAAAAATGATTAACCGTAACGGATAGAGGCTCTGGAACGCACTTATCCGAACAATTATACGCCTGTAACAACTCAACCATAAGTCATTAATTCGCAATGGAATGTGCCAATGAAGTGATCTGAGTCAGCTGTTTGAATAGCGCACAGTTTTATTCTGTGGTCTCTCTTCTCCTGCATTGGAGTCACGCAATGTCTGAATCTCCCGGAAAACTTCGATTAGGCGCCCTTGTTGCTCTTGTTGTGGGCTCAATGATTGGCGGCGGGATCTTCTCGTTGCCGCAAAACATGGCCGCCAGCGCCGATGTCGGTGCGGTATTGATTGGTTGGGTTATTACTGCCGTGGGGATGTTGACCCTGGCCTTTGTATTCCAGACCCTGGCCAACCGCAAACCTGACCTGGACGGCGGTGTATACGCCTACGCCAAGGCCGGTTTTGGCGACTACATGGGTTTCTCGTCGGCCTGGGGCTACTGGATCAGCGCCTGGCTGGGCAACGTCGGTTACTTCGTGCTGCTGTTCAGCACCCTCGGTTACTTCTTCCCCATCTTCGGCGAAGGCAACACCCCGGCGGCGGTGATTGGCGCGTCGGTGCTGTTGTGGGCCGTGCATTTCCTGGTCCTGCGCGGGATCAAGGAAGCAGCGTTCATCAACCTGGTGACCACGGTCGCCAAGGTCGTGCCGCTGGTGCTGTTTGTGTTGATCGCACTGTTCGCGTTCAAGCTGGACATTTTCACCGCTGATATCTGGGGCGTGAAAAACCCCGACCTGGGCAGCGTGATGAACCAGGTGCGCAATATGATGCTGGTCACCGTCTGGGTGTTCATCGGCATCGAAGGCGCGAGCATCTTCTCGTCCCGTGCCGAAAAACGTTCGGACGTGGGCAAGGCCACTGTCATCGGCTTTATCACCGTGCTGCTGTTCCTGATGCTGGTGAACGTGCTGTCCCTGGGCATCATGACTCAACCGGAACTGGCCAAGCTGCAGAACCCGTCGATGGCCGCAGTGCTGGAACATGTGGTCGGCCACTGGGGCGCGGTACTGATCAGCGTCGGCTTGATCATCTCGCTGCTGGGGGCGCTGCTGTCATGGGTGCTGCTGTGCGCCGAGATCATGTTCGCCGCCGCCAAAGACCACACCATGCCGGAGTTCCTGCGTAAGGAAAACGCCAACCATGTGCCGGTCAACGCCCTGTGGCTGACCAATGCCATGGTGCAGATCTTCCTGGTGATCACGCTGTTTTCCGCCAGTACCTACCTGTCGCTGATCTACCTCGCCACCTCGATGATCCTGGTGCCGTACCTGTGGTCGGCGGCCTACGCGCTGTTGCTGGCGGTACGCGGCGAGACCTACGAGGCGGCCCTGGCCGAGCGCAAGAAAGACCTGTTCATCGGCGCCATCGCCCTGATCTACGCGGTCTGGCTGCTGTATGCCGGTGGCACCAAGTACCTGCTGTTGTCCGCCCTGCTCTACGCCCCTGGCGCGATCCTGTTCGCCAAGGCCAAGCGTGAACTGGGCAAACCGATTTTCACCAACGTCGAGAAGCTGATTTTCGCCGCAGTGGTCATTGGCGCCCTGGTGGCGGCCTATGGGCTCTACGACGGCTTCCTGACCCTGTAACACCCTCACTGTTTATGTTCACTGGAGGATCTGTAATGACCACGGAAAAAGTTAAGTACGGCGTACATTCCGAAGCCGGCAAACTGCGCAAAGTCATGGTGTGTTCCCCAGGTTTGGCCCACCAGCGGCTGACCCCCAATAACTGCGACGAGCTGTTGTTCGATGACGTGCTCTGGGTTGCCCAGGCCAAGCGGGACCATTTCGACTTCGTCACCAAGATGCGTGAGCGGGACATCGATGTGCTGGAAATGCACAACCTGCTGACTGACATTGTCGCCATCCCCGAAGCGCTGGACTGGATCCTGGAGCGCAAGATCACCGCCAACACCGTTGGTCTGGGCCTGGTCGATGAAGTCGGCTCGTGGCTGCGCAGCCTGGAGCCACGCAAGATCGCCGAGTTCCTGATCGGTGGCGTATCGGCCGATGACCTGCCAAGCAGCTTCGGTGGCAAGACCATCGAGATGTTCCGCGACTTCCTCGGCCACTCAAGCTTCATCCTGCCGCCGCTGCCCAACACCCAGTTCACCCGTGACACCACGTGCTGGATCTACGGCGGCGTGACGCTCAACCCGATGTACTGGCCGGCGCGACGTCAGGAAACCCTGCTGACCACCGCCATCTATAAATTCCACCCTGAGTTCACCAACGCCGATTTCCAGATCTGGTACGGCGACCCTGACCTGGAACACGGGGCCTCCACGCTGGAAGGCGGCGACGTGATGCCGATTGGCAACGGTGTGGTCTTGATCGGCATGGGCGAACGCACGTCTCACCAGGCCATCGGCCAACTGGCGCGCAACCTGTTCAAGAACAAGGCGGTGGAACGGGTGATCGTTGCCGGCCTGCCGAAATCCCGCGCGGCGATGCACCTGGACACCGTGTTCAGTTTCTGCGACCGCGACCTGGTAACCATCTTCCCTGAAGTGGTCAACCAGATCGTTGCCTTCACTTTGCGCCCTGACGAAAGCAAGCCCCACGGCATCGATATCCAACGCGAGAAAACCAACTTCCTCGACACCGTGGCCGCCGCCCTTGGCCTCAAGGCCCTGCGTGTAGTGGAAACCGGCGGCAACAGCTTCGCCGCCGAACGCGAGCAGTGGGACGACGGCAACAACGTGGTGGCCGTGGAGCCTGGCGTGGTGATCGGCTACGACCGCAACACCTACACCAACACCCTGCTGCGCAAGGCCGGCGTGGAAGTGATCACCATCAGCGCCGGTGAGCTCGGCCGCGGCCGTGGCGGTGGCCACTGCATGACCTGCCCGATCATCCGCGACCCTATCGACTACTAAACGACCATCTACCCGGCGGCGCTTACCGAGTGCCGACCGGGCCGATTACCGAATCCAAGGAGAATCATCATGGCGTTCAACATCCACAACCGTAACCTGCTGAGCCTGGAACACCACACCCCGCGCGAACTGCGCTACCTGCTGGACCTGTCCCGCGACCTCAAGCGCGCCAAGTACACCGGCACCGAGCAGCAACACCTCAAAGGCAACAACATCGCGCTGATCTTCGAGAAAACCTCGACCCGCACCCGATGTGCCTTCGAAGTGGCGGCCTATGACCAGGGCGCCAACGTCACCTACATCGACCCGAACTCGTCGCAGATCGGCCACAAAGAGAGCATGAAGGACACCGCTCGCGTACTCGGGCGCATGTACGACGCCATCGAGTACCGTGGCTTCAAGCAGGAAATCGTCGAAGAACTGGCAAAGTTCGCCGGCGTGCCCGTGTTCAACGGCCTGACCGACGAATACCACCCAACCCAGATGATCGCCGACGTGCTGACCATGCGTGAACACGCCGACAAGCCGATCCACGACATCAGCTACGCCTACCTGGGCGACGCCCGAAACAACATGGGCAACTCGCTGCTGCTGGTCGGTGCCAAGCTGGGCATGGACGTGCGCATCTGCGCGCCAAAAGCCCTGTGGCCACACGATGACCTGGTGGGTCGCTGCAAAAAATACGCAGAAGAAAGCGGCGCACGCATCACCCTCACCGAAGACCCGAAAGCGGCGGTCAAGGGCGTGGACTTCATCCACACCGACGTTTGGGTGTCCATGGGCGAGCCAGTAGAAGCCTGGGCCGAGCGCATCGAGCAACTGCTGCCGTACCAGGTCAACAGCCAACTGATGAAAGCCACCGGTAACCCACGCACCAAGTTCATGCACTGCCTGCCGGCGTTCCATAACAGCGATACCAAGATCGGCAAGCAGATTGCCGAGCAGTATCCGCACCTGGCCAACGGCATCGAAGTGACCGACGACGTGTTCGAGTCCCCGGCCTGCATCGCCTTCGAGCAAGCGGAAAACCGCATGCACACCATCAAGGCGATCCTGGTGTCGACGTTGGCTGATTTGTAATCCAACGCAGCTCCCACTGACTCAGTGGGAGCGGGCTTTATGTAGGAGCCGGCTTGCCTGCGATGGCATCACCTCAATATGTCTGGCAGACCGAGGTGACTGCATCGCGGGCAAGCCCGGCTCCTACATAAAGCCGGCTCCCACACTTGGTCCAGTGTTCACAAGACAGAATTCTAGAAGGATTGCATTATGCGTATCGTCGTTGCACTGGGCGGTAACGCCCTGCTCCGCCGTGGTGAACCCATGACTGCGGACAACCAACGCGCCAATATCCGGATCGCCACCGAACAGATTGCCAAGATCCATCCGGGCAACGAGTTGGTGATCGCTCACGGCAATGGCCCGCAAGTCGGCCTGCTGTCGCTGCAAGCCGCCGCCTACACCCAGGTTTCACCGTATCCGCTGGACGTGCTGGGCGCCGAAACCGAAGGCATGATCGGCTATATCATCGAACAGGAACTGGGCAACCTGCTGGACTTTGAGGTGCCGTTCGCCACGCTGCTGACCCAGGTGGAAGTGGACGCCAAGGACCCGGCTTTCCAGAACCCGACCAAGCCGATCGGCCCGGTCTACTCCAAGGCCGAAGCGGAAAAACTGGCGGCCGAAAAAGGCTGGGCGATTGCTCCCGACGGCGACAAATACCGCCGGGTGGTGGCCAGCCCGCGTCCCAAACGCATCTTTGAGATTCGCCCGATCAAGTGGCTGCTGGAAAAAAGCAGCATCGTGATTTGCGCCGGTGGCGGCGGGATCCCGACCATGTATGGCGAAGATGGCAAGCTCAAGGGCATTGAGGCGGTGATCGATAAAGACCTGTGCTCGTCACTGCTGGCCTCGCAACTGGAAGCCGACTTGCTGGTGATCGCCACTGACGTGAATGCAGCGTTTATTGACTTTGGCAAGCCAACGCAAAAAGCCATCGGCCAGGCGCACCCGGACGAAATGGAAAAACTCGGCTTCGCCGCCGGCTCCATGGGTCCCAAGGTCCAGGCCGCCTGTGAGTTCGCCCGCCAGACTGGCAAAACCGCAGTGATCGGTTCACTCTCGGACATCGAAGCGATTGTCCAGGGCACCGCCGGCACTCGTATCAGCACGGCAAAGCCTGGTATCACCTACTTATAACGACACACCGGGCGGCGCTTGCTGCCGCCCTTCTCCAATGCCTTGTAAAGGAGAGACGCCTATGGCCATTTTTGAACCCGGTCACTTGCATATCGAACGCCATGCGCTGAACAAAGACGATGTCAGCTACGACCTGTGCCTCGACTACGAGGTCGTCACGGATGCACGCGAAGGGAAAGGCATGCAGTTCACGCTGCATGGCAACATTCAGGGTAAAGACATGAAGGAAACGTTCTTCCTGCCCAAGGATCAGGCTTACAACTTTGCCAGCAACGTGACCAAGATTGCCGAAAAGTACGGAATCCCCAAGACACACAGCAGCATCGGCTCGCAACACAAGCATTACGATCTGATGTTCGCGGATGTCAGGCAGCAGTTGGGCATGAAATCGGGTGACCCGGTCAAACCCGAACACCTGGAATAACCCCGGCCCCAGCAACGCCACACACCCAATGTGGGAGCGGCGGTGCGACGATTCGACTTGCTCGCGAATGCAGAGTGTCAGTCACTGAATATGTAGCTGATACACCACATTCGCGAGCAAGCCCGCTCCCACATTTTGATCAGTGTCATCTGTCAGATTTCACCTCGGCCCTGCTCCAAGGCATACTGGCCGCCTCTCGCTCCCCAGAACTGTCAGCAGCCCCATGCGTATCCACGTCAGCTTCATCGACCGCGTCGGCATTACCCAGGAAGTCCTGGCCTTGCTCGGCGGGCGCAATCTCAACCTGGATGCGGTGGAGATGGTGCCGCCCAACGTCTATATAGACGCCCCGACCCTCAGCGCCGAAGTACTGGAAGAATTGCGCGACGCGTTGTTCAGCGTCCACGGCGTGCAAGCGGTGACGGTGGTCGACATCCTTCCAGGCCAACGCCGCCACCTGCAACTCGACGCCCTGCTGGCGGCCATGACCGATCCGGTGCTGGCCCTGGACAGCGCCGGCAAGGTGTTGCTGGCCAATCCGGCACTGATTACCCTCTATGGTCGCGAACCCGCAGGGGAAAGCATCGCCGAACTATTTGACAGCCCAACGCTGCTGGACTCCCTGCTCGAACACGGCTTTCGCCTGCCCCTGCGGGAGATCAGCGTCAACGGCCAGACCCTGCTGCTGGACGCCACGCCGATTACCGATGCTGGCGCGCTGTTGACCTTGTATCAACCCAACCGCATCGGCGAACGGTTGTCGGCGCTGCACCATGACCATGCCGAAGGTTTCGATGCATTGCTGGGCGAATCCCCGGCGATCCGCACCCTCAAGACCCGTGCATTACGGGTGGCGGCCCTCGATGCCCCGCTGTTGATCCAGGGCGAGACCGGCACCGGCAAGGAACTGGTGGCCCGCGCGTGCCATGCCATCAGTGCGCGCCACAGCTCACCCTTCCTGGCGCTGAACTGTGCGGCCCTGCCGGAAAACCTCGCCGAGAGCGAGTTGTTCGGCTACGCCCCCGGCGCCTTTACCGGCGCCCAGCGCGGCGGCAAGCCGGGATTGATGGAGCTGGCCAACCAGGGCACCGTGTTCCTCGATGAGATTGGCGAGATGTCGCCGTACCTGCAGGCCAAGCTGCTGCGCTTTCTCAACGACGGCAGCTTTCGCCGGGTCGGAGGCGACCGTGAGATCAAGGTCAACGTACGCATCCTCAGTGCTACCCACCGCGACCTGGAGAAAATGGTCAGCGAAGGCACCTTCCGTGAAGACCTGTTCTACCGCCTCAACGTGCTGAATGTCGAAGTCCCACCCCTGCGCGAGCGCGACCAGGACATCCTGCTGCTGGCCCGCTACTTCATGCAGCAGGCCTGCGCGCAGATCCAGCGCCCGGTCTGTCGCCTGGCACCGGGCACCTACCCGGCGCTGCTGGGCAACCGCTGGCCGGGTAACGTGCGCCAGTTGCAGAACGTGATCTTCCGCGCCGCCGCCATTTGCGAAAGCAACCTGGTGGACATTGGCGACCTGGATATCGCCGGCACCTCGGTCGCCCGCCAGAGCGACGGAGAAGTCGATAGCCTGGAGCAGGCGGTGGAGGATTTTGAGCGTTCGTTGCTGGAAAAACTGTATGCCAGCTACCCATCGACGCGACAACTGGCCAGCCGCTTGCAGACCTCCCATACCGCCATCGCCCATCGGCTACGCAAGTACGGGATTCCCGGTAAAAATTGAGCATGATGCTTACCAGAATACCCGCCGCCCGCGCTGTACCATTACACCCCTGGTGCTGAAAAACAGGCGCTGGGCCATGGCCGGGCTGATCCGCGAATAGTAGATCGCGATCACATCGGCGTCAGTCTTTTCGCCAAGGCTGCGATAACTCATAAAACGCTGTTCGGGCCGCTTCAGATGGCCAGCGCTGTAGCCTGCATTGGGTGTCGTCCGTGCCCGATAATGAAAATGCGCATACGCCAAAACCTTGCCCTGCCTGTCCTTGATCACATACTCCTGTAGAAAATCATCCAGCCGCTTGAGCTGCACACGGTCTTTTACCAGCACAATTTCAACTTCATTCTGCTGCTTGAGATAGGCAATGCCTTCTTCGTCAGGGGGCAGGTGCTTGACCATCTCGATACGTATCAGCCGCCCCTGCTCCACAAGGCGGCTGGAGGCCTGAGCCAGCTCATCGAGCAAAGGAATGGAAACAACTGCTGACGTGCCCTTGTCTTTTTCCGGCTCGCGGGCCAGCGCCTTGCGGATTTTCTGTGCAACGCCTTTCATGGCCTCGGCCTGGCGTGCCAGGCGGGCCTCGACGCTGTCGGGCATGCTGGAGATGTGGGTCTCATTGCGGGCCTGCTCAACCACCAGCGGCTCTCTGTCAAGCAGCCTGCGTGCATCGCCCTTGAGCTTTTCCAGCGAGCGTACCGGTCGCGACACAGACGCAGCCGCTTCGGTAACCGGCTCAAAGTCATCTGAGCTTGGGCTGCGACGAAAGCTCGCCTGTACGCTCTTATCGATTGGACTGAGGATATCAACGATCTCATCCTCCGATTCAGGCGTGCGGGCCCTTACTTGCCCGAGTTGGTAGCGCTTTTTGCGATCGAGGAACAAACGCTTGTCGGCGCTGGGTACCGACACAGGTTGGGCCGCAGGGCGCGCCTCCTGTTCGCGAAGCAGCATCGACAAGGACTGTTCTGCTTCCCGGCCCAACTCTTTGAGCAGATGCCCCAATTGTTCGATAACACGCTTGTCAACCAACTCCACGGCCATATCGCCGTATTCCCGAATCCCTGCCTGGGACCTTCGATACTCCCTGGCAATCGCTTCATACCCAGTGATTCGCTGCTCCATACTCAACAAGTCGGGCTCGCGCAGGGTTTTCTGCGACTGGATCGATTGGATCGCCTCACCGAACAATTCATGGAGCTGATCGAAATCCTCATACTCTCCAGAGGATGGCAACCGACGCAACATCGCGCCATACAACGCCTTTAACTGCATGGACTTCCAGTCCAGAGGCGTGCCCGTCTCTGGCGCGGCCATTAACAGGGCATGCGGCTCATACCCGGGCACGCCCATCAATCGCTCATGGGCATTCTGCTCCAGAGTGCTCAAGTCGATCAGTTGAGCGTTGTACTCTGCGATCGTCAGCGCGGATTGAACAACAATACGATGAGCTGCCTGGGCAATCGCTTCGTCGCCGCCATCCATTTGTGCCTCCAACTCGCTCAAACGCTCATCGGAAAGAATCACCCCCGCACGGGTGTTGATCACCACGGTCATCTGGTCGCGCAAGTTCTCAACGATGGCCTCCAACTGCTTCATCTTCTCTCGCTCGAAGCCACTCACCGGTTTGTGGGTGTTTTTTGCAGTCAACGCATTAATCCTGTCGAGTTGCAGCCGGTATTCCTCTTCCAGCACCCTCAAATAGTCGGTGCTGCTGTCATGCCGTTGTTGATCCGTGAACGCATCAGAGTCCGAAGCATGCACCTCTCTGTAGCGTTTCTGGGCCGCCCGCACCCGTTCCAAAACTTCATCCAGCCGAGCCGTTGCGCCACGGTAGTCACGCTCCAGTCGCAGGTTTTCATTCTGGATGCGTATACGCCGTTCTGCCGCCGTGACTTTTTTGGGCTGCCCACCGAGCAATTGCAGGCCCAGGTCAACTTTCCAGACACCTTTCGAGTCCTGCCTGAGCCATGGGCCTGAACGTTCGTTGTGACTCAAGTCGACGATCCGCCAGCGACCGCCAACGGGCTTGACGCCATACAGCTTGCTGTCTATCAGCGTGTAGTCCTGATGGTTGCCATGCACCACCACTCGACCGCGTATGGGGCTGTCTGTCGAGATCACCGTAGGGTTTGCCGGCCATGTTTCCCCTGGCCCCGGCGCCCATTGGAAGGTTTCGAGCTGTGCTCGCTGGGTCGAATTGGGCCTGAGCCGTGAAGTGGCCCAAGAGAAGTCCATGGCCGTGATATCTGCCATTGAACGCTGCCAGGCAAATGCTGCCACGGGTTGATGAATATGAGGCCCGCCTGTGAACGCCACACGCCCACCCCTGCCCCCTGTGATCGGCCAGGTCTCGCGCAAACGCAAACGCTCATCCAGGGGAACGACATGGCTCAATAGCAGGCCAGCCGAACTGCCGATCAGCTCGATCAGCGCACTGGCAGAGTCCTCCTGGCTGGCCCCGGGCGGCAACGCCAGCAGCGTGCGAAAACTGTCAAACATCTGAGACAGCCAGCCTGCCACCGCTACCGGCCCCCTGAGCATCGGCAGCAGGATGTTGAATACTTGCCAGAGATCATTCTTGAACAAGCTCCAGCGCAGTGCCTCGTTGGAGACCGCCTGCTTCTTGGCAAGCTGCCACAGGCTGGTCGCGCTTTCATCGAATACTGCCTCAAGAAACACCCCCGGCACCTGCTCATCACTGAGCAGCGCCGCACCGGAAACAGGCAGTGTGCTGTACTCATCCCCTTGCAGGAAACGCTGGACATGGGGGTGCAAAAAACCACCCCGGGCAAACACTGCCTGGTCGTTTTCGCTCATGCGTTCAAGCACGACGGCCTGTAAATCGCTGCCCATACGGGCCACCTCATCGAGCAAGGCCTGGCGACTGGCAAACTGCTGAAGCATCGCCTCGTGCTGATCCGGCCGATAAAGAATATGCGGCAGGTCACTGTTATCACGTGGGCCGATGACAAACAGATTGCGGGCTTTATGGGCAACGCCACCGGCATGGGTCAAAAACGCCAGCGGCCGGGCGACAATCACCTGAGTATCAAGCCGCCCCTCGTCCTGCAGTATCGCTTGCACGACTGACACCCCAGACTGGGTGAAACCATTGCGTTGACGAAGGCTGTTCTCCAGCGCATGCAGAGGCAGTTGGATCGCCATCTGATCGACAAACAGCCGCCGCCGCCGCGCAGACTCTACCGGGTCCGACAGCAACAGACGGTTGAGAAGCGCCGGGTAATGCTTGCCGACATCGACGGTTTCAATCAATTGCTTGAGATAAGCCGGCTTGATCCACCAATCAGGCACATACCCCGGCTGCGCCTGGTTGCTGATTTGCACGCGGGCATAGGCAGAGGCGAAGGGGTTTTCCAGCGCCCACTCGGTCAAGGTCCTGGTGGCGCGCTGCGTCCAGCCGACGGTGCCACCTTGAGTGCGCTCGAATGTCAGCAGGTAATCGTCCGGATTGATGATCACCTCCTGCGGGTGATCCAGGCGCATCTGGCGTTGCAGCGCCTTGCGGGCGTACACATCAATCGGTTCAAGCCCGTCCAGAAACGAAGCCCCCGCGGTGCATTGCTGCAGGTGCGCCAGGCGCGCAAGCCATTGACCATAGGCTTGGCGATCAGCGCCGCCGGCAGTCTGCAACCAGATCGGCAATTGCTCTTCATGGGGTTGCTGGACGTAATCGGGGTTAAACCAGGCCAGGGGCGAGGTCAGTTTGATCAATAGCCTTTCATAGCTGCCAACAGTGGCCAACACAGACCAGTCGATCCGCCTCACGCTTCTGAGTTGTCGTTCCAATAAACTCTGGGCCAGGGCATCGAATACGTCGGTATGGGGTTCCTTGAGCACCCAACTGAGCGGTAGGCCTGGGGTGTATGTGCTCATGTAACGAGGCAACAGGCTGCCCAACTGGTCCAGCGTGTCGAGTTTGAGCAGCGCCATCACCGGCAGGTAGACCAGGCTTACCAGGCCCTCATTGAGCTGGCGCTGCAAGACCAGCAGCGGGAGCCATTCACCCGGCAGCCCTGCCTGTGCGGCATATACCTGATAAATCCGCAGTGGGTTCGGTGCGCCCAGTGCCTGCCGATCCTCCTGGTAAGCCCAGAGCACCTGCACATCGCTCCCCTCGCCAAGCAACATCTTGAGCTCCTGCAAACTGAGCGGCGGATTTTGTCGAGCCGTGAGCAGGCAGGCACGCAATTGCTTGCTCACGGCCTCCCAGCGACTGTGCGAGGCTTGTCCCTCGATCCGGGCATTCCAGTACGCCACCAGCCGCACGCAAAAACCCTCCAGCAGCTGCGGGGCAAGGGCGTTAAGCATGCGTTCTACATCTTCGACAGAAATAGCTGCGCCCACCGGTTGGAAACCCTCTGCGGGCAGTTGGCGCAGCAGTTGATGATGACCTGATGTGTAGTTCAGCAAGGTGGCGCTCATGCACCGCGCGATCAATGCGTCACTTAAGGTCGTAAGCTGTCCGTAAGCCACACTGCCGGTTTTCGTTCGCTGTATGACCCCAATCCAACTGTTGTCGGCCTGCAGACTAGAACCTGCAAACGTGTCGGTTATCCACTCCTGGATCATGGACTGCGCCACCTGAGTCAACGTCAGACGTTGCGCAAACACTTTGGAAAGGTAATTGCGGGAGGCTTGTGCCTGCGAAATCTCCCGAAGTGTTCCTGTTGGATTACTCATGTAAAGCGTCCTGATCGATAGAAACCGACAGGGTGAGCCGCCTTCTGGTGCCTTGTGCGGTAGATAGATCACCTGCCAGGGCATCTCTAGCCATGGCCACTCGTACTGAAATCGCTACAGTGGAATGATTTCAATACGGGCGCAGTGAGCCTTCACCATGCAAGGCTTTGATCCACATAGGCTTTTTTTGCGCCACCAAAGCGTATCGATTTCGCTACAACGGATAACGGCAACCCTCCGACCATAAACGCCAACCAATTGATTTTAAACGATAAAAATTATTGGCCGCATTCTTGCTATGGCTTTACCCATCCAGCTCGGCAGACACGAGCATTCAATCCCGTCCACCAGACGATTCTGGCCCTGAGGAGTTTCCATGAGCGAATTGCGTTTTACTGAAGATCACGAATGGCTGCGCGCCGAAGCCGACGGTAGCGTCACCGTGGGTATCACCGCATTCGCGCAAAACGCGCTGGGTGATGTGGTTTTCGTACAACTGCCTGAGCTGCAGGCCTACGACAAGGGCGCTGAAGCGTCCACCGTGGAGTCGGTAAAAGCTGCCAGTGGCGTGTACATGCCGTTGGACGGTGACGTCCTGGAAGTGAACCCCGCGCTGGAAGACAGCCCGGAGCTGGTCAACGAAGACCCGATGGGCGCAGGCTGGTTCTTCCGCTTTAAACCGGCTGACGCTGACGCAGTGGCTAAGCTGTTGGATCAGGATGCGTACGACCGCCTGATCAAAGCCAACGCCCAAGCTTGAGGAGCGCGCCATGACTGTTAATTTGAGCACCGCCAACGAATTTATCGCCCGTCACATCGGCCCGCGCCAGGACGATGAGCAGCAGATGCTCGCGACCCTGGGCTTCGATTCCCTCGAAGCCTTGAGCGCCAGCGTGATCCCGGAAAGCATCAAGGGCACTGCGGTACTGGGCCTGAGCGACGGCTTGAGCGAAGCGGATGCCCTGGCCAAGATCAAGGCCATCGCCGGCAAGAATCAACTGTTCAAGACCTATATCGGCCAGGGCTACTACAACTGCCACACGCCATCGCCGATCCTGCGCAACCTCCTGGAAAACCCGGCCTGGTACACCGCCTACACCCCGTACCAGCCAGAAATCTCCCAGGGCCGCCTGGAAGCGCTGCTCAATTTCCAGACCCTGATCAGCGACCTCACCGGCCTGCCAATCGCCAACGCATCCTTGCTCGACGAAGCCACCGCCGCCGCCGAAGCCATGACCTTCTGCAAGCGCCTGAGCAAGAACAAGAGCAGCAATGCTTTCTTCGCCTCGATCCACAGCCACCCGCAAACCCTCGACGTGCTGCGCACCCGTGCCGAGCCACTGGGTATCGATGTGGTGGTGGGCGATGAACGCAAACTGACCGACGTCAGCCCGTTCTTTGGCGCCCTGCTGCAATACCCGGCCAGCAACGGTGATGTCTTTGACTACCGCGAACTGACCGAGCGCTTCCATGCCGCCAATGCCCTGGTGGCCGTGGCCGCCGACCTGCTGGCCCTGACCCTGCTGACCCCACCGGGTGAGTTCGGTGCCGACGTGGCCATTGGCAGTGCCCAACGCTTCGGCGTACCGCTGGGCTTTGGTGGCCCGCATGCGGCGTACTTCTCCACCAAGGATGCGTTCAAGCGCGATATGCCGGGCCGTCTGGTCGGTGTATCGGTGGACCGTTTCGGCAAGCCGGCCCTGCGCCTGGCCATGCAGACCCGCGAGCAGCATATCCGCCGCGAGAAGGCCACCAGCAACATCTGCACCGCCCAAGTGCTGCTGGCCAACATCGCCAGCATGTACGCCGTGTACCACGGCCCTAAAGGCTTGACCCAGATCGCCCAGCGCGTGCACCAGTTGACCGCGATCCTGGCCAACGGCCTGACTACCTTGGGTCTTAAGGTCGAGCAGGAAAACTTCTTCGACACCCTCACCCTCAACACCGGCGCCAACACCGTAGCCCTGCACGACAAGGCCCGCGCCGTGCGCATTAACCTGCGTGTTGTGGATACCGATCGCCTGGGCCTGTCGGTGGACGAAACCACTACCCAAGCCGACATTGAAACCCTGTGGAGCGTGTTTGCCAGCGGTAAAGCCCTGCCGGACTTCGCCGCCCTAGCCGCCAGCGTCGACAGCACCCTGCCCGCCGCACTGCTGCGCCAGTCGCCAATCCTCAGCCACCCGGTGTTCAACCGTTATCACTCGGAAACCGAGCTGATGCGCTACCTGCGCAAGCTGGCCGACAAGGACCTGGCACTGGATCGCACCATGATCCCGCTGGGCTCGTGCACCATGAAGCTCAACGCCGCCAGCGAAATGATCCCGGTGACCTGGGCCGAGTTCGGCGCCCTGCACCCGTTCGCCCCGGCGGAACAAAGCGCCGGCTACCTGCAACTGACCAGCGAGCTGGAAGCCATGCTCTGCGCGGCCACCGGCTACGACGCGATCTCCCTGCAACCGAACGCCGGTTCCCAGGGTGAGTACGCAGGCCTCCTGGCGATACGTGCCTATCACCAGAGCCGTGGCGAAGAACGTCGCGACATCTGCCTGATCCCATCGTCGGCCCACGGTACCAACCCGGCCACCGCCAACATGGCCGGCATGCGCGTGGTCGTCACCGCGTGCGATGCCCGTGGCAACGTGGACATCGAAGACCTGCGGGCCAAGGCCATCGAGCACCGCGAACACCTCGCCGCGCTGATGATCACTTACCCATCGACCCACGGCGTGTTCGAGGAAGGCATCCGCGAAATCTGCGGGATCATCCACGACAACGGCGGCCAGGTGTACATCGACGGCGCCAACATGAACGCCATGGTCGGCCTGTGCGCACCGGGCAAGTTCGGCGGCGACGTGTCCCACCTGAACCTGCACAAGACCTTCTGCATCCCCCACGGTGGTGGTGGCCCGGGTGTTGGCCCGATTGGCGTCAAGTCGCACCTCACGCCGTTCCTGCCCGGCCATGCGGCCATGGAGCGCAAGGAAGGCGCGGTGTGCGCGGCGCCATTCGGCAGCGCGAGCATTTTGCCGATCACCTGGATGTACATCAGCATGATGGGCGGCGCGGGCCTCAAGCGCGCGTCGCAGTTGGCGATCCTCAATGCCAACTACATTTCCCGTCGCCTGGAAGAGCACTACCCCGTGCTGTACACCGGCAGCAACGGCCTGGTGGCACACGAATGCATCCTCGACCTGCGCCCGCTCAAGGACAGCAGCGGCATTAGCGTGGATGACGTGGCCAAGCGCCTGATCGACTTTGGGTTCCATGCGCCGACCATGTCGTTCCCGGTCGCCGGCACCTTGATGATCGAGCCGACCGAAAGCGAATCCAAGGAGGAACTGGACCGTTTCTGCGACGCCATGATCGCGATCCGTGAAGAAATACGCGCAGTGGAAAACGGCACGTTGGACAAGGACGACAACCCACTGAAGAACGCACCGCACACGGCAGCTGAAATCGTCGGCGAATGGAGCCACCCGTACAGCCGCGAACAGGCGGTGTACCCAGTAGCGTCGTTGATCGAAGGCAAGTACTGGCCGCCGGTTGGCCGGGTCGACAACGTGTTTGGCGATCGCAACCTGGTGTGCGCGTGCCCGTCGATCGAGAGCTACGCATAACCTGAGGAGGTACTCGATCAAAAAATGTGGGAGCGGGCTTGCTCGCGAATGCGGTGGTTCAGTCACCTAATGTATCAACTGACAGACCGCTTTCGCGAGCAAGCCCGCTCCCACAGTTTCACCGAGTACACCTGACACATAATAAGAAACCGGAGAACAACCATGTCTTTAAGCGTGTTCGACCTGTTCAAGATTGGCATCGGTCCCTCAAGCTCTCACACCGTTGGCCCGATGCGTGCCGCAGCCCGATTCGCCGAGGGCCTCAAGCGTGACGACCTGCTGCACACCACCACCTGCGTCAAGGTGGAGCTCTACGGCTCACTCGGCGCCACCGGCAAAGGCCACGGCAGCGACAAGGCTGTGTTGCTGGGCCTGGAGGGCGAACACCCGGACACCGTCGACACCGAAACCGTGCCCACGCGCCTGCAACAGATTCGCGCGGATGCACGTTTGAACCTGCTCGGAGAACACAGCATTGCGTTCAACGAGAAAGAACATCTGGCGATGATTCGCAAACCCCTGGCCTTTCACCCTAACGGTATGATCTTCCGCGCCTTTGACGCCGCCGGCCTGCAGATTCGCAGCCGCGAGTACTACTCGGTGGGCGGCGGCTTTGTGGTGGATGAAGATGCCGCCGGGGCTGACCGGATTGTCGAAGACGCCACGCCCCTGACTTTCCCGTTCAAAAGTGCCAAGGACTTGCTCGGGCATTGCGCTACCTACGGCCTGTCCATCAGCCAGGTGATGCTGACCAACGAAAGCGCCTGGCGCCCGGAAGCCGAGACCCGCAGCGGCCTGCTGAAGATCTGGCAGGTGATGCAAGATTGCGTAGGTGCAGGCTGTCGCAACGAAGGGATTTTGCCGGGGGGCTTGAAGGTCAAGCGCCGCGCTGCTGCGCTGCATCGCCAACTGTGCAAGAACCCGGAATCCGCCCTACGCGATCCTCTATCGGTGCTGGACTGGGTCAACCTGTATGCCCTGGCGGTCAATGAAGAAAACGCCAACGGCGGGCGCGTAGTCACGGCACCTACCAATGGTGCAGCCGGGATCGTCCCGGCAGTGCTGCACTACTACATGCGTTTTATCCCCGGGGCCAATGAAGACGGCGTGGTGCGTTTCCTACTCACCGCCGCGGCCATCGGCATCCTCTACAAAGAAAATGCCTCGATCTCCGGGGCTGAGGTCGGTTGCCAGGGTGAAGTCGGCGTGGCCTGCTCCATGGCCGCCGGAGCCTTGTGCGAAGTGCTGGGCGGTACGGTTTCCCAGGTGGAGAACGCCGCCGAGATCGGCATGGAACATAACCTCGGCCTGACCTGCGACCCGATTGGCGGCTTGGTGCAGGTGCCCTGCATCGAGCGCAACGCCATGGGCTCGGTGAAGGCAATCAATGCGGTGCGCATGGCCTTGCGCGGCGATGGACAGCACTTCGTGTCCCTCGACAAGGTGATCCGCACCATGCGCCAGACCGGCGCCGACATGAAAAGCAAATACAAGGAAACCGCCCGTGGCGGTTTGGCCGTCAACATTATCGAGTGCTGACGCTTATAACGCGCCAGCACGTTTTTCAGGAGCTGAATATGTCCACCGAAACCCTGTTGAAAACCCCGCTGCATGCCCTGCACCTCGAACTGGGTGCGCGCATGGTGCCGTTCGCCGGCTATGACATGCCGGTGCAATACCCGCTGGGCGTGATGAAGGAACACCTGCACACCCGTGACCAGGCCGGGTTGTTCGATGTGTCGCACATGGGCCAGATCCGCCTGACCGGGGCCAATGCCGCCAAGGCCCTGGAAACCCTGGTGCCGGTGGATATCATCGACCTGCCCGTGGGCATGCAGCGCTACGCCATGTTCACCAACGAACAGGGCGGCATCCTCGATGACTTGATGGTTGCCAACCTGGGTAACGACGAACTGTTCCTGGTGGTCAACGCCGCCTGCAAGGATCAGGACCTGGCCCACCTGCGCCAGCATATCGGCGAGCTATGCCAGATCGAACCGCTGTTTGAGGAACGTGCCCTGCTGGCCCTGCAAGGCCCGGCAGCGGTGAAGGTCTTGGCGCGCCTGGCCCCGGAAGTCATCAAGATGACCTTTATGCAGTTCGCGCCCCTGCGCCTGCTGGGGGTGGAATGCTATGTCAGCCGTTCCGGCTATACCGGCGAAGACGGTTTCGAAATCTCGGTGCCCGCGGCCAGTGCCGAAAGCCTGGCCCGCAGCCTGCTGGCCGAAACCGAAGTCGAAGCCATTGGCCTGGGCGCCCGCGACTCCCTGCGCCTGGAAGCCGGCCTGTGCCTCTATGGCCACGATATGAACACCGAGACCACACCGATTGAGGCCAGTCTGTTGTGGGCCATTTCCAAGGTCCGCCGCGCTGATGGCGCGCGTGCCGGCGGTTTCCCGGGCGCCGATCGGATCTTCACCCAGCAGCAGACCGGTGTCAGCCGCAAGCGCGTTGGTCTGCTGCCACAGGAACGCACGCCGGTACGCGAAGGTGCAGAGATTGTCGATGAGCACGACACCGTGATCGGCACCGTCTGCAGCGGTGGCTTTGGCCCAAGCCTTGGCGGCCCGCTCGCCATGGGCTACCTCGACATGGCCTTTACCGCGCTGGATAGCGAAGTCTCTGCGTTGGTGCGTGGGAAAAAGGTGCCACTTCGTGTAAGTAAAATGCCATTCGTGCCACAACGTTACTATCGTGGCTGATTGATTGTTCCTATAAGTAACGCGGTTGTGTTCACTTGCACTAATGTGTAACACAACCGCCATAAAACAGCGCACTGACGATAGTCAATGTTATGTCGATTAACCTATAACAAGTGACTCACACTATCGAATAAGACACTTCGGCAATAGTGACCGAATTGTCATCATGACCAGTAAATACAGGGCTTTTAGAGGGCTTGTTTTTTCTGCCTTAGTTGTCGTAGAGTTTGCCCACTGTGTTTGCATGGGTCGCTTTGAACCTGGACCTGGGCAGTAGCCAAAGTTAGCTACAACCCGTTCGATGTCTCTTACTTTCCTGCAACCCAGCCCAGTACTCTTTCGTGTGAAAGGGACTGTCATCAATTTTTAGCGTCAAAGGAAAGAAGAAAATGGCTGAACGTCAGAGCGGTACCGTCAAGTGGTTTAACGACGAGAAAGGTTTTGGTTTTATCACCCCTGAAAGCGGTCCGGATCTGTTCGTGCACTTCCGCGCTATTCAGGGCAACGGCTTCAAGACCCTGAAAGAAGGCCAGAAAGTGACCTTCCTCGCAGTGCAAGGCCAGAAAGGCATGCAGGCTGACGAAGTACAAGCAGAAGGCTGATCCCTACTGCGACAAAAAGCCCCTGATGCTGACATCAGGGGCTTTTTTGTATGCGTTTGACCGTAAAATGGCTTTTTTCCTCCAGAGAGCCGAGCCATGTCGAAACACCTGCTGAGCCCCCAAGGCGAATTCCCCGCCGTTGGCCTGGGCCGTCGTCTGGCAGCGATGTTCTATGACTTCCTGTTGTGTACCGCCCTGTTGATCGTCACCGCCTTGCTCTACAAGCTGGTGTGGATCGCCTTTGTGGGGGAGGCGAAGATGCGCACGCTCTCGGAGTCCGGGGCCCTGGACGGTGATCCGTTGTTGTCGACGATTCTGTTTTTTGTGCTGTTTGGCTTCTTCGCCAAGTTCTGGACCCATTCCGGGCAGACCCTGGGCATGCAGGTATGGGGCGTGCGCGTGCAGAACACGGATGGCTCACGTATCAGCCTGTGGCAGGCGCTGTTGCGTTTTGTGGTGTCGATTGCGTCGTGGTTGTGTGCGGGGCTGGGGTTTATCTGGTCGCTGGTGGACAAGAAAAAACGCGCCTGGCATGACATCTATTCGGACACGCAATTGGTGCGGATCCCGAAGAAAAAGAAATAGCGCCCAAACGATGCAAATCAAATGTGGGAGCTGGCTTGCCTGCGATGCAGGCGCCTCGGTGTATCAGTCAGACCGAGGTGATGCTATCGCAGGCAAGCCAGCTCCTACAGTTTGATCGTGGCAGGCATGGATCAGGCGTTGCCGGCCAACTTCAGACGGGCCGCCTGGGTAAAGTCCAGCATGCGCTTGAGCGGGCGTACCGCATGGGGAATCAGCGAAGGCTCGACGAAGATCTCGTTGCTGCCTTCACGCAGGCATTGCAGCGTGCGCTCCAGGGTATTCATCGCCATCCACGGGCAGTGCGCGCAACTGCGGCATGCCGCGCCGTTACCGGCGGTTGGCGCCTCGACAAAGACCTTGTCCGGGCACAGCTGCTGCATCTTGTAGAAAATGCCGCGGTCAGTGGCGACGATGAACGTCTTGTTCGGCAAACGCTGCGCCGCCGCAATCAACTGGCTGGTGGAGCCCACGGCATCGGCCAACTCGATCACCGAGGTCGGTGATTCCGGGTGCACCAGGATCGCTGCATCCGGGTACAACGCCTTCATGTCTTCCAATTGCTTGGACTTGAACTCTTCGTGGACGATGCAGGCACCGTCCCACAGCAGCATGTCGGCACCGGTCTGACGCTGGATATAGGTACCCAGGTGCTTGTCCGGGCCCCAGATGATGGTTTCGCCGTTATCCATCAGGCTTTCGACGATTTCCAGGGCGCAACTGGAAGTCACCACCCAATCCGCGCGCGCTTTGACCGCCGCCGAAGTGTTGGCGTAGACCACCACGGTGCGCTCCGGATGCTGGTCGCAGAACGCCGAAAACTCTTCCACCGGGCAACCCAGGTCCAGGGAGCACGTGGCTTCCAGGGTTGGCATCAGGATACGTTTTTCGGGGGTGAGGATTTTCGCCGTCTCGCCCATGAAGCGCACACCGGCGACCAGCACGGTCTTGGCCGGGTATGCGGCGCCGAAGCGGGCCATTTCCAGGGAGTCGGAAACACAGCCACCGGTTTCTTCGGCCAGGGCCTGAATCACCGGGTCGCAGTAGAAATGCGCCACCAGCACCGCATCTTGAGCCTTGAGCTCGGCAGCGATGGCAGAACGTAAGCTTGCCTCTTCCTCGGCACTGAGCACCTTGGGTTGCTTGGCATCGAGGTGGGCTTGGACCAGAAGGCGTTCGGAAATTTGCGTCATGTTCGCAAGACCTGCAGGCGCAGTTGCGCGAAAGTCGAGTATACCACCGGCTCTGGAGCCCTTCGGGCGCCGCCGGACGAAGTGATTGTGTTCATCAAGCACGGGTGAAGCTGCGCAAGGCTACAGAATATCGATTGGATTCAAAAGCCTAAAATGGCGCAGGGACATTACCCATTTCCCTGGCCAGGTCCAACCAGGCCCGCGCGGCTGGTGGCAAGTGAGCATTACGCCGCCAGGTCAGGGCAATATGCCAGTCAGTCTGGGGCTCATCCAACGCAATCAACGCAATGCCGGGATGCAGGTGCTTGTAAGCCAGCATGCGCGGCAGGAAGGCGACACCCAGGCCCGCGCCGACCAGGTCGACGATAAAGTCGATCTGGGCGCTGCGCACCGAAACCTTCGGCGAGACGCCCCGACGCTCGCAGGCGCAAAGAATGATGCGGTTCAGGGCAAACCCGGCCTCGAACAGTATGAAGGGTGAGTCGGACAAGTCGGAAAAATCCACACTCTTGCGTCCCGCCAATGGATGGCTGCTGGGCAGGACAACCATCAACGGCTCGACCCGCACGTCCTGATACTCAAACTCGCCCTCCACCGGCACCAGCAGGGCAGCCACGTCCACCTCCCCCGCTTGCAGGCACTCGCCCAGCTTCTTGCTGCCATGCTCGATCAGCTCGATCTCGATCTGTGGGTAACGCTGGCGATACACCGCAAACATCGCGGCAAATAACTCACCACTGCCCACCGGCGGCAAGCCGATGCGCAACACGCCACGCTTGAGCCCCAACAGGTCATTGATCTCGGCCACCAAGTCGTTGCGCTCGGCGAGCAACACCAGGGCGCGGCGGTAGGCAATCTCACCGGCGGCTGTCAGTTCGCTCTTATGGCCGATACGGCTGAACAACGGCGTGCCCAACTCCTCCTCCAGCGTCTTGACCGCTTTGCTGACACTCGATTGCGTGAGCGAAACCATCTCGGCCGCTTGTGAGAAACTGCCTTGGCGCACCACTTCGACAAAGGCTCGCAGCGTTCGCAGGTTCATGACTATTCCATTTTCGACTTGAATGAAGTTGTAAAAGTTGTTTTTACCATGAAAAGCCTTTGGCTATCCTCCACCCACCGTTTTCTTTATTCCGGGGCCTCACTGTTCATGATCATTTCGTCCGCATCGGATTACCGCGAAGCCGCACGCCGCAAACTGCCGCGCTTCCTGTTCGACTACATTGACGGTGGCGCGTACGCCGAGCACACCCTCAAGGCCAACAGTTCGGACTTGGCAGACATCAGCCTGCGCCAGCGTGTGCTGCGTAACGTCGAGAGCCTGAGCCTGGAAACCACCTTGTTCGACCAACCGCTGGCGATGCCGGTGGTCATGAGTCCGGTGGGCCTGACCGGCATGTTTGCCCGACGCGGGGAAGTCCAGGTGGCCAACGCCGCGACCAATAAAGGTGTGCCTTTTTGCCTGTCGACCGTTTCCGTTTGCCCGATCGAGGAAGTTGCGTCGCAGACCGCGCAATCGATCTGGTTTCAACTCTATGTGTTGAAAGACCGCGGCTTCATGAAAAACGCCCTGGAGCGCGCGCAAGCCGCCGGAGTGAAAACCCTGGTCTTCACCGTCGACATGCCAACCCCCGGCGCCCGCTACCGTGATGCCCACTCCGGGATGTCCGGCCCGTACGCCGCCCAGCGACGCATGTTGCAGGCCGTGACCAAGCCGGCCTGGGCGTTTGATGTGGGGCTGATGGGCCGCCCTCATGACTTGGGCAACATCTCCAAATACCTGGGCAAACCGACCCACCTTGAAGATTACATCGGCTGGCTGGCCACCAACTTCGACCCCTCCATCAGTTGGAAAGACCTGGAGTGGATCCGTGAGTTCTGGAAGGGCCCAATGATCATCAAGGGCATCCTCGACCCACAGGACGCCAAGGATGCCGTGAGCTTCGGCGCTGACGGCATCGTCGTGTCCAACCACGGCGGCCGCCAGCTTGATGGCGTGCTGTCCACCGCCAAGGCACTGCCTGAGATCGCCCAGGCGGTTGGCAGTGATCTCACGGTGCTGGTGGACTCGGGGGTTCGTTCCGGGCTGGACGTGGTACGCATGCTCGCCCTCGGCGCCCGTGGCGTGTTACTGGGGCGCGCGCCCGCCTACGCCCTGGCCGCTGATGGGCAGCGTGGCGTGGAAAACCTGCTGGATATCTTTGCCAAGGAAATGCGCGTGGCCATGACCCTCACCGGGGTTACCTCGATTGCGCAGATCGATGAGTCGATCCTGGTGCGCGGGCAGATCTGACCCTGTGCATCAGGCTTCGCTGATCTTGCTGACACTGGTGATCTGCCCATTCCAGACCATCTCGTAATGAGAGGCCTGGACAATCGACGACACCGGCCTAGGTGTCAGCAACGCCCAGCAGTGGTTGCCCTCTGCACGCACTGACAGATAACGAAGGCCCGGGCAGCCGGCCTTCTTCAGTGCGCTGCCCAAACGATGGGAGTCGTTGTAGTCGTCGGGATCGTAGATCGGGTCGCTGATCGGCACCGACGTCGCATCCTTCATCGAATCACCGGCAAAGGTGCACGACAGCCCGCGAAAGACAAAACGCTCATAGTTCAGGCCATGGACCCCGGACCAATACTGGTTCTGGTGATGACGCACCTCTGCCAGTGCCGTTTCTATCGTCGCAGCCAGGTACAGGACGCCAAAATCACCAGCGCTGAAACGCGACCCGGCAGGATTGACGTGGGTGAACGGCGCAATTGCGTAGGAACATCCCACAATCCCGAACGGGATTTCCCTACGGGGTATCAGCTCAATCCGGCCGACCTCATTGCCCAATCGCGGGTTGGTCAGGGCCTGGATCTGATAGAGCGCCTCAAACTCGTCGGCATCCGCCACATCGTCAAACAATGCAATCGGCGGGAATTTTGAATTGACCAGGCGATAGGCCTGCAACTGGCCCCCCGGCAACTCACCCAGCTGGTTCAGCGTCACCATTGCGCGCCACGCAGCACATCGATGCGGCGGAAGGTTTCGTACAGCGAAATCATATCGCCCTGAGCCATGATCTCCAGGGGCGAGCGCCCGTTGAAAAAGCTGTTGTCGTTGGCCATTGCGGGGAAGCCATACACGTTCTCGGGGTTATCGAACACCATGCGCAGCGTGGCGTGGATATTGAGCACGAAGCTGATGCGCTGCATCTGATCGAAGTCCAGGCTGACGGACCATGCGGCATCACGCTGCCGGGCGCGGGTGTAGGTACTGCGCGAGATACGCAGGATGCGGCAGGCCTGGTCGCTGCTGGCCTGCCACTTTTCCAGGATGCCCACGGCCGCCCGTAGTCCGGCGACACATTGTTCCCGAGTGAAGGGTTGCGCTTGGAGGGCTAGGCTCATAGTTGCCACCTCATAATGAATCTATAGACTCAAATATAGACAAAGAAGATCTATAGATCAAACATAGGCAGAATCAACCGTCAGTCGTTACAACCAAACACTCCAGCGCCACGGTTTTTGTTATTTCGAATCGCACTTTAGCGCTTGATGGGTGAGAATGGTTCCCGTCTACATTTCCCCAGTCTATTTGTGTACGAGCCCCAAGAAATGGAATTCAACACGTCTTCTTCGTCCCGCTGGCTTCTGGCATTGTTCGGTGCAAGCCTACTTTCACTGTCCGGCTGCCAGAGTCACACGCCCGAACAGGCAGCGGCCTTGGCGGCAGCACAAATGCAACAAAAGGATGAAAAATTCGTCACCACTTTCCAAATGATACTGCGCAGCTATGCCCTAGCTGCCAATGAGCAAGAACTGACAGGCGTGATGAATATGATCATGACCGTCGACGCGCAGAACCATGTAGTGGATTGCTCGACCAAACGCGGAACCCTGCTACCCAACCAAGACCTGAACAACCTGCGCCAGGCCAAGCTGGGCAAACTGGTGACTGACCTGTGTTGGACCACCCTGTTTCCCGAGGTCTCACCCAAGGTCTTCGCCGATGCCAAGGACACTCAGGTGATTGTCGCGCCCATGGTATTCACCCCTCTGCTCGGCATGTCGGAGGAGGAGCAACAAAAGCATACGGCCCGCATCGATTTCTATAAGCAGATCCGCTTCTTCCGTGAGCAACTGTTTGCCGGACATGCCATCGACAGTATCGGCGTAGCCAGCTTCCACTTCATCGCCGATGCACAAGGCAAAGTCAGTGAGTGCATGGTCAACCTGAATCAAAGCCCGTATCGACTACAAGGCTTCAAGGTGGATAGCGCGCTGCAGCAACGTCTCGTCACGCAGTGCAAACTGCTGGACCTGCGACAAATGCCGGGGTTTGACAGCCACCCTCAGGGCCTGCCGACAGGCTATGTGTTTGTGGACTACAGCCCGTGGATGAATGGGCACGCCAAGGCTGAGCAACAATAGAACTCAGAGGCTTGCAGAGGGCTCAGCCGAGGAAACTGAGCCAGGGGCCTGAATCGATGAACGCCTGGCTTGTCTTGGCACAAGGCAAAAAAAAACCCGGAAATCCTCACTTGCGTGGGCCTTCCGGATTTTCTAAACCGCCAAAAATGGTGGGTCGTGTGG
Organism: Pseudomonas sp. FH4; assembly: GCF_000510915.2. Classification (NCBI taxonomy): domain Bacteria; kingdom Pseudomonadati; phylum Pseudomonadota; class Gammaproteobacteria; order Pseudomonadales; family Pseudomonadaceae; genus Pseudomonas; species Pseudomonas sp. FH4. The sequence goes on along the minus strand of NZ_AOHN01000028.1, from coordinate 115,749 downwards.
GATTCGAACCTACGACCAATTGGTTAAAAGCCAACTGCTCTACCAACTGAGCTAACGACCCGCTGTGTGGTGGCGCGTATAATACTGATTTCTAAGGATTATTCAACACCTTATTTTAAATAAATCAGAAATAACGCGTTGGGTCAGTAATTCCGGCCGCTTGGAAGCCTTCTGCACGCAGGCGGCAGCTGTCACATTTCCTACAAGCACGACCGTCATTGTCTGCCTGGTAGCAGGACACAGTCAGCGAGTAATCGACACCAAGCCTTACACCCGCCTTGACGATATCGGCCTTGCTCAGGTTTTGCAGGGGCGCCTGGATACGGAAGCCACGCCCTTCTACGCCGGCCTTGGTCGCCAGGTTGGCCATGCGCTCGAACGACTCGACGAACTCTGGGCGACAGTCCGGGTAGCCGGAGTAGTCCACGGCGTTGACGCCGATAAAGATGTCGCGGGCGTCGAGCACCTCTGCCCAGCCCAGGGCCAGCGAGAGGAACACGGTGTTACGGGCCGGCACATAAGTGACCGGGATGCCCTCAGTCGGCGCCTCAGGCACGTCGATGGTGCTGTCGGTCAAGGCCGAGCCGCCAATGCCATTGAGGTTCAGGCCGATCACCTTGTGCTCCACCACACCGAGGTCGCGGGCAACACGGGCGGCGGCGTCCAGCTCGGCATGGGAGCGCTGGCCGTAATCGAAGCTCATGGTGTAGCAGCTGTAACCCTCGGCGCGGGCCATGGCGACCACGGTGGCGGAGTCGAGGCCGCCAGACAGCAGGATTACGGCACGTTTTTGATCAGTGGTTTGTTCAGTCATTTCAGCGTCCTGGCTCGTCGTTCCAAAGGTATTTATGCAGCTGCAATTGCAGGCGCACCGGCAGGTTGTCGGCGACCACCCAATCAGCGAGGTCGCGAGCGTTCAAGTCATGGTGGCTGGGGGAAAACAGCACCTCGCCGGCGCGCCGGTCCAGGCCGTATTGGATCAGCTTGGAGTTGGCCCAGTCATAGTCGTCCCGCGAGCAAATGACAAACTTGACCTGATCGTTGGCGGTCAGCAGGTCGATGTTTTCATAACGGTTGCGATGCGCTTCCTTGGAGTCCGGGGTCTTCAGGTCAACCACTCGACTGACGCGAGGGTCGACCGCTGAAATGTCCAGGGCACCACTGGTTTCCAGTGACACCTCGTAACCGGCATCACACAGCTGCTTGAGCAAAGGAATGGCATTGGGCTGGGCCAGGGGCTCGCCACCCGTCACACAGACGTAGCGCGGCCGAAAGCCTGCAACCTGCTCCAGGATGTCGTCGAGGGTGCGGATGGTGCCGCCACTGAAGGCGTAGGCGCTGTCACAGTACTGGCAGCGCAACGGGCAGCCGGTGAGGCGCACAAATACTGTGGGCAGGCCGGCAGTGCGCGTTTCACCCTGTAACGAGTAAAAAACTTCGGTGATGCGTAATGTGTCTTGCATAGTCGCCACGGGCGTAACAGCTAAACAGGCTGTCCGCCTCCGTCAGGCACTTCATGGGATCCCGGCAAAGCGTGAACCCCAAGAAGCGTATTTCATAAAAGGGCGTGGATTCTAACGAAAAAACCCGCGACAGGCGCGGGTTTCTTCCAAGCGGGACAGCAGTGCTTACAAACGTTGCAAATCGCGCTGGGCCAACTGGGCGGCAGATGTACCCGGATATTGGGCCACTACCTGCTGCAGAATGCCTTTGACCTTGTCGGTATGACCCAGGCGGCGCTCTACATCAGCCAGCTTGTACAGCGAATCAGGCACTTTGGCATGCTTGGGGTAAAGTTGGCTGACCTTGGCAAATGCCTGGCCTGCACCTTGCACATCACCCTTGGCCAGGTTGACCTCACCCAGCCAGTACTGGGCATTCCCAGCGTACTGGCTGTTTGGATAACGACCCAGGAAAGCGGTGAACGCCTTGCTGGCCTTGTCGAAATCCTTGGCCTTGATCAGGTCGAAGGCTGCATCGTAATACAGCTTTTCCTTCGCCGGATCACCCGGTTCGCTGCTCGCTGCCGGAGCCGCGGCTGCACCACCGGCGGCGCTTGCAGCGCCACCGGCAGAAGAATTATCAGGAGTAGCGGCAGGTGTAACACCGGCTCCTATACGTCGGTCAAGATCCTGGTAACGCTCCAGGCCTTCTTGCTTGAGCTGACGCACCTCATTCTGCAGAACTTCAATGGTGCCTTGTTGCTGCGCCAATTGATCCTGCATGCGTTGCAGTTGGTTGAACAGTTCGCCCTGTGCCGAAGGAGCGGCCGTGGCCGCTCCTCCCGCATAGGCGCCGTTCGTGCCATAACCTGCAGGTGGATAGCTGCTCCCACTATTGTTATAGCCAGAGTTGCTATCTTCCACGGGAACCGCAGCCCACACCACAAGCGGTGCGAGGCTGAGAGCCAATACGGTTACAACACGACGGCACGTTCGCATGACGAATTACTTACGCAGTTCGACGCGACGGTTTTGAGCCCAGGATTGCTCGTCGTTGCCGGTAGCAACTGGACGCTCTTCACCGTAGGAAACCAGTTCCAGCTGAGCTGGGGAAACGCCTTGCAGTACCAGGTAGCGCTGAACGGCTTTCGCACGACGCTCGCCCAGTGCCATGTTGTACTCACGAGTACCACGTTCGTCGGTGTTGCCTTCCAGTACAACGCGAGCGCCGTTACCTTTCAGGTCTTTCGCGTGAACGTCCAGAGCGCGCATGGCTTCTGGCTTCAGGTCCGAACTGTCGTATTCGAAGTAGAAAGTGGTGATCGCGCGCAGAGCAGCTTCTTCGCTCAGGGAGCCGTCAACTGCACCAGTGTTGGCGCCGTAACCAGCGTTTGGATCAACAGCTGCGCCTTCACCGGCATTGTCGCCGCCTTTAGACGAGCAACCAACGGCTACGGACAGAGCCAGAGCCAGAGCAGCAAACTTACCAAACTTCAGCATTTCCATCGTGAAACTCCTAATGAACCCCAGTGTGTTAAGTACTTCTTTTTGTAGCGCCGCGTCAGTTCAGGTAAGGGGACCAGGACGGTTCTCTGACTTCGCCTTGTGCGGTAGGAAGCGGGAGCCTTACGCGTCCATTAATGGACACGAGCATCAAGACTCCCCGGCCCTGCTGGCGGGTGGCGTAGATTACCATGGTGCCGTTGGGCGCAACAGTAGGCGACTCATCAAGAGTGCTATCTGTGAGGATTTTTACGCTTCCGCGCTGCAAATCCTGGGCCGCCACCTTGAAATTAGTGAAACCATCCTGGCGATGGATCATTACCAGGGTCTTTTCATCGGCCGAAAGCTTCGGATTGGCGTTGTAGTTGCCGATAAAGGTCACACGTTCTGCACCACCACCGCCAACACTGCTCTTATAGATCTGCGGTTTGCCGCCACGGTCTGACGTGAAGTAGATGGTCGAACCATCCTTGCCCCAGAACGGTTCGGTGTTGATGCCAGGGCCGGAAGTGACACGGGTGATCTGGCGCGAACCGAGGTTCATCACGTAGATATCCGGGTTACCGTCCTTGGACAGTACAAATGCCAGGCGATTGCCATCCGGCGACCAGGCAGGCGCACCGTTCAGGCCTTCGAAGTTGGTGATCTGCTCACGGCGACCGGTATCGATGTGCTGAACGAAGATGCGCGGGCGCTTCTGCTCAAACGACACGTAGGCGATACGCTTGCCATCGGGCGCAAAACGCGGCGACAGGATCGGCTCGCGCGACTGCAACAGGGTCACTGCACGAGCACCGTCGTAGTCCGAACGTTGCAGGGTGTAGCGCGTGTTGTTCACCGAGAAACGCTCAGCCGTCACGTACAGCATGCGGGTAGAGAACGCACCTTTGATACCCACCAGTTTTTCGAACGATTGGTCGGCGATGTAGTGCGCCATGTCTCGCAGTTGGTCGACGCTGCCCGACACGCTGCCGGTCAGCACTTGCTGCTCGGTGGCCACGTTGAACAAGGCGTATTGCACCTGCAGGCGACCGCCCGCTGGCACGATGCTGCCTACCATCAGGTACTGGGCGCCGAGGGCTTTCCAGTCACGGTAGATCACTTCGCTGCCGGTGGTCGGCTGGCTGATCATGTTCTGTTTCGGGATTGGCGCGTAGTAACCCGAGTTGCGCAGGTCATTACCGATGATTTCCGCCATATCGTCCGGCAGCACGCTGCCGCCCTGCCAGCCAAACGGTACTACTGCAATCGGGGTGGCCCGATCGCTACCGCTGGTTACCAGGATGTTCTTTTCATCCGCCGCCGCTATCCCTGCCATGCAGCAAATAACGACAAGCATTCCTCGAAGAAGGTTTCTCACAAGGCTAGATCCTCAGGTGTGAATGTCATCTTGAATGAACGATAGGGAGCGAAGTCGCTTGGTTTCATTCCCTGCATCTCGGTCAACCGGCCAATGTTCTTGACCGCTGCAACCGCTGAACTGTCGAACGAACCGTCGCCACTGGACTTGGCCACACTGACCGAAGTCACCGTACCGTCCGGCAACATGCCGATCTGCAGTACCACTGTCATGCCTTTGCGTGCCGAAGGTGGACGAGTCCAGCCTTCTGCTGCGCGCGCGCGAATCAGATCGTCGAAACTGCCCGCGACTTCGTCACCACGTTCATCGGCCAGGGCCTGCTGACGTTGCGGCGTGTCGGAAAGCAAATCTGCCAGGGCCTGGGCCTTTTTCTCTTCGGCGGATTTGCGCGCTGCTTCCTGGGCCTTTTTCTTCGAGGCATCGGCGGCAGCTTTCTTCTTCGCGTCGTCGGCGACTTTTTTCTTCGCCTCGTCTGCTTCGGATTTTTTCTTGGCGTCTTCGGCGGCTTTCTTCTTCGCGTCTTCGACTATCTTTTTCTTGGCTTCTTCAGCGGCCTTTTTCTTGGCCTCTTCTTCAGCTGCTTTCTTGGCTTCTTCTTCAGACTTCTTCTTGGCTATATCAGCCAATTGTTTCTCTTCGGCTTTTTTCGCTTCGGCAGCTTTCTCGGCTTTCTTGGCTTCATCAGCCTTTTTCGCCTCGTCAGCCTTCTTGGTTTCGTCAGCCTTTTTCGATTCCTCGGCCTTTTGAGCCGCCTCTTCTTTCTTTTGTTCCGCAGCAGCCTTCACCGCTTCCTGCTCGACCTTCTTCTGTTCCATCTGTTCGACTTCAGTCTGGCGCGCAGCCGACTTCTGGGCCTCACCCGCAATCTTCTGATTGGTCTGGGTGGTGGCCTGACTTTTCGATTTCAGCTGATACAGGGTCGCCTGCACGATCGGCTTGGCTGGCGGCAGCTCAGGGGTCATGGCAAAGCTGACAAACAGCATGCCAAACACCAGAACGTGCAGGGCAATTGCCCAGACGCTAGGCCAGAAGTAGCTTTCCGAGGCGGACGGCTCTCGCTGTTGCTGCATCAGGGCGCCTCGGTAATCAAGCCAACATTACCGACCCCGGCCTTCTGCAGCCCGCCCATGGCACCCATGACGGATCCGTAATCGACAACCTTGTCGCCACGAATGAACACCTGGGTGTGCTTGCCGCCTTCGTTGCCGGCGCGGATGATCTTGGTCACGGCGTCAGTCATCTGCGGCAAGGTCATGGCCTTGTCCTGTTGCTTCTGGGTGTCGACTTCGCTGCCAAGGTTCCAGTAGTAGGTCTTGTCAGCCTTGATCGAAATGGTCAGGACCTGGGTGTTGTTGTCCTGCGGCAAGGCTTCGCTGGAAACCTTGGGCAGATCAACCTTCACACCCTGATTGAGCATCGGCGCGGTCACCATGAAGATCACCAGCAGCACCAACATCACGTCGATGTAAGGCACTACGTTCATCTCGGCGACCGGCTTGCGCTTTTTGCGCGCTCGAGCGATTAAAGCCATTGGGAATTACCTGCTTATTCTTCGCTGGTGTGCACTTTACGGTGCAGGATCGCCTGGAACTCATCGGCGAAGGTGTAGTAACGGCTGATCAAGGTCTCACTGGTTGCAGCGAAACGGTTGTAGGCAATTACTGCGGGGATTGCAGCGAACAGGCCGATGGCAGTGGCGATCAGCGCTTCGGCGATACCCGGGGCCACGGTGGCCAGGGTCGCTTGCTGGGCCGTTGCCAGGCCACGGAAGGAGTTCATGATGCCCCAGACGGTACCGAACAGGCCGATATACGGGCTGACCGAACCGACGGTGGCGAGGAACGGCAGGCTCTGTTCGAGCTTTTCTTCCTCACGGGAGATCGCTACGCGCATCGCACGGGCCACACCTTCCATGACCGCTTCCGGGTCAACGCCGGACTGCTGGCGCAGGCGGGAGAACTCCTTGAAGCCGGCGCGGAAGATCTGCTCGACGCCCGAATCCGGGTCCGGGTTGCTGCCTGCCTGGCGATACAGCTTGGACAGGTCGATACCCGACCAGAAGCGCTCTTCGAAGCTCTCCAGGGCACGTCGACCGGCGCGCAGCAGGTTGCTGCGCTGAAAAATCATGACCCATGAGGTAACCGATGCGGCTACCAGGGTCAGCATCACCAGTTGAACCACGACACTGGCATTGCTGACCAGGCTCCACATGGAGGAATGGTCGACGACGGTAGGTTCCACGCTAAATCTCCTGCTCTGATTGTTTACCGGCGCCGCTCACGCCGGCAAAGGCCGCACGTAAAGCTTCGGGAATGGCCCGGGGTTTCAAACTATTGGTGCGCACACACGCCACCAGGAACTGCCCCTCACAGAGCAGCGTTGCATCCGTTGCCCGCCTGATCTGCTGTTTAAAGCGCAGGCTGACACGGTTCAATTCGATTACTTCTGCGCTGACCAGCAATTCATCGTCCAGTCGCGCCGGCGCGTGGTAACGGGCCTCGCTGGAATGCACGACAAATAACAGGTCCTCCCCTGCAAGCTGGGATTGGGCAAAGCCCAGCTCCCGCAGCCGCTCGGTTCGAGCCCGCTCCATGAATTTCAGGTAGTTGACGTAATACACGATGCCGCCCGCATCGGTGTCCTCGTAATAAACGCGACAGCGATGTGCGAACGACTGATCCCCGTTTTGCGCGCGCATACTCTAGTGCTTACTCCTCAGGTTGCCAATCCGGCCAGGCAACTGTTTTTCATTCTCTGCAACATTTCTAACGAAAGAATGACGACGCCAGCCACTAGGACAGCACAAACGTCGAATAAATCGACTCGCCATGCCTTTTTAATCGTCCACTGCATCGAGGAATTCGTCTACCACAGGCATCTCCCCCAATCGTGACGGAATGTTTAACCCGAAGTGCAAATACGCATGGCGCGTGACCACACGGCCCCTCGGTGTACGCATGATGTAACCCTGTTGAATCAGGTACGGCTCCAGCACATCCTCGATGGTATGACGTTCTTCACTGATGGCAGCAGCCAGGCTGTCCACGCCCACCGGCCCACCATCGAACTTCTCGATCATGGTCAGCAGCAGGCGCCGGTCTTGATGGTCGAAACCATGTTCATCGACATCCAGCAGGTTCAGTGCCAGGTCGGCCACGGCCTTGGTGATATGGCCCTTGGCGCGCACTTGCGCAAAGTCACGCACCCGCCGCAGCAAGCGGTTGGCAATACGTGGCGTGCCACGAGCCCGGCGGGCAATCTCATAGGCACCTTCCGGGTCCAGCGGCAAACCGAGAATCCCGGCCGAACGACTGACAATCGTCGCCAGATCCACAGTGCTGTAGAACTCTAGACGTTGAACAATGCCGAAACGGTCTCGCAACGGGTTAGTCAGCATCCCAGCGCGCGTAGTAGCGCCCACCAGGGTAAACGGCGGCAGGTCGAGCTTGATCGAGCGCGCAGCCGGCCCTTCGCCAATCATGATATCCAGCTGGAAGTCTTCCATGGCCGGGTACAGCACTTCTTCGACGATGGGCGATAACCGGTGGATTTCGTCGATGAACAGCACATCATGAGGCTCAAGATTGGTCAGCAGTGCCGCCAAATCCCCCGGGCGCTCCAATACAGGACCAGACGTAGACTTGATCGACACCCCCATTTCCTGGGCGATGATCATGGCCAGGGTGGTCTTGCCCAGGCCCGGTGGACCAAAGATCAGCGTGTGATCCAGGGACTCGCTGCGCCCGCGTGCGGCCTGGATGAACAACTCCATCTGCTCGCGCACGGTCGGCTGGCCAATATAGTCGGCAAGGCTGACGGGGCGGATGGCCCGGTCCTGGACTTCTTCACGGTCACGAGGGCCGGTGGCGGCAATCAGACGATCAGCTTCAATCACTTAAATCATTCCCTTCAGGGCTCGGCGGATCATGTCTTCGGCACTCAGGTTCTTGTCCTTGATGGCTGACACTGCCTTGCTGGCTTCCTGGGGCTTGTAGCCCAGGGAGATCAGCGCATTGACGGCGTCGCTTTCAGCACTGGCAACCTGGGCCGCCGGCATATCCGGCTGGTTTGGCACCAAGGCAAACATGCTCGGCACCACTTCCCAGGCTTTAAAGCGGTCCTTGAGTTCCACCAGCAGGCGCTCGGCGGTTTTCTTGCCCACACCCGGCACCTTGGTCAATGCGGAGGTGTCCTGGGCGGAAACGGCACGTACCAACTCATCCACTTCCAGGCTCGACATCAATGCCAGGGCCAATTTCGGGCCGACACCATTAAGGCGGATCAGCTCGCGAAAGAAGTCGCGATCGCGCTTGCCGATGAAACCATAGAGTAGTTGCGCGTCTTCGCGCACCACCAGATGGGTGTGCAGGGTTATCGGCTCACCGACCGACGGTAGGCGGTACAGGGTGGTCATGGGCACTTCCAGCTCATACCCCAGCCCATTTACATCCAGAATCAGGTGCGGCGGCTGTTTCTCAGCCAGGGTGCCGCGCAAGCGTCCAATCACGGTTCAGATCCTTAAAGCTTGAGGTCAGATCGAGGCCTGACCGGAAATAACGATTGCGCTGATGCTATCAGAGACGCAGGCGCCCGCCACGACTGCGTGCCGTACCAAGGCCATGGGGCAACAGGCTGGAACGGGTGTGCGCATGGCAAATGGCGATAGCCAGGGCGTCAGAGGCGTCGATCTGTGGCTTTGAGGTGAGCTTGAGCATATGCATGACCATCATCTGCACCTGCTCCTTATTGGCCGCACCGGTGCCGACCACGGCCTGCTTGACCTGGGTTGCGGTGTATTCGGCTATTTCCATGCCCTCCTCCGCGCCGGCAACAATTGCAGCGCCTCGGGCCTGGCCCAGCTTCAGGGCCGAGTCGGCGTTTTTGGCCATGAAGACCTTTTCAATGCCCATGGTCACCGGCCCGTAGGTCTGGATCACTTCACGCACACCGCGATAGACGATCTGCAAGCGCTCGGCCAACTCGCCAGCACCGGTACGGATACACCCCGAGGCAACGTAGATGCAGCCACGCGGAGTGTGCTGCACCACGCCAAAGCCGGTGATGCGCGAACCGGGGTCGATACCTAGGATTAAAGTCATAACGCCTGCAGGTTTATGGGTACATATAGATCCAATGTGGGAGCGGGCTTGCCCGCGATAGCGGTGTTTCAGTCAGAAATTCTGTATCTGATAAACCGCTATCGCAGGCAAGCCAGCTCCCACATTAGATTTTCATCGCGCTTAAGTTAGCTGTTCGGCGACGGATTCCGGGATGTCGGCGTTGGAGTAGACGTTCTGCACATCATCCAGGTCTTCAAGCATATCCAGCATCTTCAGCACTTTCTGCGCACCATCCAGGTCCAGCTCGGCGCTGGTGGTCGGCAGCATGACGATTTCCGCATCGGTGCCTTTGAAGTCTGCGGCTTCCAAGGCGTTACGCACCGCATAGAAGCCGGCGAACGAGGTGAATACGTCGATGGAGCCGTCTTCGTTGGTCACCACGTCGTCGGCATCCGCCTCCATCGCGGCTTCCATCAGCGCGTCTTCATCCGTACCCGGCGCAAAGGTAATCTGCCCCTTGCGCTCGAACAGATAGGCCACCGAACCATCCGTGCCCAGGTTGCCGCCACACTTGCTGAACGCATGGCGTACAGCCGCCGCGGTGCGGTTGCGGTTGTCGGTCATGCATTCGACCATCACCGCGACGCCGCCCGGGCCGTAGCCTTCGTAGGTCAGCTCGACCATGTCGTCGGTATCGGCCGCACCGGCACCACGGGCCACGGCGCGGTCGATGATGTCGCGGCTCATGTTGGCGCCCAGGGCCTTGTCCAGCGCCAGGCGCAGGCGTGGGTTGGAGCCTGGATCACCGCCGCCCTGGCGGGCAGCGACGGTCAGTTCGCGAATCCACTTGGTGAAGATCTTGCCTTTCTTGGCATCCTGACGCTCTTTGCGGTGCTTGATGTTCGCCCACTTGGAATGGCCAGCCATAACACAACTCCGAAATTCTCTAGAAACCTTTCAATCCCGCCCCAGGCGAGATTTCCCTCTTTTAAACGCAAAGGCGCATCCGAAGATGCGCCTTTTTGACTGCGTACAACCTTATCGCGCTTTCACGCCGCAGCCTTACTCAGCCTTCGGCGCCTCGCGCAGACGGATGTGCAGCTCGCGCAGTGCCTTGGCATCCACCACACCTGGAGCCTGGGTCATGACGTCCGCAGCACTCTGGGTTTTCGGGAAGGCAATCACTTCACGGATCGACTGCGCGCCGGTCATCAGCATCACCAGGCGGTCAAGGCCGAAGGCCAGGCCACCGTGGGGTGGAGCGCCATATTTCAGGGCGTCGAGCAGGAAGCCGAACTTCTCTTCCTGTTCCGCTTCGTTGATACCCAGCAGGCGGAAGACCGACTGTTGCATTTCTTTGCGGTGGATACGGATCGAACCGCCCCCCAGCTCAGTGCCGTTGAGCACCATGTCGTAGGCGCGGGACAGAGCGCCAGCCGGATTGGCTTCCAGCTCTTGCGGTGTGCACTTGGGCGCGGTGAACGGGTGGTGCAAGGCGCTGAAGCTACCGTCGTCGTTCTCTTCGAACATCGGGAAGTCGACGACCCACATCGGTGCCCACTCACACGTCAGCAGTTTCAAGTCGTGACCGAGCTTGATGCGCAATGCACCCAAGGCTTCACTGACGATCTTGGCCTTGTCGGCACCGAAGAACACGATATCGCCGTCAACTGCACCCACGCGATCGAGGATCACATTGAGCTTGTCCTCAGGGATGTTCTTGACGATCGGCGATTGCAGACCATCAACGCCATTCGCGCGCTCGTTGACCTTGATGTAAGCCAGGCCCTTGGCGCCGTAGATGCCGACGAACTTGGTGTAGTCGTCGATCTGCTTGCGCGGCATGCTCGCCCCGCCTGGCACACGCAGTGCGGCGATGCGGCATTTCGGGTCGTTGGCCGGGCCGCTGAACACCTTGAAGTCGACTTCCGTGAGCTGGTCGGCAACGTCGACCAGTTCCAGCGGGTTACGCAGGTCTGGCTTGTCGGAACCGTAGCGGCGCATGGCCTCTTCGAAGGTCATGTGCGGGAACTCGCCGAATTCCAGGCCCAGCACTTCCTTGAACAGGTTGCGGATCATTTCTTCGGTCAGGCCCATGATCTCTTTTTCATCGAGGAAGCTGGTCTCGATGTCGATCTGGGTGAATTCCGGCTGGCGATCGGCGCGCAGGTCTTCGTCACGGAAGCACTTGGCGATCTGATAGTAACGGTCAAAACCGGCGACCATCAGCAGTTGCTTGAACAGCTGCGGCGATTGCGGCAGGGCAAAGAAGCTACCGGCGTGGGTACGGCTTGGCACCAGGTAGTCACGCGCACCTTCCGGGGTAGCCCGGGTCAGGATCGGCGTTTCTACGTCGAGGAAGCCGTTCTCGTCGAGGAAACGACGGATGCTGGTGGTCATGCGCGAACGCAGACGCAGCTTCTCGGCCATTTCCGGGCGACGCAGGTCGAGGAAGCGATAACGCAGGCGGGTTTCTTCGCCAACGTCGGAGAACTCGTTGAGTGGGAACGGCGGGGTTTCCGACTCGTTCAGCACTTCCAGCTCGTAGCCCAGGACTTCGATCATGCCCGACGCCATGTTGGCGTTGGTGGCACCGGCCGGACGCAGGCGAACCTTGCCGGTGATTTTCACCACGTACTCGCTGCGCACGCGATCGGCGGCGGCGAAGCTCTCGGCACGATCCGGGTCGAATACCACTTGGGCCAGACCGTCACGATCACGGATATCGAGGAAAATCACCCCGCCATGGTCGCGACGACGGTGAACCCATCCGCAAAGGGTAATTTCCTGACCTTCCAGGGTCTCGTTCAGTTGGCCGCAATAGTGGCTGCGCATCATGGTAGTGGTTTCACTTCTCGTAATTCGAAATTCGGTGGAGTGCCTGCTCGATCACCGCACCTTGTAAGTCAGGCCACGGATAATGCAGGAGCTCGCGCGTAGAGTTCAACTCAGTCTGCTTTGTCGCCGCCGGCCAGGTTCTTCTTCGAGCCGGTCTTGAAGTCGGTCTCGTACCAGCCGCTACCGCTCAGGCGAAAGCCCGGCATGGACAACATCTTTTTCAGCTCGGGTGCCCGGCAAGCAGGGCAATCGACCAACGGCGCGTCGCTGATCTTTTGAATGGCTTCCAACTGATGACCACAGGAAGCGCATTGATAATCGTACATGGGCATGGGATGTCTCGGCGATCACGTCACTGCTGCGCTGCGCCCCGTACCAGCCGGTATGCGCAGCAAAGGGCGAGATTATATCCGTTAAATCGAGGCTGTGCAGCCGTGGCAACGTACAGCGCACTCTATAGAGACACCCGCGCCCCTCCAATCAAGGGCACCCCGGCTACACAAGGCCGGCCTGATGTGCCGTTGCCGCCTGCCCTTTCAACGCATGAACCACACACACCACCCTGACCAGGCCGCTGAAATTCTTCACCCCGCCATAACGCAAATGCACTTCGCGATCCACGTAAGACAGCAGTGCACTGACCGAACACGTATTGATCCTGGCTATTTCACCCAGAATGTTCCAATAGACTTCTTCAAGCCGCAGGCATGTCGAAAAACCATTCAACCGGACCGAACGCGACAATGGCCGCGCCAACGCCATATCGAATCCTTTGACGAAGGGATCGATCTTTATCTTGTAGAAGCCGGAAGTTTCCAGCGCACCTTTACCCATACTACGCGACATACACTTGACACTCCCTTGCCAAACGGCTCTTGAACAAACGGCTGTTATTGGCCGTTGGGCCTATAAAACAGCAAGCAGGCAAGTGCAGCCAGAAGACAGAGAGTCACTGTTCGTAGGACAAGCCAACGTATGTAACCGGAAGGAATCAGGTGAAGCCAGTGACGCCTGCCTGGCGTCACTGGCTCACGACATTTACTTGCCTTCGAGCAGTGAGCGCAGCATCCAGGCAGTTTTTTCGTGAATTTGCATGCGCTGGGTCAGCAAGTCCGCCGTCGGCTCATCACTGACTTTATCGAGCAACGGGAAGATTCCGCGTGCCGTGCGGGTAACAGCTTCCTGCCCATCGACAAGTTGCTTGATCATGTTTTCAGCACTGGGTACGCCTTCCTCTTCCTTGATAGAAGACAGACGGGCATAGATAGAGTAAGCACCCGGGGCAGGAAAACCCAGGGCTCGAATACGTTCGGCAATGGAGTCAACTGCCAGCGCCAGTTCGTTATATTGCTCTTCAAACATCAAGTGCAATGTACGAAACTGCGGCCCCGTGACGTTCCAATGAAAGTTATGGGTTTTCAGATAAAGTACATAGGTATCTGAAAGCAGCCGTGAAAGTCCGTCAACAATGGATTTACGATCTTCTTCGCTGATACCGATATCGATTGCCATGTTTATTCCCTTCAATTGATGAAAATTCATTGATCAGGTGCTTACCCACTCTAGCAAGAGTGCTCGCCTTGCGCAGCCCTGGCGCCACAGGCGGCCTGCGGCAAATCGCCCCTTGGCAGCGCGCGCGACAAGGCCTGGGGCGGCGAAAAACACCCGCACCTGTCTAGGACAAGGGTTTAGCGCAGAAATGCCATGATCTTCGCAACGCCTTGAAACGCTTGATTTGAGAAGGCACAGGCTTTGCTGTTAAATAGGCAGCGTGTCGCCACCGCTATTTCCTGCGGCAAGCGGCATAGGCTGAATACCCGCGCACGTGCCCAACGCCTCCCATTGTTCAGAAGCGAACCGTGCCAATCAGCTCTTCCTTGTGATCCGTCTTAACGTGAGTTAATCAAAATGTTGAAAATCGTCCACCTGCTAACGGGCGCTGCAGCTTTGCTGCTGTCCTTTATCCCGAGCCTGCAACCAGAAAGCCTGCCGTACCTGCAACAACACGACGCGCTGTACCTGGCTCTGTTCGGCCTTCTCAACCTGACGCTGGCGCCAGTCATTCCTTACTGGAACAAAGGCACACGCCATCAACTGCAAAACCTGGTCAGCGCATTGCTGGTGCTGACTGTCGTCGTACAAACCCTCACCCTCCTGGCCCCCATGCCTGAAGTCGGCGGCCATCCGGCCATCCTGCTCAGCCTGGTGATTGCCCTGGTCGCTATTGTTCTTCACCTGGCTATCAGCTTCTACCGCTCGTCTGCTCCGGCCACCTCGCAAAACTACGACATGACCAACCGGGATACCGGGACCGTCAAGTGGTTCAATACCTCCAAAGGCTTCGGCTTTATTTCCCGGGACTCGGGCGACGATATCTTCGTCCACTTCCGGGCCATTCGCGGCGAAGGCCATCGCGTCCTGGTAGAAGGCCAGCGCGTGGAATTCTCCGTCATGAACCGTGACAAAGGCCTGCAAGCTGAAGACGTGATCGCGGCCCTGCCGCGTCGCTGACCCCAGATCAGGTGCAAAAAAAACCGCGATGCAGTTGATACTGCATCGCGGTTTTTTATTGCCAGGCGCTTTACAGCACACTCAATAATGAGGCGGTGGTGCTTCTTCCTCGGAGGATTCGAACTGCCCACCCATCTCTTCCTGACGCTTGAGCAAGGCTGTCATCTGCAATTGCAGGCGCTCTACCGCCCGCTGCTGGGCGACCAGAATGTCATTTAATGTCTCGATGGTGTCGTCCTGGAAAGCCAGGCGGCTCTCAAGGTCCGTCACACGATCTTGCAAGTCCATGGTTCAGTCCTGGGTAAAAATGAAGTCGGGCGGCAACAGTTCGCGCAGGCGGGTACGAATCACCGCGACCTGATCGTCGGTATAAGGCAACGCCGGGTGCTTGCCCCAGACCGGAGCAGGCCAGGCCACATCGTCGCGCTTGCGCACAATCACGTGCACGTGCAACTGGCTGACCACGTTGCCCAGGGCGCCAATGTTCATTTTATCGGCGCCGAACCCGTCATTGAGCAACTGCGCCAACGTGGTGGTTTCGCGCCACAACCGGGACTGGTCATCCGCATCAAGCTGGAACACTTCGCTGATGCCGGCAATGCGCGGCACCAGGATAAGCCAGAGGTAGTTAGAGTCGTTGGACAGCAGCAGCCGGCACAGGGGGAAATCCCCGATAGGCAAAGTGTCGTTTTGCAGACGTGGATCCAAGGCGAACACCGCAGTCACTCCGTTCGGCTAGTCAGTTTCAGGCGCCCAGCATACCTGCGAATGGCGGCTGCTTCACGGGGCAATCGGCGCGACACCAACAGGCAATCACACCGCCGGGCGCGAACGCACCAAAATGGGTCTTTTATGCCCCACACCGGGCAAGGGCTATCCGCCAATTACTCACTCCGAAGGGTGAACCGGTAACATTTCTGACAGGAACACACTTTTACTCGTTCGAAATCCCGCACAACCCGAGCCATGAATTCCAAAAAAAACTACGCAAAAGCCCCGTGGTTATGCGGTTTTCACAGACTCACCACATTTTTCACGAAAAAATGACATTCGCCTGGCAGTTTGTGCACGCTTGTTGCATTCACTCCCATAACGTCGACAACGACACCTGCCAGGAAGGCAGTGTTTCACGATAAAAAGAACAGTGAGTCAATACAAAAAAAGGAAGTTTTAAAACTTTGAACAGGGGTACTTTCCACCCTTGTCCAGGGTATTAAAAACAGTATTGAAGTTGTCAGTCTGGTGACAAACAGACTGTAGATTTGCGACACGGATCTAGCAATTTACGACAGCCTCGTAAAGAAGCTGAAAGGATAGATGTGTACGTATCGCCAATTATTGCCAGCGTGCTATAAGTTTGCGCTGTCACAAAAAAGAAAGAGCCTCCCAGACAAAAATACAGGTGGGACGGCAGTACTCTTCCTAAAACCAAAGGAGCAAATCACGATGCGCGTGATGAAGTGGAGCATGATCGCCCTCGCTGTTTCAGCAGGCACCTCGCAGTTCGCAATGGCGTCCTCTCAGGACGAGTCCAAGGGACTTATCGAAGACAGCACTTTCGGCGTCAACACTCGCGCCCTGTACTTCAGCCGGGACTTCCGCAACGAACCACTGGAAGGCTACGAGACCGTCAACGGCAAACGTAAAAGTCGCGCCGAAGAAACCGGCCTGGGCTTCAACGCCCTGTTTGAGTCGGGCTACACCCAGGGCACCGTTGGTGTTGGTTTTGACGTGATCGGCCTGCTGGGCGTCAAGCTCGACAGTGGCAAAGGCCGTGCGGGGACCGGCCTGTTTCCTCAGGGTTCGGATGGTCGCTCCCAGGACCAGTACTCCAAGGGCGGCGGTGCCATCAAGTTCCGTATCTCCGATACCGTCTTGAAAGTCGGCGACCAGTACACCACTGCGCCTGTATTCGCTTCCGATGACAGCCGCCTGCTGCCTGAACTACCACAAGGCATCTCGCTGACCAGCAACGAGATCAAGGGCCTGAAACTAGAAGGCGGTCACTTCACGTCGAGCGTTTCACAAAGCCAGACTTACCATGACAGCCTGGGCCTGACGAAAACCGACTTTGCAGGTGGCGTCTACTCCTTCACCCCAGAGCTGACCGCTAGCCTCTACTACGCAAAAACAGAAGATTTCTTCCGTAAGATCTACAACAACATCAACTGGACCCACGCGTTGAGCGAGGATCAATCCTTTGCTCTCGACTTCAACATCTACGACACCAAGAGCGATGGCGAAGGCAAGCAACGTGCCTACAAGGACGGCAGCACCAAGCTCGACAACCGCGCCTTCAGCTTGCAGGGTGCCTACACTATCGGTGCGCACACCTTCACCCTGGCCGCACAAAAGGTTACCGGTGACGGTGATTATGGCTACGGCGTAGACGGCGGCGGCACAGTATTCCTGGCCAACTCCATCGCCCGTTCCGACTTCAACGCCGAAGGCGAGAAGTCGTACCAGGCGCGTTACGACATCAACATGGCCACCTTCGGCATTCCAGGCCTGAGCTTCATGGCTCGTTATGTCACAGGTAGCGGCGCCAATACCGCCACCACCAACAACGGTAAAGAATGGGAACGCGACCTGGAAGCCAAGTACGTCATCCAGGAAGGTCCGGCCAAAGACTTGAGCCTGCGCTTGCGTCAAGCCACCTACCGTTCCGGTGATGGTGTGTACTACGGCTCGCCGTCGATCGACGAACTGCGTCTGATCGCGCAATACCCGCTGAACATCCTGTAATCCGCCGTTAGATTGCAACGATGATCTAGGGCTTCGGCCCTTATATGAAAAAGCCGCTCACTGTTAACCAGTGCGCGGCTTTTTTATTACGCTTTTATTACTGCAAATCCGATAACTAGCAAGCTAGCTATCGAGTTCAATGGCTTGATAAAACTTGACCATTAAGCCAAGTTCGATCCTTACCTCGTTATTACTTGGCAGGCGCTTCCTGCATCACGCGAATAACGCGCTGCGGGAATGGAATATCAATCCCGGCCGCCTTCAACCGATCCCGCGCCAGTTCATTGAACATGAACAGCACGTCCCAATAATCCGCCGTCTTGGTCCATACACGCAGGGAAACCGTGATCGAACTGTCACCCAAGGTCGAAATCACTGCGACAGGCTCTGGGTCCGCCAAAACCCGTGGGTCCTTGGCCAGCTCCAACAACACTTCACGGGCTTTTTGCAGGTCGGCTTCATAATCCACACCCACGTCAAACACCACCTTGCGGGTCGGCTGGCGGTTGGTGTTGGTAATAATGCCGTTGGACAAGATGCCGTTAGGCACGATGACCGTCTTGTTGTCACCGGTACGGATCACCGTGTGGAAGATCTGGATGCTGTCGACAGTCCCCGAGGTCCCCTGGGCTTCGATCCAGTCACCGATACGGAACGGACGGAACAGCAGGATCAGCACGCCACCGGCAAAGTTGGCCAGGCTGCCTTGCAACGCCAGGCCAATGGCCAGGGTTGCAGCACCAATCGCCGCGACAAACGAGGTGGTTTCGACACCGATCATCGAGGCCACGCTGACGATCAGCATCACCTTGAGCACGATGTTCGCAAGGCTGGTCACAAAGCCCTGCAACGCCAGGTCGGCATTGCGCAGGGCCAGCAGGCGCCCTACCTTGTGGGTCAGTTTGTTGATCAGCCACCAGCCTATGGCCAGGGTCAGCACCGCCAGCAATACCCGGCTGCCGTATTCCATGATCATCGGGACCCAGGCTTGGGAAGCCTTGATCAATTGATCCATTTCAGCATTCAAGTCCATCTAGATTCTCCTGTTTACCACTGCCTATAAAGGTCGCCACAGCAATTGAGCCCCGGAGGGCTCAATCGTTTCTGCAAGTTCTGGGGCGTGGGACGTCGAAAAGCCCCACGGGTTCCCCAAAACCGGATCAGTCGCGGAAGTTATTGAACTGCAGCGGCATATCGAAGGTTTTGGCGCGCAGGGCGGCAATCGCGTCCTGCAAGTCGTCGCGCTTCTTGCCGGTGATACGCACCTGCTCGCCCTGGATCGCCGCCTGGACCTTGAGCTTGGCGTCCTTGACGTGAGCGACGATTTTCTTTGCCAACTCCTTGTCGATACCTTCTTTGAGCACGGCTTCCTGCTTCATCAACTTGCCCGACGCATAGGCATCCTTGACTTCAAGGCACTGCACATCGATCTTGCGCTTGACCAGGGCCAGCTTGAGGATCTCGATCATCGCTTCCAGCTGGAAATCGGCTTCAGCGGTCAGGTTGACCGTCAGGTCCTTTTCCTTGAACTCGAAGCTGCCCTTGCCTTTCAAGTCATAACGACGGTCCAGCTCCTTGACGGCGTTCTCGACGGCGTTGGTGACTTCGTGCTTGTCCAGTTCAGATACCACGTCGAACGACGGCATGTAGTTTCTCCAGTAAAAAGGGGCACGGCTCAGTAAAGATGGAGCGCACCCGGCTTGCGGGTAAAATTCCCGGGCATTATAACGGCTCACCCAACGGCTTATGGAGCAAAATTGATGTCCACCACTTGGCATGTCCTCGGTGCTGGCAGTCTTGGCACCTTGTGGGCCACACGCCTGGCGCGTGCAGGCCTGCCGGTGCAACTGATCCTGCGTGACAAGGAGCGCTTGGCCCGCTATCAGGCATCGCCGGGGCTGACCCTGGTCGAGCAGGGCCTGGCCCGCACGTATCCGGTCATGGCACAAACCTCCGACAGCCCCGAGCCCATTGATCGCCTGCTGGTCGCGTGTAAAGCCTACGACGCACCTGACGCCGTCGCACAGCTGGCCCGACGCCTGACACCCAACGCCGAGGTGATCCTGCTGCAGAACGGCCTGGGCAGCCAGGATGCGGTCGCCACGCAATTACCCCAGGCACGCTGCATCTTTGCCTCCAGCACCGAGGGCGCATTTCGCGAAAGCGATTGGCGCGTGGTATTCGCCGGTCACGGTTTTACCTGGCTGGGTGACGCCAGCCACCCCACTGCGCCGCTGTGGCTAGACGATTTAGACGCCGCGGGTATTCCCCACCAGTGGAGCACCGACATCCTCACCCGCCTCTGGCGAAAACTGGCACTCAACTGTGCGATCAACCCACTGACCGTGCTCTATCAATGCCGTAATGGCGGGCTGCAGGAGCATCAATGCGAGGTAGCGACCTTGTGTGCCGAACTCGCCGAGCTGCTGGAGTGCTGCGGCCAGCCCGCAGCGGCGCAGGATCTGCAGGCTGAAGTGGAGCGGGTGATCCAGGCGACGGCGGCCAACTTCTCGTCGATGTACCAGGATGTGGCCAACGGCCGACGGACCGAGATCAGCTATCTGCTCGGCCATGCCTGCCAGGCGGCCTTGCGCCATCGCCTGAGCCTGCCGCACCTGCAACAACTGCATGTGCGCCTGGCCGGCTACCTGGATGCACGCGGATTGCCCAGCGACTGAGGCACGCGCTACCCTGCCAACTTGATCCTTGCCTGCGAACAACCTGATGCCACTGCGCCAGCGTCTCGAAAATCTCCCCGTAGGGCAGAAACTGCTGGCGGCCCTGCTGGTACTGCTGACTACCGTGCTACTGGTGGCCAACCTGACCTTTATCAGCGCCGCCTACTGGATCTCCCAGGAAAGCATGGCCCCGCAAGCCTTGCAGGCGATTGGCCGACTGGTCTCCAACCCGGCACTCGCCGCGCAAGCCCTGGACTCTCCCGCCAAGGCCGATGCCCTGCTCAATGAGCTGACCAGCTATTCGCCACTGCGGGCGGCGGCCCTGTATGACGGTGAAGGCAGTCGCCTGGCGCAGTTGCAACAAGGCGATCGCCTGCAACTGCCAGCGCACTATCGCGATATCGAAGCCTGGCGCGTTACTGAGTTTCGCAGCAATCAAGTCATCACCCTGCCCCGCCCCGGCCTGCCCTCGGGGCATTTGCTGCTGGTGGCCAGCAGCGAGCTGCCAGTCGCCTTTTATACGGGCACCCTGACTGCCAGCCTGGGCATCCTGATTTTCAGCGTATTGCTGTGGATGATCATCGCCCGGCAGATCAAGCGCCTGATTACCCGGCCCATCCATGAGCTGGAAGAATTGTCGCGCCAAGTGACTCGCGAAGAGAACTACGCCCTGCGGGCCGGTCGCGGCAACCATGACGAAATCGGCAGCCTGGCTGAAGCGTTCAATACCATGCTGTCGCGCATTGAAGCCCGGGAGCAGCAACTCAAGCGCGCGCGGGATGACTCCCAGGCCGCCTATGATCAGGCCCAGGGCCTGGCCGAAGAGACGCGGCATACCAACCGCAAGCTGGAACTGGAAGTCCAGGTGCGCAGCAAGATCGAGAAAAAACTCACCGGTTTCCAGAACTATCTCAACAGTATCATCGACTCCATGCCCTCCGCCCTGATCGCACTGGACGAACAGCTCTACGTCACGCAATGGAACCAGGAAGCCAGCGCCCTGTCCGGTAC
Organism: Pseudomonas sp. FH4; assembly: GCF_000510915.2. Lineage (NCBI taxonomy): Bacteria > Pseudomonadati > Pseudomonadota > Gammaproteobacteria > Pseudomonadales > Pseudomonadaceae > Pseudomonas > Pseudomonas sp. FH4. The sequence continues at coordinate 94,601 of NZ_AOHN01000028.1, read as the reverse complement.
GCGCCTGGGTGAAGCCCTGAACCAGCCGATCTTCCTCGCCTTCGAACCCCTCAAGCCCTACCTGCCCCAGCTCAAGGCCACGGTGGAGCAGCACACGGTGGAGCGCATCGAGCGCGTCACCTGGATCAAGGACGACGAACCCAAGCACTACGCCCTGACCTTTTACCCGCTGATGGGCGGCGCCGGGCGCGGGGTGGTAATCCGTATCGACGACATTACCCAGCGCCTGTCACTTGAAGAAATGATGGTGCAGTCGGAGAAAATGCTCTCTGTTGGCGGACTGGCCGCCGGCATGGCTCACGAAATCAACAACCCGCTGGGAGCGATCCTGCACAACGTGCAGAACATTCGTCGGCGATTGTCCCCGGATTTGCCGAAAAACCTGGAGCACGCCGAACAACTGGGTGTCGAACTGGATACGATCAACCGCTACCTGCAAAGCCGCGAAGTCCCGCAACTGCTCGACGGCATCCAGCAAGCCGGCGCCCGCGCGGCGAAAATCGTCACCCATATGCTCAGTTTCAGCCGCCGTAGCAACCGCCAGATGGCGCCTTGCGACCTGCCAGCCCTGATCGACCAGGCCGTGGAGATCGCCGGTAACGATTTCGACCTGGCCATCGGCTTCGACTTCAAGGGCCAGGCGATCATTCGCCAGTTCGACCCGCTGCTGGGCCCGGTGCCGGGCACCGCCAACGAGCTGGAACAGGTGTTGCTCAACCTGCTGAAAAACGCCGCCCAGGCCATCCACCTGCGCGAAGACGACAGCGAGCCTGGACGCATCACCCTGCGCACCCGGCTCAACCCGCCCTGGGCCGAGATCCAGGTGGAGGACAATGGCATCGGCATGAGCGAGAACGTGCGCAAACGCACCTTCGAGCCCTTCTTCACCACCAAGGAAATCGGCCAGGGCACAGGGTTGGGTTTGTCGGTCTCATATTTCATCATCACCAACAATCACAAGGGCCAGATGGAGGTTCACTCCACCCTGGGCCAAGGCACCTGTTTCACCTTGCGCCTGCCGCTGGCTGGCAGCCAGCTTGCCCCCCACGAACTGACTCAACTGGAGCACTGACCATGGGCTTTCGCCTGTCGAAAATTTATACCCGTACCGGCGACAAGGGTGAAACCGGCCTGGGCGACGGGCGCCGCGTGCCCAAGGATCATCCTCGGGTGGAAGCGATCGGCGAAGTGGACAGCCTCAACAGCCAACTGGGCTTGCTGTTGGCCGGCCTTGAAGAACAGAGCGGGCAACATCCAGCGCTCAAGGATGTGATTGAGGTCCTGACTCCGTGCCAGCATCGACTGTTTGACCTGGGCGGAGAGCTGGCGATGCCGGTCTACAAGGCGCTGAATGCGGGCGAGGTGGATCGGCTGGAAGCGGCGATTGATCGCTGGAATGAAGAAGTCGGGCCGCTGGAGAACTTCATCCTGCCCGGCGGTTCAGCGCTGATTGCCCAGGCCCATGTTTGCCGCAGCCTGGCCCGCAGCGCCGAGCGGCGGTGCCAGCAATTGAATGCGCTGGAGCCGTTGGAGGGGGTGGGGCTGGCCTATATCAATCGGCTGTCGGACTTGCTGTTTGTGGCGGCCAGGGTGATTGCCAGGCGCCAGGGCGTTGCCGAGATTTTGTGGCAGGCAGCGGCGAAGCCGCACTGAGATTCTGCTGGGATTTGTATTGCCTGACAGGGCCTCATCGCGGGCTTGCTCGCGATGAGGCCATCACTGGCAACTCAAACCTCAGGCCAGAACGCCCGAATTCCCGCAACACCTTGCGCCCCGTTCTGCCAGGCCTTCTCCCGCTCGGCAGGCCCAACCCCACCCAGCAGATACACAGGCTTGCTGAACCCACTGATCAACTGCGCCGCCTGCTCCCAACCCAACGGCTCGGCATCAGGGTGTGTCTGGGTCGGCTGCACCGGTGACAGGGTGACAAAGTCCACGTCCATCAGCTCTGCCAATGCCAACTCCTCGGCGTTGTGGCAAGACGCAGCCAACCAACGATCCTTGGGCAACGGCCGGCCTTTGCTGGCGTACTTGCGCAGTTGCGCCGACGTCATGTGCCAGCCGGCAGAAGGAAAGTCGCCCAACCACTCAAACGGCCCCTTGATCATCAGTTGCGCCTTGCCGGCACACAAACCCACGGCATCCACCGCCAGGTCACGATACTTGGGGTCGTAACCGTTGGGCGCACGCAGTTGGACCAACTTGATGCCACCGGCAATGGCCTTCTGGATACCGCGCAACAACACCGGGGTTTCCAGTTCACCAGGGGTGATCAGGTAGTCGGCGGGCAAACGGGCTGCGGCAACAATAGGCGCATTGGCTGCCGGAAATTCGTAGTTGAGCAAGTCCCGTGGCGCCACCCATTCAAGGGGCTGGCCTTCGACGCCATGGGGCTCGCCGGTAAACCCCGAGACCTCCCAGACATCCAGCAACACCTGCTTGTCCGGGTAATCATGTTGCACCTTGATCAACGGGCGGGCCGTGGTGACCTGGATGCCCAGCTCTTCCTGCAGCTCTCGGCCCAGTGCCGTGACAACCGATTCATCGGCCTCCACCTTGCCGCCAGGAAACTCCCAGAGGCCGCCCTGGTGCTGGGTGTCTGCGCGACGCGCCAGCAAAATCCGGCCATCGGTACCGCGAATGACTGCGGCTGCTACATGAACTCGTTTCACGGTATTACGTCCTCTAAGCCTACGCCTGGCGGGGCATTGCCAATGCCCCGGACAGGTATCAAGTACGGTATTCGGCGTTGATCTTCACGTATTCGTGGGACAGGTCGGTGGTCCAGATGGTTTCGCTGCACTCACCGCGCCCCAGTTCGATACGGATGGTGATTTCCTCCTGCTGCATCACCGCCGAGCCCTGGGCTTCGGTGTAGGTCTCGGCGCGCGCACCACGGCTGGCGATGCACACATCACCGAGGAACACGTCGATCTTGCTCACGTCCAGGTTCGGCACGCCGGCGCGACCCACCGCTGCGAGGATGCGGCCCCAGTTCGGGTCGGACGCAAACAGCGCGGTCTTGATCAGTGGCGAGTGGGCCACGGTGTAGCCGACATCCAGGCATTCCTGATGATTACCGCCGCCATTGACTTGCACGGTGACGAACTTGGTCGCACCTTCGCCGTCGCGCACGATGGCCTGGGCCACTTCCATGCACACTTCAAACACCGCCTGCTTCAACGCCGCGAACAGCGGGCCGTTGGAGGAGGTGATTTCCGGCAGGTTGGCTTTACCGGTGGCAATCAACATGCAGCAGTCGTTGGTCGAAGTATCGCCGTCGATGGTGATGCGGTTGAATGACTTGTTGGCGCCATCGAGCATCAGGTTTTGCAGCACATCGCGGGAGACTTTGGCATCGGTGGCGATGTAGCCAAGCATGGTTGCCATGTTCGGGCGGATCATGCCCGCGCCTTTGCTGATACCGGTCACGGTGACGGTCACGCCGTCATGTTCGAACTGGCGGCTGGCGCCCTTGGGCAAGGTGTCGGTGGTCATGATCCCGGTGGCCGCGGCTGCCCAGTTATCCACGGACAAGTCGTCCAGCGCCGCTTGCAGGGCACCTTCGATTTTTTCCACGGGCAACGGCTCGCCGATCACCCCGGTGGAATACGGCAGCACCTGGCTGGCGTCCACCCCGGTCAACTCCGCCAGCTTGGCGCAAGTGCGCGCGGCAGCGGCCAGGCCAGGCTCGCCGGTACCGGCGTTGGCATTGCCGGTGTTGGTCAGCAGGTAGCGCACCGGGCCTTCGACACGTTGCTTGGCGAGGATCACAGGGGCTGCGCAAAACGCATTCAGGGTGAACACGCCTGCGATGGTCGAGCCTTCGGCACAACGCATCACCACCACATCCTTGCGCCCGGGGCGCTTGATGCCGGCCGAAGCGATACCGAGTTCAAAACCGGCAACCGGGTGCAACGTGGGCAAAGGACCAAGACCAACAGCCATGAATGCGCTCCTTAACGATGTGATGTCTGCACCGTCGTCGTCGACGGTGAATAAATGGCAAAACGCCGCGACGGCTGATGCCGGTCGCGGCGCGGGGTATTGCAGCGTCAGGCAAAAATCTTAGTTGATTTCGCCATGGCAGTGTTTGAACTTCTTGCCCGAACCGCACCAGCATGGCTCGTTGCGGCCCAGCTTCTGCTCGTTGCGCACGGGAGCCTGGGCCAGGGCCACATCGACCTCTTCACCCAGCACTTCCGGCGACTCAAGGCCCGGTGCTTCGTCATGCTGGAACTGCATGCGCGCCGCCAGGGCTTCGGCTTCCTGGCGCAGGCGGGCTTCTTCTTCAATCGGGTCTTCGCGACGCACCTGAACGTGAGACAGCACACGAATCGAATCGCGCTTGATCGAATCCAGCAACTCGGAGAACAACGTGAACGACTCGCGCTTGTACTCCTGCTTCGGATTCTTCTGGGCGTAGCCACGCAGGTGGATACCGTGGCGCAGGTGGTCCATGGTCGACAGGTGGTCTTTCCACAGGTCATCCAGCACGCGCAAGACGATTTGTTTCTCGAAGGTGCGCAGCGCTTCGGCACTGGCTTGCTCTTCTTTCTCGTTGTACGCGGCCAGCAGTTCGGCCATCAGTTTTTCGCGCAGGGTTTCTTCGTACAGGTGGTCGTCTTCGTCGAGCCATTGCTGGACCGGCAGATCGACCCCGAAATCACTCTTCAGCGCAGCTTCCAGGCCAGCAACATCCCACTGTTCAGGCAGGGATTGTGGCGGGATATGCGCGCTGACGGTGGCGTTGAGCACGTCCTGGCGGAAGTCGGCAATGGTTTCGCCAATGTTGTCGGCGGCCAGCAACGTGTTACGCATGTGATAGATCACTTTACGCTGTTCGTTGTTGACGTCATCGAACTCCAGCAGTTGCTTACGAATGTCGAAGTTGCGGCCTTCGACCTTGCGCTGGGCCTTTTCGATGGCGTTGGTCACCATGCGGTGCTCGATCGCCTCACCGGACTGCATGCCCAGAGCCTTCATGAAGTTCTTCACCCGGTCAGAGGCGAAGATACGCATCAGGCTGTCTTCCAGGGACAGGTAGAAACGGCTGGAACCGGCATCACCCTGGCGACCGGCACGACCACGCAACTGGTTGTCGATACGGCGCGATTCGTGACGCTCGGACGCGATCACCTGCAAGCCACCGGATTCCAGCACGGCCTGGTGGCGCTTCTGCCAGTCAGCCTTGATCTGGGCGATCTGCTCAGGTGTCGGATTGTCCAGGGAAGCCACTTCCACTTCCCAGTTGCCGCCCAACAGAATGTCTGTACCACGACCGGCCATGTTGGTAGCGATGGTCAGTGCGCCTGGGCGACCAGCCTGGGCAATGATCTCGGCTTCCTTTTCGTGGAACTTGGCGTTGAGGACCTTGTGCTCGATGCCTTCCTTGTTGAGCAGGTTGGACATGTGCTCGGAAGTTTCGATGGTTGCAGTACCCACCAGGACCGGACGGCCGTGGGTCATGCACTCCTTGATGTCGGCAACGATTGCAGCGTACTTCTCCTCGGCGGTCAGAAACACCAGGTCGTTGAAGTCTTTACGCGCCAGCGGCTTGTTCGGCGGGATAACCATCACCGACAGACCGTAGATCTGATGGAACTCGAACGCTTCGGTGTCAGCGGTACCGGTCATGCCGGACAGCTTGTTGTACAGGCGGAAGTAGTTCTGGAAGGTGGTCGAGGCCAACGTCTGGCTCTCGGCCTGGATGTTGAGCACTTCCTTGGCTTCGATGGCCTGGTGCAGGCCTTCGGACAAACGACGACCGGGCATGGTACGGCCGGTGTGTTCGTCGACCAGCACGACCTGGCCGTCCTGGACGATGTATTCGACGTTGCGATGGAACAGCTTGTGGGCGCGCAGACCGGCATACACGTGGGTCAACAGGCCCAGGTTGTGTGCCGAGTACAGGCTTTCGCCTTCGGCCAGCAGGCCGATCTGGGTCAGCATCTCTTCGACGAACTGGTGACCGGCTTCGTTGAGCTCGACCTGACGGGTCTTCTCGTCGATGGAGTAATGACCTTCTTTGGTCACCACGCCTTCCACTTCCTCGATATGTTGCTCAAGGCGCGGGATCAGCTTGTTGATCTCGGTGTACAGGCGCGAGCTGTCCTCGGCCTGACCAGAGATGATCAGCGGGGTACGGGCTTCGTCGATCAGGATGGAGTCGACTTCGTCGATCACGGCAAAGTTGAGTTCGCGCTGGAATTTTTCTTCCATGCTGAACGCCATGTTGTCGCGCAGGTAGTCGAAACCGAATTCGTTGTTGGTGCCGTAGGTGATGTCGCAAGCGTAGGCGGCACGTTTCTCTTCCGGCGGCTGGAACGGCGTCACGACGCCGACGGTCAGGCCGAGGAATTCATACAGCGGGCGCATCCAGTTGGCGTCCCGGCGGGCCAGGTAATCGTTCACCGTCACAACGTGCACGCCCTTGCCGGACAGTGCGTTGAGGTAAACGCCCAGGGTTGCCACCAGGGTCTTGCCTTCACCGGTACGCATTTCGGCAATCATGCCTTCATGCAAGGTCATACCGCCGATCAACTGCACGTCGAAGTGACGCATGCCCATGACACGCTTACCGGCTTCGCGGGCGACCGCAAAGGCTTCGGGCAGCAATTTGTCGAGGGATTCACCTTTGGCTATGCGGGCCTTGAACTCTTCGGTCTTGGCGCGCAATTGCTCATCCGACAGAGCAACCATCTGCTCTTCGAAGGCATTGACCAGCTGCACCGTCTTGAGCATGCGTTTGACTTCGCGCTCATTCTTGCTTCCAAAAAGTTTCTTTAACAAAGGCGCAAACATATCGGCAGGTTCTTCCACACATTAGGGATGAAGGGGCGCCCCGTAAGTCGCCCGAGCAGCCCTCACGGCCGCATGCGAACGAGCATTCTACCCGGAAACGAGGGTGAGGAAAGTGGCGTTGTTCCACGATGCAGACACAGCGTTCCAGGAGGGCTTGTCTAAAATAAGGGCTTTTTGCTGAACTTCAACCCATTCGAGCGAGAAGTTACTTATTGATTTAATGGATAAACTGCCAACAAAGCAATGACCACGGTGCCGCACACGCTTTCTGCTACCATGGCGGCTCTGTTACCTAAGGTGTCTAGATCATGGCATTTCGCCCTCTTACGGCCCGAGCTCCCGCCGTGCTGCTGCGCGAAGCCAAGCCTTTAAAAGCCATCTTTGGCCATGCGCAACGCCTGGGTCATCTGCAACGCCTGCTGGAAAGCCAATTGCAACCTGCGGCCCGCGAGCACTGCCATGTGGCGTCGTGGCGGGAAGGGACGCTGCTGCTGATCGTCACCGACGGGCATTGGGCAACCCGCCTGCGCTACCAGCAAAAACGCTTGCAGCGCCAACTACAGGCGTTTGATGTGTTTGCCAGCCTGCTACGCATCCAGTTCAAGGTCCAGCCACCGACCGTACAGCAAGGCGCGGTGGGGCATACCATGGATTTGTCGGTGAATGCCGCCGAGACGATCCAGGCCACGGCGGACGGGATTACCGATCCGAAGTTGCGCGCGGCGCTGGAGCGGTTGGCCGCGCATGCCAAGCCCAAAACCTGAAAACCGCTCCCACAGCTGGATTGCATAGACCTTGCTGGCTACTTACGCTTGCTACCGCCAAGCAACGAGCCCAGCAACCCGCGCACCAACTGGCGGCCCATCTGATTCGCCGCCTGCTGCATCGCCGACTTCAAGGCCTTGCCCGCTGTAGTTCCCAGAAACGCCCCGGCCTTGTCGGTGAAGCTCGGCTCTTCTGCGACAGGTGCAGCACCCGCCTCCGGTCCCAACTCTTTACGCGCCATCAGCACTTCATAGGCCGACTCACGATCAACCGGCTTGTCGTAGCGTCCCAACAGCGATGAGCTGGCAATCAAGGCCGCACGCTCGGCTTCGGTCAACGGCCCGATCCGCGATTGCGGCGGTGCTACCAGCACCCGCTGGACCACCTCAGGCGTACCTTTTTCCTGCAGCGTCCCCACCAGCGCCTCACCCGTACCCAGCTCGGTCAACACCGCCAAGGCCTCGAACGCCGGGTTAGGCCGGAAGCCATCAGCCACCGCCCGCAGGGATTTTTGTTCCTTGGTCGTGAACGCGCGCAGGCCATGCTGGATCCGTAGACCCAGTTGCGCCAGCACGTTGTCCGGCAGATCGCCTGGCGACTGGGTGACAAAATACACCCCCACGCCTTTGGAGCGAATCAGCCGCACCACTTGCTCCAGACGGTCCTGCAACGCCTTGGGCGTATCGGCGAACAGCAAATGCGCCTCGTCGAAAAACAGCGCCAGCAGCGGCTTGTCGGCATCGCCGCGCTCCGGCAATTGCTCGAACAACTCGGCCAGCAACCACAACAGGAAGGTCGCATAGACTTTTGGCGACTCGTGTACCAGGCGGCTGGCATCCAGCAGATGAATGCGTCCACGCCCGTCGCTGGCCGGTTGCAGAATATCTTCCAATTGCAGCGCCGGCTCGCCGAACAGGGCTTCTGCGCCCTGCTGTTCCAGCACGGCCAGGCGACGCAGCAAAGCCTGGCTGGAGCCGGTCGTCATCAGGGCCGCGTCATCACCCAGCAGTTCGGGGTTGAACTTGAGGTGATTGAGCAGGGCCTTGAGGTCCTTGAGGTCCAGCAGCAGCAAGCCCTCGCGATCCGCCACCTTAAAGGCGGCATACAACGTCGACTGCTGGCTGTCGGTCAGCTCCAATAGGCTGCCCAGCAGCAACGGGCCCATTTCACTCAAGGTTGTACGAAGCGGATGACCGGACTGACCGTGGATATCCCACAGTGTTACCGGATACGCCTTAGGCGCGTAATTAAGGAACGGCATGCCGGCGATACGCTCGGCCACCTTGCCCTGGGGATTGCCTGCGGCGCCCAGGCCACATAGGTCACCCTTGATATCGGCGGCGAACACCGCGACGCCAGCATCACTGAACGCCTCCGCCAGCCGTTGCAAAGTCACGGTCTTGCCCGTGCCGGTGGCACCGGCGATCAGGCCATGGCGATTAGCCAGGCGCATGGCCTGGGCAATGGGTTGGCCTTCGAGATCTGCGCCAATAAGAAGTTGCGAGGAGTCAGGCATTTTGTCACCCATGGTTAATCTTTAGCGCTGCACGGTCGATACAGACAAAGCGGAGACCAGAAAAGTCCTTAAAACAGAACAGATAATTCCTACACACCAAATGGAAATATCACAGTTTTTTTATCGCTGCCATTTTGCGCGCCTACACAAGAATGCGCCTCGGACATTAAGACCTTAGCGGACACGACAAGCCATGAATAAAAATCTGCGCTTCAGCCACAAAATCCTGCTTGCAGCCGCCCTTATCGTCATTGCCGCTTTTGCGTTGTTCACGTTATACAACGACTATCTGCAACGTAACGCGATTCGCGACGACCTAGACAATTATCTACATGAAATGGGTGATGTCACCGCCAGTAATATCCAGAGCTGGCTGGCCGGGCGCATTGTGCTGGTGGAGAACGCCGCCCAGAACATCGCCATCAATCCCGAGCCGGCCGTTGTCGCCAGCTTGTTGGAACAGAAAGCCCTGACATCGTCGTTCATGGCCACCTACCTGGGGGACAGCCAAGGCGGCTTCACTATTCGCCCCGATGCCAAGATGCCCGACGGCTTCGATCCACGCGTGCGTCCCTGGTACAAAGGCGCCCAGGCCAGCAATGGCTCGACCCTGACCGAACCCTATATTGATGCAGCCACCGGCCAACTGATCATTTCCATCGCCACGCCCAGCAGCAAGGCCGGACAAAGTGTCGGCGTGGTAGGTGGTGACCTGAGCCTGCAGACCCTGGTCGATAATATTGGTGCCCTGGACTTCGGCGGCATGGGTTATGCGTTTCTGGTCAGCGCCGACGGCAAGATCCTGGTCCACCCGGATAAAACCCTGGTGATGAAAACCTTGAGCGAGGTTTACCCGAATCAATCCCTGAAAATCAGCGCTGACTTCAGTGAAATTGCGGTCGATGGCAAAACCCGCATCGTCACCTTCGCCCCGATCAAGGGCTTACCGTCAGTGAACTGGTATATCGGTCTGTCGGTAGATAAAGACAAGTCCTTCGCAATGCTCAGCGAATTCCGCACTTCTGCCATCATCGCCACCGTGATTGCCGTGGCGATCATCATCGCGTTGCTGGGCATGCTGATCCGCGTGTTGCTGCAACCGCTGCACGTCATGACCCGCGCCATGGAAGACATCGCCGATGGCGAAGGCGACCTGACGCGCCGCCTCAATATCCAGAACCACGACGAGTTCGGCATTCTCGCCAAAGCCTTCAATCGCTTTGTGGAGCGGATTCACACGTCTATTCGCGAAGTGTCCTCCGCCACCGGCCAGGTCAATGAAGTGGCATTACGCGTGGTCAGTGCCTCCAACTCGTCGATGGTCAACTCTGACGAACAGGCCAACCGCACCAACAGTGTCGCGGCAGCCATCAACCAACTGGGTGCCGCAGCCCAGGAAATTGCCCGTAACGCCGCCCAGGCCTCGCACCAGGCCAGCGATGCACGCCACCTGGCCGAAGATGGCCAGCAAGTGGTGGAGCGCAATATCAAGGCCATGACGCAACTGTCCGAGATGATCAGCGCCTCCAGCAGCAATATCGAGGCACTCAACAGCAAAACCGTGAATATCGGGCAGATCCTCGAAGTGATCACCAGTATTTCCCAGCAAACCAACCTGCTGGCACTCAACGCGGCGATTGAGGCTGCGCGTGCCGGGGAAGCCGGGCGCGGGTTTGCGGTCGTGGCCGACGAAGTGCGCAACCTGGCCCATCGCACGCAAGAATCGGCGCAACAGGTGCAAAAGATGATCGAGGAGCTGCAAGTCGGCGCCCGGGACTCGGTCAGCACCATGAGCGAAAGCCAGCGCCACAGCCTCGACAGTGTGGAAATCGCCAACCTGGCAGGCGAACGCCTGAGCAGCGTGACCCAGCGTATCGGTGAAATCGACGGCATGAACCAATCGGTGGCCACCGCTACCGAGGAACAGACCTCGGTGGTGGAATCGATCAACATCGATATCACCGAAATCAATACGCTCAATCAGGAAGGCGTGGAAAACCTGCAGTCGACCTTGCGTGCCTGCTCCGACCTGGAGCAACAAGCGGCGCGCCTGAAACAACTGGTGGGCAGCTTCCGTATCTGAACCCGAACACACTGCTCCTACATTCAACCTGCTTTGTTGCCCGGCATTGCGGCCGGGCCGGGCTTGTCGGGCGGCTCCGACTCTTCCTGCAATTGCTCCCACAATCGCGCAGCATCCGGAAAGTCCGTGCCATCCTCGGTACCCAAGGCATCCGGGTCATAGCGGCTCAAACAGCCCTCGCCCAACGTGGCAGGTGCTCGGGAAGTGGCTTTATCCAGGGGATCACTCATCGTTCGATCCTCGCAGTTGACACCAATAAAAAGGGCCTGGGTGATTTAACGCCCAGGCCCTTTTGGCTTCAACTAAAAACAGTCGATCAGAACACCACGGTCTTGTTGCCGTGCACCAGCACCCGGTCTTCCAGGTGATAGCGCAAGCCACGGGCCAAGACCATTTTCTCGACGTCACGACCGAAGCGCACCATGTCTTCAATGCTGTCGCTGTGGCTGACGCGTACCACGTCCTGCTCGATGATGGGACCGGCGTCCAGCTCTTCGGTGACATAGTGGCAGGTTGCACCAATCAGCTTCACGCCACGCAAGGACGCCTGGTGATAAGGCTTGGCACCGACAAACGACGGCAGGAAGCTGTGGTGAATGTTGATCACCTTGCCTGCATATTCACGGCACAGTTCTGGCGGCAGGATTTGCATGTAGCGCGCCAGTACCACTACGTCAGCTTCATGCTGCTCGACCAGACGCGAGACTTCGGTGAAGGCTGGCTGTTTATTCTGCGAGTCAACCGGTACGTGGTAGTACGGAATACCATGCCACTCAACCATGCTGCGCAGGTCGTCGTGGTTGGAAATCACACAGGCGATTTCACAGTCCAGTTCGTCGCTGTGCCAGCGGTGCAACAAATCCGCCAGGCAATGGGATTCGCGGCTGGCCATCAGGACCACGCGTTTTTTCTGCTCGGTGTCGGTGATGCGCCATGTCATCGAAAACTCTTCGGCGATAGGCGCAAACGCCTCGCGAAACGCTTCGAGGCCAAAAGGCAGCGTGTCGGCCCGGATTTCGTGGCGCATGAAAAACCAACCACTGAGATTGTCCGAGTGATGACTCGCTTCGGTGATCCAGCCATTGTGGGAGGCCAGAAAGTTACTGACTTTAGCGACGATACCAACCCGATCCGGGCAAGCAATCACCAGACGAAAAGTGCGCATTAGGGGCAAACTCCAGAACTTCGCAAAGGCCGCCATTCTAGCGACACCGTAGAAAAACTGCAGTATTCCTCAACGCTTATTCGAGCGATTCCTTGCGGTGCCCCTAAACTGCGTACGGTTTTTACCTGAGCATTATGTCAACACGAGCATCTGTTACGGCAATTAGCCAAGATTTAATGAGAATATCTTTAGCCGCTTGTACGCACTAAATAATGCACTCACTCCCACCGTCCCTACAAACAAGCAAAGTAAATTACATAAAACCGAGCTTAAATGTTTACTTGGGGAAACTGTCTGACTATTATTAGGCCACTATCCCTGTCCCTCAGCGCCCCGCATAAGGTAGTCCACATGTCCCTGATCAACGAATACCGTGCCACCGAAGAAGCTATCAAAGAGCTGCAAGCCCGTTTGAAGAACCTGTCCCAAGACGACAAACTGCAAACCGAGCTGGAATTCGAAGGCAAATTGCGCACCCTGATGGGTGAGTACTCCAAATCCCTGCGTGACATCATCGCGCTGCTGGATCCGGAATCGAAAGTTAAAGCACCACGCGGCGCGGTAAAAGTTACCGGCACCAAGCGCGCGCGCAAGGTCAAGCAATACAAAAACCCGCACAACGGCGAAGTGATTGAAACCAAAGGTGGCAACCACAAGACTCTGAAAGAGTGGAAAGCCAAGTGGGGCGGTGACGTGGTTGAAGGCTGGGCTACCCTGCTGGGCTAAGGCTCGCCAGGTCGCCACCTGATTCGCGACACAATAAAAAACGCCAGTTCGCTGGCGTTTTTTTATTGCCGTCTTTTATAAAGTGCCGATTACAGACTCAGGCGCTGGCGTAAAGCGTCAGCATATTCCTGCCATTCATCCAGTACCTGACGCTGAAACGATGTAGCACTAACGTCCAATTCAAGCCTGGCTTTATTGAAACTCTCAAGGGTATTGGGCGCACCGTAATCCGCGTCTGACAAGCGTTGCTGACAGAATAGTTTCCAGCGTTGTTGCTCTTCATCGTCCAAGGTGTACGCAAAGTTACGGGCACGATAGCGAAACAATAATTCCGGCAAACGATGATCATCAAAAGGCCACTGCTGGCGTGCTAATTGCGCAGGCTCCGCAGTCCGGACTTGTTCACATAACCGCCGATCCCGATCACCAATAAAACCATCGTAGAGCTGTTGCTCCGGGTCGGTGCTGGCAGCGAAATCTTCTTCGGCATAAATCGCTGGCAATTTATCCTGCCAAAGTTCCTGTGCGTCAGTTAGCCGCAGTGCCCGGGCCTGATATTCACTCATGTCCAGATTCAAGCGCTGCTGGTCTTGTGCCCGCAACACACTCAGCGGCGCAACCACCGGGCAACGATTGATGTGTATTAGTTTGAGCGGCACCGGCAACTCACCTTCGGCCAACTCATCGCGTCGGGTATACAGACGCTGGCGCAGGGTTTCGGCATCCAGGTCCAGCAACCCCTGCGGGTCGAGCCCCAGGTCACAGACAATCAACGCGTTGCGATTGCGCGGATGCCACGCCAGCGGCAGGACGACCCCCAGGTAATGGCGTTCGGCGGAGAAACGCCCGGAAATATGCACCATAGGCTGCAACAGGCGGATTTGATCCATGACCCGCTGCTTGCTGCGCAGTTGAAACAACCACTCGTACAACTTGGGTTGCTTGTCCCGGACCAGGCGCGCCAAGGCGATGGTGGCACGCACGTCGGCCAAGGCCTCGTGAGCCTGGCCATGGTCGATCCCATTGGCCGCCGTCAAGCGCTCCAGCTTGAGGGTCACGTGCCCGTCCTGCTCGGGCCAGACGATACCGTCGGGACGCAGGGCATAAGCCGTGCGCATCACATCGATCAAGTCCCAACGACTGTTCCCGCCCTGCCATTCCCGCGCATAAGGGTCGAAAAAGTTGCGATACAAACTGTAGCGGGTCATTTCATCGTCGAAACGCAGGGTGTTGTAACCCGCGCCGCAGGTGCCGGGGGCCGCCAGTTCGGCATGCACCCGCGTCATGAAATCGGCTTCGGCCAGGCCTTTTTCCGCCAGTTGGCCGGGGGTAATGCCAGTGATCATGCACGCAGCCGGGTGCGGCAGGATATCCTCGCTGGGCTGGCAATAGAGGTTGACCGGCGGCCCTATCTCATTGAGGTCAAGGTCGGTGCGAACCCCGGCGACCTGCAGCGGGCGGTCGCTGCGTGGGTTGATGCCGGTGGTTTCATAGTCGTACCAGAAGATCGAGGTCACGGGCTATTCCTGTGCTGAAGACCGACAAAGTCTAGGCGCTGGATGCCGCCCAGGGCCAGCGCCATATGCACTGGATAAACATTCAGTGAAACCTTGGCGCATTTTCTGGTGTTACTTCCAGCGACGACACTGCTAGCATCGGCCTCTCAACTTGCCGGCCAGCCGATGAGGTTGCCCATGCCCAGCCACGCCGCACTGCCAGGGAACGCAATGCCCACCGCCCCATTGGACACTCGCTACCAGATCGAGACCCCCGAAGGTATCGACCTGCCCTTGCGCCCCGCCGGGCTGATGCCCCGGGCACTGGCATTCGGCTTCGACCTGGGCCTGCGCGGCCTGATCCTCGGCATCCTGTTCATCGCCTTGGCGTTTCTCGGCAACCTGGGCATCGGCCTCGGCTCGATCCTGCTGTTTCTCGTCAGTTGGTGGTACATGGTGCTGTTCGAAGTGCTTAACCAGGGCTGTTCACCGGGCAAGCAGATCATGGGCCTGCGCGTGGTACAGGATGACGGCACGCCCATTGGCTGGTCCGCCTCCTTGATCCGCAACCTGCTGCGCTTTGTCGATATGTTGCCGTTCGGCTACTTCCTCGGCGCCATCAGTTGCCTGCAACATCCCCACTTCAAGCGCCTGGGCGACATTGCGGCCGGGACACTGGTGATTTATCGCGAGCAGCCCCTGGCCCGGCCACACGTGCCCCAGGCCCCGGCATTGCGCCTGCCCTTTGCCCTTGAGCTGAACGAGCAGCGGGCGATCCTGGGTTTTGCCGAGCGCCAGGCCGATCTCTCCGCCGAACGGACCCACGAGCTGGCGGCGATTCTGGCCACGCCCCTGCAGGTTTCCCCCGCACGCGCCGTGGAACAACTCAATGGCGTGGCCCGTGGCCTGCTGGGGCCTTCATGAAACAGAGCCTGTTCGAAACCCGTCACCAGCCGCATTGGCAGGCCTTCGCCACGCAAGTGACACTGCTTGAACAAGGCAAGGCCAAGACCCAGGACCTGACGCACTTCCCCCATGATTACCGACGCCTGTGCCAACACCTGGCGCTGGCGCAGGAGCGCGGCTACAGCAGCT
Organism: Pseudomonas sp. FH4; assembly: GCF_000510915.2. NCBI lineage: Bacteria > Pseudomonadati > Pseudomonadota > Gammaproteobacteria > Pseudomonadales > Pseudomonadaceae > Pseudomonas > Pseudomonas sp. FH4. Next base: position 78,951 of record NZ_AOHN01000028.1, on the reverse strand, counting down.
ACCTGGTAGACCCACTGCAACAACTGGCCCTGCGCGGCCATCAACAACTGTATCGCCATCGCAGCCAACTCGGCGCCAAGACCCTGAGCTTCCTGCTGGCCGATTTCCCCCGCACGGTTCGCGAACAGTGGCGCTTCGTGCTGGTGGCCTGCCTGCTGTTCTTTGGCAGCCTGATCGGTATTGCGCTGCTGGTCTATCTGTTCCCCGACCTGATCTACGCCATCGTCAGCCCCCAGCAAGTGACCGAGATGCAGGGCATGTACGACCCCGACGCCAGCCGCCTGGGGCGCGCGGCCGAGCGGGCGTCGAGTGAGGATTGGATGATGTTCGGCTACTACGTCATGCACAACATCGGCATCGCCTTCCAGACCTTCGCCGGCGGCTTGCTGTTTGGCCTGGGCAGCGTGTTTTTCCTGTTTTTCAATGGCCTGATGATCGGCGCCATCGCCGGGCACCTGACAGAAATCGGCTACGGGCAAACCTTCTGGTCCTTTGTCATCGGCCATGGTGCCTTTGAACTGACGGCCATCGCCCTGGCCGGCGCGGCTGGCCTGCAATTGGGCTGGGCCTTGATCGCACCGGGTGCGCTGCCCCGGGGTGAAGCCCTGCGGCTGGCCGCCCGTAAAAGCGTGCAAATGATCTGTGGGGTGATTGTATTCCTGCTGATTGCCGCCTTTATAGAAGCCTATTGGTCCTCCACAACCGCCGTGGAGCCTTGGGGGAAATACCTGGTGGGCGCCACGCTCTGGGCGATGGTGATCGCCTATCTGCTGTTCGCCGGCAGGAGTCGTCATGCGCCTGAGTGACGCCAGCGTGGTGATCCGCCCTCGCTCCACATGGGAGGCCATGGACCTGGGGGTATTGCTGGCCCGTGAGCACCGTGTGCTATTGATGAGCAGTTGGGCCTTGGTGAGCCTGCCGATCTTTGCCCTGATCAGCCTTGTACTGTGGGACTACCCGTCTGTAGCCGTGCTGGTGTTCTGGTGGTTGAAACCCGCCTTTGAGCGCCTGCCGCTGTATATCCTGTCCAAGGCGCTATTTGGCGAGACACCCACCCTCAAGCAAGCGCTGCGCCAATGGCCGCGTCTGCTCAAGGGGCAACTGCTGGCCAGCCTGACCTGGAGACGCTTTAGCCTCAGTCGCAGCTTTGTCATGCCCGTGGTGCAACTTGAAGGCCTCGCAGGCCAGGCCCGCCAACAGCGGTTGGGAGTGCTGCAACAACGTAATGCCGGCGCTGCACGCTGGCTGACGCTGATCGGCATACACCTGGAAACAGCCCTGTGGATTGGCTTGATGGCGCTGTTCTACCTCTTCCTGCCACAACAGGTAGAACTGGACTGGGACTGGCAGCAACTGGCGCTGGCCAGCAGCCAGGACTGGCTCTGGCTGGAACACCTGAGCAATGCCTTCTACGCCCTGATTCTGGTGCTCTGGGAGCCAATCTATGTGGCGTGTGGATTCAGCCTCTACCTGAACCGGCGTACCGTGCTTGAAGCCTGGGACCTGGAATTGGTGTTCCGCCGTTTGCGCCAGCGCCTGGGATCGGCAGTGGCCGTCCTGCTGCTGGCTGTCGGCCTGCTGGTGGTCCCGCCAACACCCCACGCCATGGCCGATAAACCCCAGCCCGCGAAACCGTTGAGTACGCCCGCCGCCAGCCAGGCGATCAAGCGCCTGCTGGAACACCCCCCCTTCAAGAACCCAGAGACCGTTACCCGCTACCGTTTTGGCGAGGACAAGACCACCGACAAAGCCAAGCCCACAGGTGATGCACGGCTGCCTGCCTGGCTTGAATCCTTATTCAAAAAGCTCAACAGCGACACATTCAAGTCCCTGGCACTCGTCATGGAGGTGCTGTTGTGGGGCCTGCTGATCGCAGGTATTGGCCTGGTCGCCTGGCGCTATCGCGACTGGTTGCACGCCTTTGTCAGCCGTCGCCGCGCAGCCCGCCCCACGCCGACGCAACCGATGCCGTCACAACTATTCGGCCTGGACATGGGTGTGGAAACCTTGCCCGACGATATCGCCAGTGCCGCCGAGCAACTCTGGGCCACGCAACCCCGTGAAGCCCTTGGCCTGCTGTATCGCGGCCTGCTTAGCCGGCTGCTGCATGACTTCAACCTGCCACTGAAAAACGCCGACACCGAAGGTCAGGTCCTGGAACACGTGCGCCATTTGCAACATCCACAACTGCTGGCGTTCAGCGACGACCTGACCCGGCACTGGCAAAATCTCGCCTATGGCCATCGCGTACCGACGCCCCTGGCCCAACAACAGCTCTGCACCCATTGGCGCAGCTTGTTCAACAGCGAGGCCGCGCAATGAACCGGCTGCTGATCTGGCTCGGGTTGATCCTGGCGTGCCTGCTGACGGCAGGAGGCTTCTACGCCTGGCACAAGGCGATCCCCTATGAGGAAGTCGTCGATCGCGGCCCATCCCCCGAAGCCCAGGCCAATCCCTACCTGGCTGCGGAACATTTCCTCAGCCAGCAAGGCCTGGCCGTCGAGCACGCCCAAAACCTGGAGCGCTTGGCCACCCTGCCCTCCAAAGGCAGCAGCCTGCTGTTGCTCAGCGAGCGCAGTAACATGACCCCACGCCAGGTTGAACAACTGCTGGAGTGGACCAAGGCCGGCGGCCATCTGCTGCTGGTGGCCGAAGCCATCTGGGATGAAGAAACCCAGGACAGCGGCGACCTGCTGCTCGATCGACTGCAGTTGCGCCAGGCCTTCAGCGATGATTTCGACCAGCCGGCTCCCGCTCGCAAGGGCAAGAAACCGGACCTGACACGGCTCTATGTCGATAACGAAACCGCACCGGCGTTTTTCAGTTTCGACACGGACTTCAACCTCATCGACCCCAGGCACCTTGCACAGTTTTCGGCCAACAGCGCCAAGTCCAGCCACCTGATGCAACTCAATCTCGGGCACGGTCGGGTGACCGTGATCACCGACAGCGAGCTGTGGAAAATCCCGGCCATCGGCTTGCACGACAACGCCTGGCTACTGTGGTACCTGACCCAGGGCAGCGATGTCACCCTGCTGTCCAATACTGATGTCGAGAATCTGTTCAGCCTGTTGCTGCGTTATTCCCCCCAGGCCCTGGTGGCACTCGCCGCCTTGATTCTGCTGGGGTTGTGGCGCGCCGGAGTACGCCAAGGGCCCATCCAGGCGCCGGCCCCGAAAGCCCGCCGCCAATTGCTGGAACACCTGAATGCCAGTGCCGACTTCCTGCTGCGCCGCAGCGGGCAAAACAGCCTGCTGCAAGCCTTGCAGCGCGATATCCAGCGCACCGCGCGCCGCCGCCACCCCGGATTCGAGCAACTGGATACCGCCGGACAATGGCAGGCCCTTGAACGCCTGACCCGTCAACCCGCTTCAATTATCAGCCAGGCCCTCGGCCCACTCCCGGCAAAGCGGCTTTCCAGCGCCGACTTCAGCCGCCAGGTGGCCTGCCTGCAAACTCTCAGGAATGCCCTATGAGCGACTCTCCAGTGGACTTATCCAACACCCTCGACACCGGGCGGGCCACCCAGTTGGCCCAAGCGCTGCGCACCGAATTGCGCAAGGCGGTGATTGGCCAGGATGCGGTGATCGATGACGTACTGACTGCGCTGATCGCCGGCGGCCATGTACTGCTCGAAGGCGTTCCCGGCCTGGGCAAGACCTTGCTGGTACGCGCCCTGGCCCGCTGCTTTGACGGCGACTTCGCACGTATCCAGTTCACCCCGGACCTGATGCCCAGCGATGTCACAGGTCATGCCGTGTACGACTTGCACACCGAACAGTTCAAGCTGCGCAAAGGGCCGTTGTTCACCCACCTGCTACTGGCGGACGAGATCAACCGGGCCCCGGCGAAAACCCAGGCCGCCTTGCTCGAAGCCATGCAGGAACGCCAGGTCACCCTTGAGGGCGAAGCCTTGCCTATCGGCCAACCCTTTATGGTGCTGGCCACCCAGAACCCCATCGAGCAGGAAGGCACTTACCCGCTACCTGAGGCCGAACTCGACCGGTTCATGCTCAAGGTGCGCATGGACTACCCGAACGCGCAGCAAGAGCTGGATATGGTGCGTGAAGTGACCCGTTCATCCCGCGCCGACATGCTCGACGTACAGCCTCTGCGCACCGTGCTCCAGGCCAATGATGTGCTGCTGTTACAGCAGGTCGCCAGTGAGCTGGCCCTGGATGAGCAGGTACTCGACTACGCCGTACGCCTGGCCCGCACCACCCGCACCTGGCCCGGCCTGATCCTTGGCGCCGGACCGCGGGCCTCCATCGCCCTGGTCCGTGGTGCCCGCGCCCGCGCCCTGCTGCGCGGTGGCGAATTCGTGACCCCGGACGACATCAAGAGCTGCGCGCTAGCGGTGTTGCGCCATCGGGTACGCATCGCCCCGGAGCTGGATATCGAAGGGCTGGAAGTGGATCAGGTGCTGACCCAACTGCTCGACCAAGTGTCGGCACCCCGCCAGTGACCTGCCCATGAGACCCACTCGCCTGTTGCTGGCCTGGCTCGCGGTGTTGCTGGGTCTGAACATCGCCCTCGGAACGGCCATGGCCCTGCAATTCAAGGTGCCGGTCACCCTGCACTCCGTGGCCTGGGGCCTGCTCCTGGCGCTGTTGTTGCTGACATTGCTCGATGCGGCCCGCCTCAAGCGCCGCCCCTCGCCACGCCTGCGCCGGCAGATGCCGGGCAGCCTGGCTTTGGGGCGCTGGAGCGAGGTGCGGATTACCCTGGAGCATGACTATCCACAGCCGCTGATCCTGAAGGTGTTTGATCACGTACCGGATGGATTGAGCATGCAAAACCTGCCGCAGTTCATCGCCCTGCGCCCCGGTGAGCACAGTGACCTGGGCTACCGCCTGCGACCCTTGAGCCGCGGGCATTTCAGCTTCGAACGCTGTGAGGTGCACCTGCCCAGCCCCCTGGGATTGTGGACAGCAAAACGCCAGGTGCCGGTCAAGGATGCCACACGGGTCTATCCGGATTTTGCCCGCCTGTACGGTGCTCAGTTACTCGCCGTGGATAACTGGCTCAGCCAACTGGGTGTACGCCAGCGCCAGCGTCGCGGCCTGGGCCTGGAGTTTCATCAACTGCGGGAGTTTCGCGAGGGTGACAGCCTGCGCCAGATCGACTGGAAGGCTACCGCACGGCAACGCACGCCGATTGCCCGGGAATACCAGGATGAACGCGACCAGCAGATTGTCTTCATGCTCGATTGCGGCAGGAGGATGCGTAGCCAGGACGGCGAACTGTCGCATTTCGACCACGCCCTCAACGCCTGCCTGCTGCTCAGCTATGTAGCCTTGCGCCAGGGCGATGCCGTGGGCCTGTGTACCTTCGCCAGCGACCAGCCGCGCTACCTGGCGCCGGTCAAGGGCAGTGGCCAATTGAACCAGTTGCTCAACGCGGTATACGACCTGGACACCACCCGACGAGCCGTTGACTACCAGGGCGCGGCCAATCAACTGCTGGCCCGCCAGAAACGCCGGGCGCTGGTGATTGTCGTGACCAACCTGCGTGATGAAGACGACGAGGATCTGCTTACCGCAGTCAAGCGCATCGGTCGCCAGCATCGGGTATTGGTCGCGAGCCTGCGCGAAGAAGTGCTGGATCAAGTGCGCCAGGCCCCCGTGCAAACCCTACCGCAAGCGCTGGCCTACTGTGGCAGTGTCGACTACCTCAATGCCCGGGAAGAACTGCATGACCGCCTGAAAGCGCAGGGCCTGGCGGTGCTGGATGCCCACCCCTCGGACCTGGGAGCCGACCTGGTCACCCGTTACCTGGGTTGGAAAAAAGCCGGCGTGCTATGAAGGGCGTATGGCGCTAGGCCGAAGTCTGCAAGGGGTAAAAACTGAAGTACTGCAACAACGCGACCATCAGTTGCCCGTACTCGGCGGGTGCCTGCAGCAGGATGAACCCCGAATCGTAATGTAGGGGGTTAATATCTTCACGACTCCACAGGCAAGTGGCCGTAAAATCAATGGCATGCATATCCCCCTCAGGTCCGGGGATTTTCAAGCGCAGCTCAAAATCCACGTTGACCATCATGGGTAATTGGCTGATCAGCATCAGCCCTTCACTGGAGATGTTGCCCAAGTAACCGATGGGCTTATCCGTGAAGCGGTTGAATACCTGTAAAAAGCCGGGCAATTGATGCCGCTCAATTCGTCGGTCGGTAAACATGCTGAGATCGCCGTCCAATGGCCATGACTCTGGCCGCTCCTGTAATTCGGGCCGGAGCGCTGCCTGCAACGCCCCGCTCTCCCTGGATCTCGGTACGACATCACGTTAGCTGCGCCGAAACTCGGGTTTATATCTGTTTGACTTGAAAGTTGTACAAACGGACATCCAAAGAATAGCCTAACTCTGGCAAGAGGCCAGCTATGAAATGACAAATGTCATTACAAGGCTGCTGGGCGTGCTCGTGCCGGGCTTGCACCGGGGTAATGCCCCAGTTGTTGCAGCGTGTCCAGGCGTGCGCGAGCGCGGAATGCATATTCGCTCGCCGGGTATTGGCTGATGATGAACTGATAGGTCTGCACCGCGTCCACAAACAACTTCTGCCGCTCCAGGCACTGCCCACGCAGCATCGAGACCTCCGGCTGCACGTAGCGACGGGAGCGGCTTTCACGGTCGACCTGGGACAACTCCAACGTGACCCGTTCGCAGTCGCCTACGTTGTAGGCACGGTAGGCATTGTTCAAATGATGGTCCATCGACCAACGGGTACAGCCGACAACACTGACGGCCAGGGCAGCAATGATCAAAACTCGCATGGGGTGTTCTCCTGTCTTGAGCAGTGTATCGACCCTTGGGCGAAAATCTTCAGGGTTGTTCGTCCCGCTCCTTAGAGTGAAAACAAGCGAATCGATAATAAGTAGTGCAAACGAACAATGACTACAGCCAAAGAGCATAGTAGCCTTCCCCAGCGCTAGAACTCAGGAGTCCGTGCATGTCCGTCCGTCGTACCAAAATCGTCGCCACCCTTGGCCCGGCCAGTAACTCGCCGGAAGTCCTCGAACAGCTGATTCTGGCTGGCCTGGACGTTGCCCGTCTGAACTTCTCCCACGGCACCCCGGACGAGCACAAGGCTCGCGCCAAGCTGGTACGTGACATCGCCGCCAAGCATGGCCGCTTCGTCGCGCTGCTGGGTGACCTGCAAGGTCCGAAGATCCGGATCGCCAAATTCGCCAACAAGCGCATCGAGCTGAAGATCGGTGACAAGTTCACCTTCTCCACCAGCCATCCGCTGACCGAAGGCAACCAGCAAGTCGTGGGTATCGACTACCCGGACCTGGTCAAGGATTGCGGCGTCGGCGACGAACTGCTGCTGGACGATGGCCGAGTGGTCATGCGCGTCGACACCGCCACCGTCACCGAGCTGAACTGCACCGTGATCATCGGCGGCCCGCTGTCCGACCACAAAGGCATCAACCGTCGTGGTGGTGGCTTGACCGCGCCAGCCCTGACTGAAAAAGACAAGGCTGACATCAAGCTCGCCGCCGAAATGGAAGTGGACTACCTCGCCGTGTCCTTCCCACGCGACGCCGCCGACATGGAATACGCCCGCCAACTGCGCGACGAGGCCGGCGGTACCGCCTGGCTGGTGGCGAAGATCGAGCGCGCCGAAGCCGTGGCCGACGACGAAACCCTCGACGGCCTGATCAAGGCATCCGACGCAGTGATGGTTGCCCGTGGCGACCTCGGCGTGGAAATCGGTGATGCTGAGCTGATCGGCATCCAGAAGAAAATCATCCTGCACGCTCGTCGCCACAATAAAGCGGTGATCGTGGCGACCCAGATGATGGAGTCGATGATCCAGAACCCGATGCCGACCCGTGCCGAAGTGTCCGACGTGGCCAACGCCGTGCTCGACTACACCGACGCCGTGATGCTCTCGGCGGAAAGTGCTGCCGGCCCGTACCCGCTGGAAGCGGTCCAGGCCATGGCGCGTATCTGTGTCGGCGCCGAAAAGCACCCGACCAGCAAGACCTCCAGCCACCGCATCGGCAAAGTGTTCGAAAGCTGCGACCAGAGCATCGCCCTGGCCGCCATGTACACCGCCAACCACTTCCCGGGTGTAAAGGCGATCATCGCCTTGACCGAAAGTGGCTACACGCCGTTGATCATGTCGCGTATCCGCTCCTCGATCCCGATCTACGCGTTCTCCCCACACCGCGAAACCCAGGCCCGTGCGGCCATGTTCCGTGGCGTGTACACCGTACCGTTCGACCCGGCGTCCCTGCCGCCTGAGCAAGTCAGCCAGGCTGCCATCGACGAACTGCTCAAGCGTGGCGTGGTGGAGAAAGGCGATTGGGTGATCCTGACCAAAGGTGACAGCTATCACACCATCGGTGGCACCAACGGCATGAAGATCCTGCATGTTGGCGACAAGATGGTCTGAGTGACCGGCTGAAAGCAAAAGCCCTGGCATGTAAGTGCCGGGGCTTTTTGCATTACAGAGCAGGGTGATGGGGTGACTGGGCCGGCTCCATCGCGGGCAAGCCCGCACACACTTGAAATGCATTCCCATGTGGGAGCGGGCTTGCTCGCGAAAGCGTCATCAGCGCCTGGCAATAAACCCCGACAACGCCGCAATCGCCTCCGGCGACCTCAACCGCTGGGTAAACAGCGCGCCCTCCTCCTCGATCACCTGGCGCAACTGCTCGCGATCAACGCTCTTCATCAACTGTTTGCTGATCTGCACCGCGCCCGGCGCCAGGCTCTCGAAACGCTCGGCCACCTCCCGCGCCTTGGCCAGCGCGGCTTCGCCACTGTCCAGCGCTTGTGTGGCAATGCCCCACTGCGCTGCTTGCTCGCCGCTGAATCCTTCGCCCAGCAGCAACAGTTCGGCAGCCTTCGCATGCCCAAGCAAACGCGGCAGGATCAGGCTGGAGCCAAACTCCGGGCACAGCCCCAGGTTGACGAACGGCATGCGCAACCGGGCATCGCGGCTGACATACACCAGGTCGCAATGCAGCAACAGCGTCGTGCCAATGCCCACCGCAGCACCGGCCACGCCAGCGATCACCGGTTTGCGGCAATTAAGCAGGCTTTTCATGAAGAGGAACGGTGGGCTGTCCAGGTCCGTGGGCGGTTGTTGCAAGAAGTCGCCAATGTCGTTGCCGGCGGTAAAACACTCGCTGCTGCCCTGGATCAGTACCGCATTGACCGTGTTATCAGCATCAGCCTGCTCCAACGCCTCGGCCAACTGATGGTACATGGCGCGGGTCAGGGCGTTTTTCTTGTCGGGGCGATTGAGCTGCAGAATCAGCAGCCCACGGTCACGTTGCAGCACAATGGCATCGGTCATGGTGAGTCTCGCAGATTGGAATCAGCGCTCAACCACGGGGCAGGAACACATCGGCCAGCAGTTGATTACGCGGCAGGCCCGCCAGGAACAGGCGCTTGGAAAAGGCCTCGACACTGTCGGGATGCCCGCAGAGTAAGGCCAGGGTTTGCCGGGAAACAAGCCGCAGTTGCGCCAAAGCACCGGCCAACTGCGCCGCTGTCCACAGCTCGACGGTGAGGTTGTCATGGCTGGCGGCAAGCTGGGCCAGGGGTTCGGCCAGATAATGCGCGCCCGTATCATGAGCCAGGTGAATCACGCGGATGGCGCCCTGGTGATCCTGGCGCAAGGCTTCGCGCAACACGCCCCACAAGGGGGCCAGGCCGGTGCCGGATGCCAGCAGCCACAGCGGCCGGAATTGCCAGTCCGGATCGTAGTGCAACGCCCCGCCGCGCAGTTCGCCCAGGCGCAGTTGATCACCGGCCTGTAGCTGCCGAGCAAGATCACTGAACTCGCCGGGCAAGCGGCAATCAAGGTGGAACTCCAGGAACGGATCGTCCTGGGGCAGGCTGGCCAGGGAATATGGCCGCGCCACCGTACCCGCCCACAACACCAGGTGCTGGCCGGCCCGATAACGCAGCCCACGCTCCGGTTGCAGACGCAGGCGCAGCACCGTCGGGCTCAACCAGTCCGCGCTCAGTACCGTTGCCGCTGCACCATCGCGCAAGGGGTCAAAGGCTTCAACCTGCACGTCACCCGTGACCTGGCACTGGCAGGCCAGGCGCCAACCGGCCTGGCGTTGTGCCGGGCTCAAGGCATCGGGCTGCTTGTCCTCGACCTCACCCTGGCACCGCACCAGGCAAGCGTGACAACTTCCGGCGCGGCAACTGTAGGGAACTGCCACGCCCGCCTGGTTCAAGGCATCCAGCAGATTGCTGCCGGTGGAAACCGACCAGTGGCGTGCGCCGACGTGCAGTTCAGGCATAAAACTCTTCAACTGTAGGAGCGAGCTTGCTCGCGAATGTCGCTAACGATAGCGCGGGCTGCCTGACGAAACCCACCAGATTCACGTTTTTCGCGAGCAAGCTCGCTCCTACAGCTAAATCGAGCCAGCCATTCGTGACCATCGTCGGGTGTATCGGCCACCGCGCCGGGTTATACTGCCGCGCCTTTTTAGCGTCGCGCCTGCACCACTTGGCGTGCCTTGGAAAGGTGGCTTCAGCCGACCGATGCAACACTGAAGCCACCTTTATTGAATGTTCCCTTATAGAGGAGCGCGACTCATGACCGTGATCAAGCAAGACGACCTGATTCAGAGCGTTGCCGACGCCCTGCAATTCATTTCCTACTACCACCCCGTTGACTTCATCCAGGCGATGCACGAGGCCTATCTGCGCGAAGAATCGCCGGCAGCCCGTGACTCCATGGCCCAGATCCTGATCAACTCGCGCATGTGTGCCACCGGCCACCGCCCGATCTGCCAGGACACCGGGATCGTCACCGTGTTCGTCCGTGTCGGCATGGACGTGCGCTGGGATGGCGCCACCATGAGCCTGGACGACATGATCAACGAAGGCGTGCGTCGCGCCTACAACCTGCCGGAAAACGTCCTGCGGGCCTCGATCCTCGCCGACCCGGCAGGTAGCAGGAAGAACACCAAGGACAACACCCCTGCGGTGATCCACTACTCCATCGTCCCGGGTAACACCGTGGAAGTGGACGTGGCGGCCAAGGGTGGCGGTTCCGAGAACAAGTCGAAAATGGCCATGCTCAACCCGTCCGACTCGATCGTCGACTGGGTGCTCAAGACCGTTCCGACCATGGGCGCCGGCTGGTGCCCACCGGGCATGCTCGGCATCGGCATCGGCGGCACCGCCGAGAAAGCCGCAGTGATGGCCAAGGAAGTGTTGATGGAATCCATCGACATTCACGAGCTGAAAAAGCGCGGCCCGTCCAACCGTATCGAAGAGATGCGCCTGGAGCTGTTCGAGAAGGTCAACCAACTGGGCATCGGTGCCCAGGGCCTGGGTGGCCTGACCACCGTGCTCGACGTGAAGATCATGGACTACCCGACCCACGCCGCCTCCCTGCCGGTGTGCATGATCCCCAACTGCGCAGCCACCCGTCACACGCACTTTGTGCTCGACGGTTCCGGCCCGGTTGCCCAGGAAGCGCCACCTCTGGACGCCTACCCGGAAATCGTCTGGGAAGCCGGCCCGTCGGCGCGTCGGGTCAACCTCGACACCCTGACCCCGGAAGATGTGCAGAGCTGGAAACCGGGCGAAACCGTGCTGCTCAACGGCAAGATGCTCACCGGTCGCGACGCAGCGCACAAGCGCATGGTCGAGATGCTGAACAAGGGCGAAACCCTGCCGGTCGACCTCAAGGGTCGTTTCATCTACTACGTCGGCCCGGTCGATCCGGTGCGCGAAGAAGTGGTTGGCCCGGCTGGCCCGACCACTGCTACGCGGATGGACAAGTTCACCCGCCAGATCCTTGAACAGACTGGCCTGCTGGGCATGATCGGCAAATCCGAGCGTGGCCCGACCGCCATCGAAGCAATCAAGGACCACAAGGCCGTGTACCTGATGGCCGTCGGCGGCGCGGCTTACCTGGTGGCGCAAGCCATCAAGAAGTCGCGTGTGGTGGCGTTCGCCGAACTGGGCATGGAAGCGATCTACGAGTTCGACGTCAAAGACATGCCGGTGACTGTTGCAGTCGACAGCAACGGTGAGTCGGTACACATCACAGGTCCTGCCATCTGGCAGCAAAAGATCAGTGAGAGCCTGGCGGTAGAAGTGCAGTAAGCACCTCCCAGCAAGGATAAAAGGCGACTGTGGCTCCATGCCGCAGTCGCCTTTTTTGTGGTCGCTGCAAACGCAGTCATGTGGGAGCGGGCTTGCTCGCGAAAGCGCTGAATCAGGCGCTGGATGCGTTGAATGACACACTGCTTTCGCGAGCAAGCCCTCTCCCACACAAGCCCAGCTGTCACACCAGCCCGTTCGCCACAAGATCCAAGCGGCACATGTTATGGTGCTCGCCCCCTACTGCAGCTGCTCATTCTCGTATGATCGCGATCCCTCGCCCATTGCGTCTGACCTTCTACTCCCTGCTGATTATTGCCGGTGCCGTCCTGGCGGCCAGCGTGGCCATCCGCCAGGCCGAACGCCAGTCACTGGTGGACGATGCCGGGCGCGCGAACCAGCAGTTGGCACTGTATGCCAACTCCTTGCACACCCTGATCGAACGTTACCGCGCCCTGCCCGCCGTGCTGGCCCTGGATTCGGAAATGATCCGCGCCTTGAAAGGCCCACTGGATCCGGCGACCCAGGACGTGCTCAACCACAAGCTGGAACGTATCAACGGCGCCGCGCAGTCTTCGACCCTGGAATTGATGGACCGTACCGGGCTAGCCGTGGCTGCCAGTAACTGGCGCCTGCCCAGCAGCTATGTCGGCCACAACTATGCGTTTCGCCCCTACTTCAGCCAGACCCGCAGCCAGGGCACCGGGCGTTTTTATGCGGTGGGGGTGACCACCGGGATCCCGGGGTATTTCCTTTCCAGCGCGGTAGTGGATGAGCAGGAGCAGTTCATTGGCGCCATGGTGGTCAAGCTGGAGTTCCCGGAACTGGAACGCGAGTGGGCCCAGGGCGATGACCTGCTGCTGGTCAGTGATGCACGGGGCATTGTATTTATCGCCAATAAACCCGGATGGCGTTACCGCAACCTGCGCCCGCTGTCGGCCAACGATCTGGCTGAGCTCAAGGCCACGCGCCAATACGACAAGAAACAACTGCTGCCCCTGGACACTCAGACCTTGCAGCGCTTCGACGAAAACAGTCACCTGGTGCGTGTGGCCGGCCCCGCAGGCAACGCCAACTACATCTGGGAATCCCTGCCCCTCAAAGCCGAAGGCTGGACCCTGCACTTACTGCGCAAACCCCAGGTCGCCTTTGAAGATCAGCGTAATGCTGGGCTCGCCGCCGCCGGCCTGTGGCTGGCACTGGTGTTCCTGCTGTTGTTCCTGACCCAACGCTGGCGCCTGGCCCGTTTGCGCCAGCGCAGCCGCGAAGAACTGGAGCGCCTGGTGGAAGAGCGCACCCAGGCCTTGCGCACCGCCCAGGATGGCCTGGTGCAATCGGCCAAGCTGGCAGCACTGGGACAGATGTCTGCGGCCCTGGCCCATGAAATCAACCAGCCACTGACTGCCCAGCGCATGCAACTGGCCACCTTGCGCCTGCTGCTCGATCACGGGCGCATCGATGACGCTTACCAGGCGCTGACGCCCCTGGACGATATGCTCACCCGCATGGCAGGCCTCACTGGCCACCTCAAGACCTTCGCCCGCAAAAGCCCCAGCGGCCTGCGCGAACGCCTGGACCTGGCGACCGTGGTCGACCAGTCCCTGCATTTGCTCGACGCCCGCCTGCGCGACGAAGCCATCAGCATCGTGCTCGACCTGACCCGCCCGGCCTGGGTGCGTGGTGATGCCATTCGCCTCGAACAAGTGCTGATCAACCTGTTGCGCAATGCCCTCGATGCCATGGCCAACGCGCCGCACAAACGCCTGGAAATCCGCCTGCATGCCGATCAACAACTGTGGCACTTGAGTGTGAGCGACAGCGGCGGCGGCATTGCCGAGGAACACCTGAATAATGTGTTCGACCCGTTCTTCACCACCAAACCGGTGGGTGACGGCCTCGGGCTCGGGTTGGCGGTGTCCTACGCTATCGTGCATGAACTGGGGGGACGCTTGAGTGCTGCCAACCACGGCGACGGCGCCGTCTTCACCCTGACCCTGCCCATTGCGCTGGAGGCGCCGGACCTATGCTGAACGCGGTGATCGTGGTTGATGACGAGGCCAGCATCCGCACGGCCGTCGAACAGTGGCTGAGCCTCTCTGGTTTTGAGGTGCAACTGTTCAGCCGTGCCGAGGACTGCCTGGCTCACCTGCCCAGGGATTTCCCCGGGGTGATTCTCAGTGACGTGCGCATGCCGGGCCTCAGTGGCCTGGAGCTGCTGGCCGAGGTGCAACGACGCGATGCCGACCTGCCGGTGATCCTGCTGACCGGTCATGGCGACGTCCCCATGGCCGTCGAAGCCATGCGCGACGGCGCCTACGATTTCCTCGAAAAGCCCTTCAGCCCCGACGCCCTGCTCGCCGGCCTGCGCCGAGCCCTGGACAAGCGCGGCCTGATCCTGGAAAACCGCCGCCTGCACCAACAGGCCGATCATCGGGCCAAGCTCGAATCGAGCCTGCTGGGGGTGTCCCGCAGCCTGCAAACGTTGCGACGCCAAGTCCTGGATTTGGCGGCCTTGCCGGTCAACGTGCTGATCCGTGGCGAAACCGGCAGCGGCAAGGAGTTGGTCGCCCGTTGCCTGCACGACTTCGGCCCCCGGGCGAAGAAGCCGTTTGTCGCCCTCAACTGTGCGGCGATCCCCGAGCAACTGTTTGAAGCCGAACTGTTTGGCCATGAAAGCGGCGCCTTCACCGGCGCCCAGGGCAAGCGCATCGGCAAACTGGAGTACGCCGACGGCGGCACGCTGTTTCTCGACGAGATCGAAAGCATGCCCCTGGCCCAGCAGGTCAAGCTGCTGCGGGTGCTGCAGGAGCAGAAACTCGAACGCCTGGGCTCCAACCAGAGCATCAAGGTGGACCTGCGCATCATCGCCGCGACCAAGCCCGACCTGCTGGACGAAGCCCGCGCCGGCCGCTTTCGTGAAGACCTGGCTTATCGCCTGACCGTTGCGCAATTGCGCCTGCCGCCGTTGCGCGAGCGCCGCGAAGACATTCCGCTACTGTTCGAACACTTCACCCAGAGCGCCGCCGAGCGCCTGGGCCGGGATGCCGCGCCACTCAGCGGGCCGCAACTGGGGCGGCTGCTGAGCCATGACTGGCCGGGCAACGTGCGCGAGTTGGCCAACGTTGCCGAACGCCAGGTGCTGGGCCTGGGTGAACCGGAGCCGGAAGGTATCGAGGCAGGGCAATCCCTGGCCGCGCAGCAGGAAGCGTTCGAGGCCCACTGCCTGAAAGCCGCATTGACCCGGCATAAAGGCGATATCAAGGCCGTGCTGGCCGAGCTGCAACTGCCACGGCGCACCTTCAATGAAAAGATGCAGCGGCATGGGCTAACCCGGGAGATGTTTCTTGCGATGGATTGAGGGGGCTCATGAGGACAACCGCCATAAGCGGATTTCCGCTCACCACCAAAAAATCATCAGCGGCTTTCCGCTCAAAAAAATTCCTACACCCTTCTAGAACGGGCCTTCAGCCAATTGGCACAGCTCCTGCTATAGCCCCAACCAGGCTGCGCTGACGCGCGCTCCACAAAAACAATGACATGAAGGATCCTTCAATGGATAACTCCAATTCCCTGCCTCTGGGGTCGGCTGCCGTGCCGGCAAAAGAACGCACTACCTCCAGCCGGATCAAGTCGATCTTCAGCGGATCGGTCGGCAACATGGTCGAGTGGTACGACTGGTACGTCTACGCCGCCTTCTCGCTGTACTTCGCCAAAGCCTTCTTCCCCAAAGGCGACACCACTGCCCAACTGCTCAACACCGCCGCGATCTTCGCCGTGGGCTTTTTGATGCGCCCGATTGGCGGCTGGTTGATGGGCCTCTACGCTGACAAAGTCGGGCGTAAAAAGGCCTTGATGGCCTCGGTCTACCTAATGTGCTTCGGCTCATTGCTGATTGCCCTGAGCCCTGGCTATGAAGTCATCGGCATCGGCGCGCCGATCCTGCTGGTATTTGCCCGTTTGCTGCAGGGCCTGTCGGTCGGCGGCGAATACGGCACCTCAGCCACTTACCTCAGCGAGATGGCGACCAAAGAACGTCGTGGTTTCTACTCCAGCTTCCAGTACGTGACCCTGATCTCCGGCCAGCTCATCGCCCTCGGCGTGCTGATCGTGCTGCAACAAACCCTGACAACCGAACAACTGTACGCCTGGGGCTGGCGTATCCCGTTCGCCATTGGCGCCCTGTGTGCGGTCGTAGCGCTGTACCTGCGACGCGGCATGGAAGAAACCGAATCGTTCACCAAGAAGGAAAAAGCCAAGGAAAGCGCCATGCGCACCTTGATGCGCCACCCCAAGGAACTGATGACCGTGGTCGGCCTGACCATGGGCGGCACCCTGGCCTTCTACACCTACACCACCTACATGCAGAAGTACCTGGTGAACACCGTCGGCATGAGCATTTCCGACTCCACCACCATTTCTGCAGCCACACTGTTCCTGTTCATGTGCCTGCAACCGATCGTCGGCGGCCTGTCGGACAAGATCGGTCGCCGGCCGATCCTGATCGCCTTCGGTATCCTCGGGACGCTATTCACCGTACCGATCCTCACCACCCTGCACACCGTGCAGACCTGGTGGGGCGCGTTCTTCCTGATCATGGCGGCGCTGATCATCGTCAGCGGCTACACCTCGATCAATGCCGTGGTGAAGGCCGAACTGTTCCCTACCGAAATCCGCGCACTGGGTGTAGGCCTGCCTTACGCGCTGACTGTGTCGATCTTCGGCGGTACCGCTGAATACATCGCCCTGTGGTTCAAGAGTATCGGCATGGAAACCGGCTACTACTGGTATGTGACGGCGTGTATTGCCGTGTCGTTGCTGGTCTACATCACCATGAAAGACACCCGCAAGCACTCGCGGATTACCACGGACTGACCGTTCGCCTGGTGTAAAAAAGGGGCCATGTCAGCCAATGACATGGCCCCTTTTTTCATCGTGTCAGGAAAGCTCTGCCACCGGCTGGCGGCTATCCCTGCGCTGTACATACCAGGCGCCGGCGATCATCACCAGCAGCACCGCCGCCAACACCGCCGACGAGCCAACGGTGCCAAAGTCCAGGCCGCCCTTTTCATGGGGTTTGGTCAGGAAGTCCCCAAGGGTCGCACCAAAGGGACGGGTCAGTACAAACGCGACCCAGAACAACACCACCGACGAAACCGTCGTGCAGTACTTGAGCGCCACCACCAGCAGGATGCTCGCGCCGATCAACATGGCGCCCCCGGCAAAGCCCAGCCCCGAGTCATCGGCAAGGAAATCCCCCAGCGCCGTGCCCAAGGTGTTGGAGAGCAGGATGGCGACCCAGTAAAACAGCTCGCCACGCGGGGTCTGGACCTTGTTCACGTTCAACGAATCGCCGCTCAAGTGCCAGAGGGCAAAGATCATCAGCAACAGCACAATCAGGATCATCGAACCAGAAGCGTACCCAAGGCCCAGGGTACGATCCATAAAGTCAGACATTGTGGTGCCCGCCGTGCTCGTCGACAGGATTACGATCCAGTACAGCACCGGGTTGTAGGTTTTCGACCACAACTGTGTCAGCAAGGTGATCAGGAACACACTGAGCAGGATCATCGAACTGATCGCATACCCGACGTTCAGGGTCATCGACAACAAGTCCCCAGCGGTTTCGCCCAGGGTGGTCGCACAGATTTTCATGACCCAGAACGCCAGGGTGATCTGAGGAAGTTTGTTCATTGTGCAGAAGGCTCCAGAGTTCAGTCTCGAAAGGCCGACTCATGGGGGGGTATCGACCTGGCGTGCAGACTGGCCGTGCAGCTGTGAAAAATAGGTGGGCGATGAATGAAAATTCCATACGGTCTGTGGAAATCCTGCCCTTGGGGTTGCACTATTGCGCTTTTCCCCGCAACAGGAACACCGGCCATGCCTGACGACATCCACTTCTACGAACCCGCCAACGGCCACGGCCTGCCCCACGACCCGTTCAATGCCATCGTCGGCCCACGGCCGATTGGCTGGATTTCGTCCCAGGACAACGAAGGCCGCCTGAACCTGGCGCCCTACAGTTTTTTCAACGCATTCAACTACATTCCACCGATCATTGGTTTTTCCAGCGTCGGGCGCAAAGACAGCCTGAAGAATATCGAACAGACCGGCGAATTTGTCTGGAACCTGGCCACGCGCCCACTGGCCGAGCAGATGAACCAGAGCTGCGCTGCCGTTTCACCTGAGGTCAACGAGTTTGAACTGGCCGGGCTGACGCCGGTGGCGTCCAAGGTGATTGCCGTACCACGGGTGGGCGAGAGCCCGGTGTCGTTCGAGTGCAAGGTCACGCAGATCATTCAACTGCAACGGGCCGACAAGGAACTGGTACCTAGCTGGCTGGTGCTCGGCGAAGTGGTCGCGGTGCATATCGCCAAGTGGTTGCTCAAGGACGGGGTGTACGACACCGCTGCTGCCGAGCCGATTTTACGCGGTGGCGGCCCGGCGGATTACTTCCAACTGGGCCCGCAAGCGCTGTTCAAGATGTACCGCCCAGGCGCCACCAAACCCTGACTGAAATGCAATCAAAACTGTGGGAGCGGTGGTGTGCTTTAGTTGGTTGCGGTCGCCCAGGCCAACTGGCCCTCTTCATCGATATCGATCAAGCGCTCCAATTGCTGGGCCGCCGCATCATCGGCGTCATCGGCAGTCTTGAACAGTTGGCCATCAAGGATCTTGTGAAAGCGCGGTGCGCTCATGCCATCCAGTGCCTTGACGGCAATGGCGGCGCTATAGCCACCCTGGTCTTCGCGCACGAGGGCGGAAACAGCTTCGTGGTGGGCAAACTCTTTACGTGCCATGTTGCAGGTCCTGGCCAATGGAAAGTCGGCCATTCTAAACCCTAACCGGCCAATTGCAGGTACTCGCCGTAGGCATCCAGGGCAGACGCGTCGGTGAAGGTCCGGAAGTCCATGCTGCGCACGACCCTGTCGTTCAACAACTCGGTAAACAACATCAGGGCCGGCGAGCTGAAGTAGGCACTCATGGCTTGCTCGCTGCTCCAGAAACCTGAAACCAGCCATACGTCGGGGTCAATCTGGGAATGCTGCAACGAGAACTGCAGGCAACCCTGAGCCTGGCGGCCCGGTTCGATCAAACTGCTCAAGCGTGCACCCAGTTCGGTGCTGCACCCGCTACAGGCGCGGATAAAGGCCATATGGCTCGCGGGAATGGGGGTGGACATGTTCGACTCTCCCGTTGAGAAGTGATGCTCGGCAAGCACTGTGAGGGCGTGTTGCCACAGGATCAAAGATACGGGCGCGGGTGCGGGCAGAGTTAGTCGATTCCTGCTGGCTTATTGCACAATCCTGCCAGAGGCGTAGATAGACAGTTCGGCCCCAGGCTTTACTCAGAGTCCATACGCCTTGTTTCAGGCAGATGACAGGCCGTGTTGCTTGCCTGATTCAAGAGACGCCGCAGGATCAGGCAAGGATTATGCAGAATCGACATAACGCGATTGCAACTGCCACCGCTAAGCTAAGCCCATCCAAGAAGCATGCAGAGGACGCCCCATGCCGTCGCCCGAACACCCGCCCATTCCCCTCGATGCCGAAATGGAGAAGCAGCGCGCCGAACTGGCCGGCATCGTGCACCGGCATACCTGGGAAGACGGTTCCTACGGCACGGCGATCACCTCGCTGTACCTCAACCGCCACAACACACCGCGCGACTTCATGCCGGTGCTGGTGGAACCCGCCCTGTGCATCCTCGCCAACGGTAGCAAGGAAGTGCGCCTGGCCGATGAAATCTTTGCCTATGACCCGCTCAACTACCTGGTGTTCTCGGTCGCGATGCCGGTGGCCGGGCGGATCATCGATGCCACGCCCGAAGATCCCAACCTGTCGGTGCGGATCAATATCGACCCGGCGCAACTGACTGCCTTGATTGCCGAAGCCGGCCCGATGGGGGTGCCCACGCGCCCGACATCCCGTGGGATGTATGTCGACCAGATCGACACCCAACTGCTCGACGCCGTACTGCGCCTGGCGCGTTTGCTGGATACGCCCAAAGACATTGCGATGCTGGCGCCATTGATCAACCGCGAAATTCTCTACCGTTTGCTGCGTGGGCCCCAGGGTTATCGGCTGTATGAAATCGCCGTGGCCAACAGTCAGAGCCACCGGGTCAGCCGTGCGATCACCTGGTTGAACAGCAACTACGAGCAGCCGCTGCGCATCGATGACTTGGCCAGGGAAGTGAATCTCAGCGTGTCGACCCTGCATCACCGCTTCAAGGCCATCACCGCCATGAGCCCGTTGCAGTACCAGAAGCAGCTGCGTTTGCAGGAAGCACGGCGGCTGATGATCGCCGAGGGCCTGGAAGCCTCGGCGGCCGGTTATCGGGTGGGGTATGAAAGCCCATCGCAGTTCAGCCGGGAATACAGCCGCCTGTTTGGCGCGCCGCCGCTTAGAGATTTAGCCAGACTGCGCCAAAGCATCTGACCCACCGCTTCAATCGGGTGTGCGGGGCAACTGCAAGGTCACCCGTAGGCCACCTTCGCGCAAATTCTGCAGGCTGACTTCGCCGCCATGGCTGTGGGCGATGTTGCGCGCAATCCCCAACCCCAAGCCATAGCCCTGCTGCTGCCCGGCCAGGCGAAAGTGCGGTTCAAAGACCTGTTCCAGGCGCTGCTCCGGCACCCCCGGTCCTTCGTCATCCACATGCAGGATGAACTGCGCGCCATCGTCTTCGATATGCAGATGGGCGTTCTGCCCATACTTCAAGGCGTTGTCGATCAGGTTGCCAATGCAGCGCTTGAGCGCCAGCGGCTTGCCCGAATAGGCCGTCAGCGCCCGACCATGCTGGGTCACCCGCCCATTGCCATTGGGCGCCAGGTACGGCTCCACCAGGCAGTCGAGCACATGATTGAGGTCCACCGGCTCGATGTTCTCGTGGATATCGGTGTCCTTGACGCACTGCAACGCACCTTTGACCAGCAGTTCCAGCTCGTCCAGGTCACGGCCGAACTTGGCTTGCAGCTTCTCGTCCTCCAACAACTCCACACGCAAGCGCAGCCGTGTGATCGGGGTGCGCAGGTCGTGGGAAATCGCACTGAACAACTGGCTGCGCTCGGTCAGGTAGCGGCTGATCCGTTCGCGCATGGCATTGAACGCACGGCCCACTTCCACCACTTCGCTGCCGCCGCCTTCGGCCACCGGCTCCACGTCGGCCCCCAGGGACAGGTCCCGCGCCGCGCGTGCCAAACGCTTGAGCGGGCGGCTTTGCCAATGCACCAGCAACCCGATAAACAGCAGCAGAAACCCGCTGGTCAGCACGATAAACCACACTTGCTGGGACGGCAGGCCTTGCTCTTCAAGGCTGGTGTAAGGCTCGGGCAAGAGCGATGCGATGTACAACCACTCGCCAGCCGCCAACTGGATCTGCGTGACCAGCACCGGTGGATTGACCGGTTCCAGGGTCAACGCGTAATGCGCCCAGGAACGTGGCAGCTCATCGAGTTTCAAGCCGGCATTGAAGATGCGCAGGTCTTCGGCGCTGACAAACTCCACCGAAAAATGCACGTTGCTGCCCAGGGTCTGGCGCAAGACTTCATCCACGGCACCGAGCACCGCAAGCTTGCGTGGCGTTTGCGGCAGCACTTCCATATCCAGCGGCTTGTCATTGAGCGTCACCACAAAACGCGTGCCGCCCATGCTGCGCAATTGGTCCAGCACCAGCGGCCGATAAGCCACTGGCAACGAGCGGAAATAACTGACGCTGGCAGTCATCGAATGCGCCAGGCTACGGGCACTGGTGACCAGGCCTTCAAGCTGGGTGGCGCGCAACTGCGACACCCAGATCACACTGGACAAGGCCTGGGCAAACAGCACGGCCAACAGGGTCAGCAGCAGCATGCGCCCCAATAATGAACGCGGGACCGGAATGCGCCGGCGTTCAGTGGGCATTGCTGGCAACCACACTGGCCGCCAGTTGGTAACCGCTGCCACGCACGGTGCGGATCAGCCGTGGAGGTTTCTCGGTATCGCGAAGGCGTTGGCGCAGACGGCTGACAGCCATATCGACAATCCGGTCCAGAGGCATCAGGTCGCGGCCTCGGGTGGCGTTGCCAATGGTGTCGCGATCAAGGATTTGCTGCGGATGATCGAGGAACAGCTTGAGCAGGGCAAAATCGGCCCCGGAGAGGATGACTTCCTCGCCGTCGAGGTGGAACAGCCGGTGGCTGATCATGTCCAGCCGCCACTCATCGAATACCAGCACATCACCACCGCTGCGCTCCTGGCCAAACTGGCAGCGCCGCAGCAATGCCTTGATCCTGGCCTGCAACTCACGCGGGCTGAAGGGCTTGCCAATGTAATCGTCGGCGCCCAGTTCCAGGCCGATCACTCGGTCGGCTTCATCGGAACTGGCGGTCAGCATGATGATCGGCACCTGGGCCTGGCGCGGGTGTTGGCGCACCCAGCGGCAGAGGCTGAAACCATCTTCGTCCGGCAGCATCACGTCGAGGATCACCAGGTCGCACGGTGCCTCGTCCATGGCCTGGCGAAACCCTGCGCCATTGGACACACCCCGCACCTGGAAGCCGGCGCGACTGAGGTAGGTTTGCAGCAACTCGCGGATTTCCTCATCGTCGTCGACGAGGAGAATGGATTTACTGATTACGCTCACGGGGGCCTCCTTGTTGTTATGGGGTGCTCTCTAGGGCCTCATCGCGGGCAAGCCCGCTCCCACATTTTGATTTGCGAACACATTCAAATGTGGGAGCGGGCTTGCTCGCGATCGGGCCATCACTGCCTACGCAAAAGCCTGCTCCAACGCCACACCCGCTCCAGTCAACCCGGAATACGGCGCCGTCACCAACCACACCGGAATACCCTTGAAGTAGTCACTCATGCAGCCTTTGTCAGCAAAACTCTTGGCAAAACCACTGTTGATAAAGAAATCGGCAAACCGTGGGATCACCCCGCCTACGATGTACACGCCACCCCGGCCACCCGTGGTCAGCACGTTATTGCCCGCCACGCGGCCCAGCCAGATGCTGAACTGATCGAGGACTTCCAGCGCGACCGGATCGCCGGCCAGGCCCGCCGCCGTAATCGCCTCGGGCGTTTCGAGCACGGCCTGATGACCGTCCACCGCGCAGATCGCCCGGTACAGACGCGGCAGGCCACCACCGCTCAGGGCGGTTTCAGCACTGACATGCCCGATTTCGTTGTAGATGTGCTGCCACAACTGGGTTTCCCGCGGGCTGCTCAGGGGCAGGTCGACATGCCCACCCTCCCCTGGCAACGCCGCCCAGCGGCCTGCGCCCAGATCCAGCAAAGTGCCGACACCCAAGCCAGTGCCCGGGCCAATCACCACCGCCGGGCGCAACGGCTCCGGCGTGCCTGCGCACACCACGCGATACTCATCGGGTTGCAGGCGCGTCATGCCCAGGGCCATGGCCGAAAAATCATTGACCAGCAACAACTCGTCCACCTGCAGGTTTTTGCAGAACGCAGCCCTGCTCAGGCGCCAATGGTTGTTGGTGAACTTGAACTCATCACCACTCACCGGCCCCGCCACCGACAGGCACACCGCGCCAATGGAACCTGGCGCCAGGCCTTCCTCCTTGAGGTAGACCTGGATCGCATCCTCGGGGCTGGCGTGATCTGCCGTGGCCAGCACCCGGATCGAATGCAGTTCCTGGTCCCGCCACAACGCAAACCGGGCGTTGGTACCGCCGATGTCACCAACCAGCGCAAGCTTCACTTAAGTGTCTCCAGGGCAGAGGTAAAGGCGCTGGCGCCCTGCTCTGCGGAGCTTGCGGCCAGACGCATGAATGCAAACAGCTCACGCCCCGCCCCCACGTTATTGCCCAAAAGGCCCGTGGCAGGTGTGCGCGCGGCAAATTCTCCGGCGTCCACCTTAAGCTCCAGGGTGCCTTTGACGCCATCGACGCGAATGATATCGCCATCCATGACCCGCGCCAGCGGCCCACCGCTCTGGGCTTCGGGGTTGACGTGAATCGCGGCCGGGATCTTACCCGAGGCGCCGGACATGCGCCCGTCTGTCACCAGCGCGACCTTGAAGCCTCGGTCCTGCAGGACACCCAGGAACGGGGTCATCTTGTGCAGCTCCGGCATGCCGTTGGAGCGCGGGCCCTGGAAGCGCATCACCGCGACAAAATCCTTCTCCAGTTGGCCGGCCTTGAACGCATCGGCCAGGTCTTGCTGATCCTGGAATACCACCGCCGGCGCTTCGACGATTTGATGCTCAAGGGCCACCGCCGAGACTTTCATCACCCCGCGGCCAAGGTTGCCTTCCATCACGCGCAGCCCACCTTCGGGGGAGAACGCACGGGCCACCGGGCGCAGGATGGTTTCGTCGAGGCTTTCGATCGGGCCGTCGCGCCACACCAGTTCGCCGTCCACCAGGAATGGCTCCTGGGTGTAGCGGCTCAGGCCACGGCCCGCGACGGTGTTGACGTCTTCGTGGAGCAAGCCGGCTTCCAGCAGTTCGCGGATCAGGAACGACATCCCGCCCGCCGCCTGGAAGTGGTTGATGTCAGCCTTGCCGTTCGGATAGACGTGGGACAGGGTCGGTACCACCTCGGAGAGGTCGGCCATGTCTTGCCAGGTCAGGATGATGCCCGCCGACATGGCGATGGCCGGCATGTGCAGGGTGTGGTTGGTGGAGCCGCCGGTGGCGTTGAGGGCCACGATGGAGTTGACCAGGGATTTTTCGTCGACGATCTCGCCAATCGGCGTGAAGTTACCGCTGGCCTTGGTCAGGCGCGTGACCTGGTGCGCGGCCTCACGGGTCAGCGCATCACGCAGCGGCGTGTACGGGTTGACGAACGAAGCGCCCGGCAAATGCAGGCCCATGACTTCCATCAGCAACTGGTTGGTGTTGGCGGTACCGTAGAAGGTGCAGGTGCCTGGGCTGTGGTAGGACTTCATCTCCGATTCCAGCAACTCTTCGCGGCTGGCCTTGCCTTCCGCGTAGCGCTGGCGCACATCGGCTTTCTGTTTGTTGGAGATCCCCGACGGCATCGGCCCGCCCGGCACGAAGATCATCGGCAGGTGGCCATAACGCAGGGCGCCCATCATCAGGCCGGGGACGATCTTGTCGCAGATGCCCAGCATCAGCGCAGCGTCGAACATGTTGTGGGACAGCGCTACCGCCGTGGACATGGCAATCACTTCACGGCTCAGCAGGCTCAGCTCCATGCCGGGCTCGCCCTGGGTCACGCCGTCGCACATGGCCGGGGTGCCGCCGGCAAACTGACCGACGGAGCCAATCTCGCGCAGGGCCTTTTTGATCTGTTCGGGGAAATGTTCGTAGGGCTGGTGCGCCGAGAGCATGTCGTTATATGACGAAACAATTGCCACGTTGGCCGCATTCATCATTCGCAGACTATTTTTATCTTCAGTGCCGCATCCGGCCACGCCGTGGGCAAAGTTGGCGCATTGCAGCTTGCCGCGCATCGGCCCGTCGCTGGCCGCGCCGCGAATCAGCGCAAGGTACGCCTCACGGGTGGCCCGGCTGCGGGCGATAAGGCGTTCGGTGACCTCAAGTACGCGGGGATGCATGTGTAGAACTCCAGGCTAACGGATGTGGCGACCTGAAAGTCTATGCTGGTCAAAAGCCCGCCGCGCAAAGGTTGGCAGGGAGTTACTTGACCAATCGGACCAGTTGATTCAGGTCACTCGTTGTAGATTGAACAAAATATTGCCACTAAAAAGGCTTGTTTTCTATTTTTATGCGAATAATCTTGTAATTCTTACAACAAATCGACGACAGGCGCTTTTCAAATGACTCTTCGAATCGCAATCAATGGTTTTGGCCGTATCGGCCGCAACGTCCTGCGCGCACTTTATACCCAAGGCTACCGCCAGGATTTGCAGATCGTCGCCATCAATGATCTGGGCGACAGTTCGATCAATGCCCACCTGCTTAAATACGACACCGTCCATGGCACTTTCGATGCAGAGGTCGCCCACGATCAGGAAAGCCTGACCGTCAATGGCGACCGGATTGCCGTCAGTGCCATTCGCAACCCCGCCGACCTGCCGTGGGCTGCACACAAGATTGACGTGGTATTCGAATGCACCGGCCTGTTCACCGACCGTGACAAGGCCGCCGCCCATATTAACGCCGGCGCACGCAAGGTGATCATCTCTGCCCCCGCCAAGGGCGCGGATGCCACGGTGGTCTACGGGGTAAACCATGACATTTTGCGTCAATCGCACCAGATCATCTCCAACGCGTCCTGCACCACCAACTGCCTGGCACCGGTCGCCCAGGTGCTACACCGCGAGCTGGGCATTGAAAGCGGCCTGATGACCACCATCCACGCCTACACCAATGACCAGAACCTGACCGACGTCTACCACACCGACCCATACCGCGCCCGCTCGGCCACGCAGAACATGATCCCGAGCAAGACCGGCGCCGCCGAAGCCGTGGGCCTGGTGCTGCCGGAACTGGCGGGCAAGCTGACCGGCATGGCGGTGCGGGTGCCGGTGATCAACGTGTCCCTGGTGGACCTGACCGTGCAACTGAAAAAAGAAGCCACGGCAGAGGAGGTCAATGCACTGCTCAAAGAAGCCAGCCAGCACTCGAAAATCCTTGGCTATAACACCCTGCCGCTGGTTTCCAGTGACTTCAACCATAACCCGCTGTCGTCGATCTTCGACGCCAACCACACCAAGTCCAGCGGCAAGCTGCTCAAGGTACTGGCCTGGTACGACAACGAATGGGGCTTCTCCAACCGCATGCTGGATAACTGCCTGGCGCTGTGTAACGCCGAGTAACCCGCTGAAAACCTGATTGACCCAATCACTGTAGGAGCGAGCTTGCTCGCGAGAAACGCAGAGGCACCACGCTAACTCAGAATGCCAGCGTTATCGTTGACGACCTTCGCGAGCAAGCTCGCTCCTACAGGGTTGAGCGGAATACAGCAAAGTGCCACTTGCCATTTGCGCTGATGATAAGCATTATCATTCGCTACCAATCGGTCTGGTACCCTCGTGAGCCTATCTCGCTTCAACCAAGTCTTCCTCAGCCAACGGCTGGTGCTGTTGCGAACCTTGCAGCGGATGGTGAACAACCACAGCACCGCCGAGGACCTGTTGCAGGAAACCTACCTGCGCGTCACTCGGGCCCTCAGCGAACGCCCCATTGACCATCTCGAACCTTTTGTCTTCCAGACCGCACGTAACCTGGCGCTGGACCATCTGCGCTCGCGTCGGATTCAATCGCGCACCTTGCAGGAAGATGTCCCAATGGATGTCCTGCAAAGTGTCGCCTCCCCGGTCACCACCCCTGAAGATGCCGCCCACGCCGAGCAATTGCTGGAGCACCTGAGTGTCAGCCTTGGGCAGTTGAGCGCCCGCCAGCAGCAGATCTTTATCCTCAGCCGCCTGCACGGCTGCAGCTATCAGGAGATCGCCGACCAGTTGCAGGTGTCCTTGAGCACTGTGCAAAAGGAACTGAAATTGATCATGGCCATCTGCATAGGTGTGGCCGAACGACTCGATCACCCTTAAGCTTTGTCGGGACAAGCCGACAGAAATGTCACAAAAATACGTAAGACATTGAATAAAACGTGGCGAAGACCCGAGGAACACCGTGACGGACCCGAACAACCTGCACCCCCATGAGTTGGCTCATGAGGTGTTGCAACATGCGGCCATGGACCAAGCCCTCGACTGGCTGATCGTCTTGCAGTGCCCGCAGCCTGGCCAGCAAGCCGAGTTTCAGGCCTGGCTGGCTGCCGACCCGAGTCACGCCCAAGCCTTCGCCAAAGCCCAGGCTGCCTGGGGCGGTGCGCCTGTGCACAGCGCCGCCGTGGCCCTCAATGCACCACGCAAACCCAGCGCCTGGCGGCGGATCAAGCCGCACTGGAAACCCCTGGCCACGGCGGCGGTGTTGCTGCTCGGGCTGTTCAGCTTCAGCAACCTGCCGGTGCGTCTGCAGGCCGACCATTTGACCGTGGTCGGCGAGCGCCAGCGCCTGCAACTGGATGACGGCTCCAAGGTGCTGCTCAATACCAATTCGGCGTTTTCCAGCACCATTGATGAGCATCAGCGTATCGCCCGCCTGTATCAGGGCGAGGCGTTCTTCGAAGTCGCGGCCAGCCGTGGCCTGCCCCTGCAAATCGACGCCGGCCCGGTGCGCGCCAGCGTCAGCGATACGGCATTTGCCGTGCGTTACCTCAACGGTGAGGCGCAGGTCCAGGTGCAACGCGGGGATGTCGACCTGAGCACCACCTTCGGCAATAACCGGGTACGCCTGAGTGCCGGCGAGAGCATCCGCGTCGGCCCCAAGGGCTTCGGCCAACCGGCCAAGCTCGATGCCACCAAGGAGCTGGCGTGGGTCCAGGGCCGGTTGATCTTTGAAAACTGCCCGATGAGCGAGGTGCTGGCTGAGCTGCGGCGCTATTACCCGGGCTGGATCGTCAATACCAATGAGCAATTGGCCAGCGTCGCCGTGACCGGCAATTACCGCCTGGACCAGCCGCTGGACGTGGTGCGCTCCCTGGCCCACATCACCTCGGCCAAGCTCTCGGAGTTCCCGGCGCTAGTGATTCTCAACTGAGAATAATTATTTTTACTCGATAGCCCCTGCTGGTACGTCTCGTCTTAGCCAATGCAACTGATTCCTATTTGATTCAGGCTCGCAACTATAAGACTCGTCCCTCGGAGCGCTCTCGATGTCCTCTCGTTTCAACCGCCGGTCCTCTTCGCCCACGCTGTGCCTGCTGACCGCCGCGATCCTGCTGGCCGGCAGCCCGGTGCTCACGGCCAATGCGGCCGAACCCACTGCGCGCAGCCACGCCAATTACACCTTCAGCATCGAGCAGCAATCCCTGGTATCGGCGCTCAACGCCTTTACCGCCGTCACCGGCTGGCAGATCGGCCTGCCCGCCGAACTGGGCCAAGGGGTTTCCTCCCCGGGCGCGCGCGGTTCGCTGACCCCGGAAAAAGCCCTGGACCGGCTGTTGGTGGGGACCAACCTGAACTACCGCAAACTGGGCAATAACAACATCGTCCTGGAAAAGCGCACGGCGGGCAGCGCGATCACCCTGCAACAAATGACCATCAGCGCCACCCGCACGGAACAGGCGGTCGATAGCGTGCCCAGCACCGTCAGCGTGCATGAGCGCGAGGAACTGGACCGCCAGAACGTCAACTCCATCCGTGAACTGGTGCGCTACGAGCCCGGTGTCTCGGTCGGCGGCGCCGGCACCCGCTCCGGTAATTCGGGCTACAACATCCGAGGCATCGACGGTGACCGCATCCTCACCCAGGTGGACGGTGTAGAGGTCCCGGACAACTTCTTCAACGGCCCGTACGCCAAGACCCGCCGCAACTATGTCGACCCGGAAATCGTCAAGCGCGTGGAAATCATCCGCGGCCCAGCCTCGGCCCTGTACGGCAGCAGCGCCATCGGCGGCGCCGTCAGCTACTTCACCCTCGACCCGGACGACATCATCAAGCCCGGCCAGGACGTCGGCGCGCGCCTGAAGACCGGCTACAGCTCGGCCGACGAAAGCTGGCTGACCTCCGGCACCGTCGCAGGTCGCGTGCAGGACTTCGATGGCTTGCTGCACCTGAGCCAGCGTAATGGCCATGAGATGGAGTCCTACGACGGCAACAACGCCACCGGCCTGGCCCGCACCGGCGCCAACCCGGAAGACGTGCGCACCACCAACGTGCTGGCCAAGCTGGGCTGGAACTATGGCGAAGACAACCGCCTGGGCCTGACCTACGAGAAGTACAAGGACGACCGCGACATCAACCAGAAAAGCGCGGTGGGCGGGATTTTCCTCGAAGGCCAGGGCATGAATATGTACCGTGACCGTCGCGGCAACGACACCATCACCCGCGAACGCTTTGGCCTGGAAAACAAGTTTTCCCTCGACTCGCCGTTTGCCGATCACATCAAGACCAGCCTCAACTACCAGATCGCCAAGACCGACCAGGCCACCAGCGAAATCTATCAGGTCGGCCGCCGCGTACTGCGGACCCGCGACACCCTCTACGAAGAAAAGCAGTGGGTGTTCGACGCACAGTTGGACAAGGCCTTCGTCATCGGCGACACCGATCACCTGCTGACCTACGGCACCACGATCAAGCAGCAGAAAGTCACCGGCTCCCGTGAAGGCGCGGCGACCTGCCTGGCCGTCGGTGCCGGCTGTACCGCCATCGGCGCACCGAGCCCAACCCCTGCCGACAGTGTGAAAAAAGCCAGCGATTTCCCGGACCCAACCATCAACAGCTACGCGCTGTTCGCCCAGGATCAGATCAGCTGGAATGACTGGACCTTCTTGCCGAGCGTGCGCTACGACTACATCCAGCTCAAACCCAAGCTGACCGAAGAGTTCCTCAACACCACCGACCCGGACCGCAAGTATCCCCACGACGATTCGAACAAAACCTGGCACCGCTTCTCGCCAAAACTCGGCGTGACCTACGCGTTGACCGAGCAATACACCTGGTTCGGCCAATACGCCGAAGGTTTCCGCACGCCATCTGCCAAGGCGTTGTATGGCCGCTTTGAAAACCTTGGCGAAGGTTATGTCGTGGAACCCAACTCCAACCTCAAGCCAGAAACCAGCAAGAGCTATGAAACCGGAATCCGCGGCAATTTCGATGCGGGCAATTTCGACGTCGCCGTGTTCTATAACAAGTACCGCGACTTTATCGACGAAGACAACGCCGTACTGGACCCTGCTGGCAGCACAGTCTTCCAGCCGGGCAATATCAAGCGCGCCACCATCAAGGGCATGGAAGTCAAAGGTCGCTTGAACCTGGACGCCTTCGGCGCACCGCACGGCCTGTATACCAAAGGCGCGATTGCCTACGCCCACGGTCGCAACGACGAAACCGGCCAGCCGCTGAACAGCGTCAACCCGCTCAAGGGCGTGTTTGGCCTGGGCTACGACCAGGACAACTATGGTGCGCTGGTCAGTTGGACCCTGGTCAAGAAACAGAACCGGGTCGACAGCGCCACGTTCTTTACCCCGACCGGCATCAAGGCCAACGGCCCGTTCAAGACCCCGGGCTTTGGCATCGTCGACCTGACGGGTTTCTACAAAGTCACCAACGACCTGACCGTCAATGGCGGCCTGTACAACCTGACCGACAAAAAATACTGGAACTGGGATGACGTGCGCAGCTACGACGGTGTGGGTGAAGCCGGCGTGACCTCGCCGGCCAGCCTGGACCGCCTGACCCAGCCCGGTCGCAACTTCGCGATCAACCTGATCTGGGACATCTGATCCCTGCAACCCCACCCCGCCGGATTTATCGCCAGCGGGGTGAGGTTTTTTTACTGTGACGCGTCTTCTTGTTCGTCTAGTAATAACAGCCTGGCAATAAGGCGCTTTTCCTTCTCAAGGACATCCCATGACCGCTTCCACCACCGCTGAACGTGCAAGCCTGCGCTCCCAGCGCCTGAACCAGATCACCAACGAGCCGCACACCAAGCTCGACGCACTGGTCAAGGCTCACGCCCCATTTGAAACCCAGGCCAACTTCGCCCGTTTCGTCGTCGCCCAGTACCTGTTCCAGTCGGAACTGGTGGCGCTGTACAACGATCCCGAGCTGATCAAGCTGGTGCCTGACCTGGCCGAGCGCTGCCGTGCCGAAGCTGCCAAACTCGACCTGGCCGACCTGGAAACCGCAGTGCCCGCCCCTGTGGCCGGTGCCGTGCAGAACCCAAGCAAGGCCCAAGCCCTGGGCTGGCTGTTCGTGTCCGAAGGTTCCAAGCTGGGCGCTGCGTTCCTGATCAAGCGCGCCGTCGGCCTGGGCCTGAGCGAAACCTTCGGTGCCCGCCACCTGGGCGAACCAGCCGGTGGCCGTGCCGAAGGCTGGAAGAGCTTCACCCGCACCCTCGACGGCCTGGAACTGAGCGCCGAAGAAGAAGCGGCGGCAGAGAAAGGTGCGGTGGATGCATTCGTACGCTTCACCGTGTTGCTTGAACAGGCGTACGCTAGCGCCCCAGAACTGGCCTGACCCACTGCTGGAATGCAATTAATGTGGGAGCTGGCTTGCCTGCGATGCAGGCGCCTCGGTTTATCAGTTGGACCGAGGCGATGCTATCGCAGGCAAGCCAGCGCCCACATTTTGATCGCGCTCCACTTTCAGATTTTTCGCAACCCATACAAATCGTACCCATGACCGGCACAACCCAATCCTCCTCCAAACTCGCCCGAATCCTGTTCGGCCTGCTGGCCTATGTCAGCCTGGGGATCGGCTTGATTGCGATTGTCGTGCCGGGCCTGCCCACCACCGAATTCATCCTGCTGGCTGCCTGGGCTGCCACCAAGAGTTCGCCACGCCTGAGCGCCTGGCTGGAAAACCACCGCCTGTTCGGACCGATCCTGTTCAACTGGCGCAACGGCAAGATCATCGCGCGCCGGGCCAAGGTCAGCGCCACCGTGAGCATGCTGCTGTGTGCCGGCCTGATGTTGGTGATGCTCGATCACGGCTGGCCGATCTACCTGGCCATCGCCGGGATGAGCCTGGGCAACCTGTGGATCTGGTCACGCCCCGAACGCCTCGCGCAAACCGCTGCCTGAGCGCTACCGCTCATCGCCTGCCCCTCATGAATTACTCGCCGGTGCCGATGTTGCGGGCATAGCGCCGAATGGACTTGGCCGTTGCCCTGCTTGCACACCAATAAGTCCAATCGCGAGTAAGCCCATGTTCGACACCCTCTCCATCCGCTTGAAAATCGTGCTGCTGTCTGGCCTCTGCCTGTTGGGAGTGATTGCGCTGATCGTCAGCCTGAATATCTACCAGGCCAACCAGAACGACCAACTGGTCAGCGCCCAAAGTTCACGCATGCTCACCACCAGCGTGGAGAACCTGCTCCAGGCCAAGGCCGCCGAGCAGGCCGTGCAACTGCAGAAAGCCTTCGGCGAGAGCCTGTTGGTGGTCACCGCCCTCGCCGATCAGGTCAAGGACTTGCGCAACATGGCCGCCAAGCGCTCGCTGGAAGCGGGGGCCGTGCGCGAGGAACTCAACCAACGGATCAAGACCGCCTTCGAGCGCAATACCAAGGTGCTGGGGATCTGGTTGTCGTTTGAACCCAACGGCCTGGATGGCAGGGACAGCGAATTTGTCGACGACAAACTGCGCGCCTCCAACGAAGTCGGGCGCTTTTCCAGCTATTGGAGCCGCGCCGGCGGTGAAGGCCTGAACACGGTGATGGTGGAAGCGGACCTGACCAAGACCACCCTCAATCTCAGTGGTACGCCCTACAACATCTGGTACACCTGCCCACGGGATACCCGCAGCGTTTGCCTGCTGGACCCGTATGCCGACGAAGTCGCCGGCAAGTCGATGCTGATGACCACGATCTCGCTGCCGCTGCTGGCAGATGGCAAGGTGATTGGTGTGATCGGCGTCGACATTGCCCTGGATGCCCTGCAAGCGGCCGCCAATACCGCGCAAAAAGAGCTGTTCGACGGCGCAGGAATCATGGAAATCCTCTCCGGCAGTGGCCTGATTGCCAGCTACAGCGGCGAGCCGGACAAGGTCGGCAAGAGCATCGTCGATGTACTCGGCGCCGAAGGCAAAGAGATCGTGCAACTGCTGGCCAATGACACCCGCAAGGTCCGCGAGCAGGACGATACGATCCGTGCGGTGTACCCGGTCAAGCCGATTGCCGAGGCCAAGCCCTGGGGCGTGGTGATCAAACTGCCCAAGGACGTGCTGCTGGCCGATTCGGTCAAGCTGCAAGGCGTGCTCGACGACGCCCAGGCCCGTGGCACACTGCAGGCATTGCTGGTGGGCGCTGCGGCCGGCCTGCTGGGCCTGTTGCTGATGTGGCTGACGGCCACGGGCGTGACCCGCCCGATCAACAGCGTGGCGGCGATGCTCAAGGACATTGCCAGCGGCGACGGTGACCTGACCCAACGCCTGGCCTACACGAAAAAAGACGAACTGGGGGAACTGGTCGGCTGGTTCAATCGTTTCCTCGACAAGTTGCAACCGACCATCGCCCAGATCAAGCAGAGCATCACCGAAGCCCGTGGCACCGCTGATCAGTCCTCGGAAATCGCGCGCCAGACCAGCGAAGGCATGCAGGTGCAGTTTCGCGAGATCGACCAGGTGGCGACCGCCTCCAACGAGATGAGCGCCACCGCCCATGATGTGGCCAACAGCGCCTCAAACGCTGCCAGTGCAGCTCGCGGCGCCGATCAGTCAGCCCGCGAGGGCCTGGCGATCATCGAGCGCAGCACCCGTGACATCACCACCCTCGCCGAAGAAGTCAGCAAGGCGGTGACCGAAGTCGAAGCCCTGGCGGTCAACAGCGAGCAGATCGGCTCGGTGCTGGAAGTGATCCGCAGCATTGCCGAGCAGACCAACCTGCTGGCCCTCAATGCCGCGATTGAAGCCGCGCGCGCCGGGGAAAGCGGGCGTGGTTTCGCGGTGGTGGCGGACGAAGTGCGCAACCTGGCCCGACGTACCCAGGATTCGGTGGAGGAAATCCGCCTGGTGATCGAACGCATCCAGAGCGCGACCCGTGGGGTGGTGACCACCATGCATTCGAGCCAGAGCCAGGCGCAGAACAATGCCGGGCAGATCCAGCAGGCGGTTCAGGCCCTGGGCAAGATCAGCGATGCAGTGACGGTGATCAGCGACATGAACCTGCAAATCGCCAGCGCCGCCGAAGAACAGAGCGCCGTGGCCGAAGAGGTCAACCGCAATGTTTCGGCCATTCGTACCGTGACCGAGACCCTGACCGGCCAGGCGACGGAGTCGGCGGCGATCAGCAGCCAATTGAACGCATTGGCCAACCAGCAGATGAAGCTGATGGATCAGTTCCGGGTCTGAAAACACCGGATACCCATGTGGGAGCGGGCTTGCTCCCACATAAAGCACAAGCAGATTTGCGCTGGGTCAGAGACCGGTCCAGGCACTGACAAACGCCGTGATGTCTTCCTTTGCCGCCGTACGCGGCGGGTTCTGCGCGGTGCCCAGGTAGAGGAAGCCGATCACCTCCTCACCCGCGCCCAGCCCCAACCCCTTGGCCACATGCGCCGAATACGACAACTCCCCGGTCCGCCACACCGCACCAATCCCCTGGGCGTACGCCGCCAGCAGGATGCCGTGGGCCGCACAGGCGGCCGCCAGCAGCTGCTCGGACTTGGGCACCTTGAAGTGTTCCTGCAGACGGGCAATCACCACCACCACCAACGGCGCACGCAATGGACCGTTCTGTGCCTTGTCGATCACCGCTTGCGGTGCCGCGGGGTCTTGCAGGCGGGCCGCTTCGGCCAGCAGGGTGCCCATTTGCTCGCGGGCCGGGCCTTCCACGGTGAGGAAGCGCCAAGGCCGCAACTGGCCGTGGTCCGGCGCACGCATGGCTGCCGCGAACAGCACTTCGCGCTGTTCGGCAGTGGGGGCCGGCTCCAGCAGGCGCGGCACGGAAACACGGTTGAGCAAAGCGTCGAGAGCCTGCATTGGCCACCTCCAGGAAAAATGTGCGGCCATTCTAGCGGGAATGCATCAGATTGGAGCAAACGATAATTGCTCTTATTCAATCCGCCCTGCCCTGTTAGACTTTGCCCCCTGAATTTCATCCACCGTCGCCCGTCTTTTCAGGATTACCGATGCCCCGTTTGCTTCTTCGCCTGTCTGCACTCTTGATGGCCATGAGCCTGAGTGCCTGCGATGACGCCCCGCCGCCGACATTTACCCAGGCCGAGCCGGGTGAGGCGCGTTCGGGAGGCAGCACGACGGTTAGGAAGACCGACCAGAATGCCTTCTCGTTGCCATCGGCCAATTTGGCGCCGACGCGCCGCCTGGATTTCAGCGTCGGCAACAGCTTTTTCCGCAACCCGTGGGTGATCGCCCCGGCCACCACCACGGCCCGTGATGGGCTGGGACCACTGTTCAACACCAACGCCTGCCAGAACTGCCACATCAAGGACGGGCGCGGCCATCCGCCCTTGCCTGAGGCCAGCAATGCGGTGTCGATGCTGGTGCGCCTGTCGATTCCGGATTCACCGCCCTACGCCAAGGTCATCGAGCAACTGGGTGTCGTCCCGGAGCCAGTCTATGGTGGCCAACTGCAGGACATGGCCGTGCCAGGTGTGGTCCCGGAAGGCAAGGTGCGGGTCGACTACACGCCGGTCAACGTCACGTTCAAGGACGGCACGGTGGTCGAGTTGCGCAAGCCAACCCTGCAAATCACTCAGCTCGGCTATGGCCCGATGCATCCCGATACGCGGTTTTCCGCGCGCGTGGCCCCGCCGATGATCGGCCTGGGCCTGCTTGAAGCCATCAGCGATGCGGACATCCTGCAAAACGCCAGCAAACGCCCGGATAAAAATGGCGTGCTCGGCCGCCCGAACTGGGTCTGGGATGATGCCCAGCAAAAAACCGTGCTCGGGCGCTTTGGTTGGAAAGCCGGGCAACCGAACCTCAATCAACAAAATGTTCACGCGTTCTCGGGTGATATGGGCCTGACGACCAGCCTGAGACCCTTCGATGACTGCACCGACGCCCAGGTTGCCTGTAAGCAGGCGCCCAACGGCAACGGCGAAAATGGCGAGCAGGAAGTCAGCGATAACATCCTGCGCCTGGTGCTGTTCTACACCCGCAACCTGGCCGTACCGGCGCGCCGTGATGTCAATGAGCAGCAAGTGCTAGCCGGTAAGAACCTGTTCTTCCAGGCGGGTTGCCAGTCGTGCCACACGCCGAAATTCACCACCGCAGGCAACGCCGCTGAACCTGAGCTGGCCAACCAGGTGATCCGCCCCTACAGCGACCTGCTGTTGCACGACATGGGCGAAGGCCTGGCCGATAACCGTACCGAATTCAAGGCCGGTGGCCGCGACTGGCGCACGCCGCCGTTGTGGGGCATTGGCCTGACGCAAAACGTCAGTGGCCACACCCAGTTGCTGCATGACGGCCGCGCCCGCAACCTGCTTGAAGCCGTGCTGTGGCATGGCGGTGAAGCCCAGGCGGCGCAGCAGCATGTGTTGTCTTTTAGCGCCGAGCAACGTGCCGCGTTGCTCGCGTTCCTGAATTCTCTATAAGCTTTGCCCCAATTAATGAAGGGAGCTCGACATGTTCCGTCCCAAGTTGTTGTTCACCAGCCTTGCCGCCCTCGCCCTGGGCGCCTGCTCGCCACAGGATCCGCAAGCGGTTACCTCGGCTGCTATCGCCAAGCAAGTGATCCTGCCGACCTACAGCCGCTGGGTCGAAGCTGACCGGCAACTGGCCGTCAGTGCCCTGGCTTACTGCCAAGGCAAGGAATCCCTGGAAACCGCGCGCGCCGACTTCCTTCACGCGCAAAAAGCCTGGGCCGAGTTGCAACCGCTGTTGATCGGCCCGCTGGCCGAGGGCAACCGCGCCTGGCAGGTGCAGTTCTGGCCGGACAAGAAAAACCTCGTCGGCCGTCAGGTCGAGCAACTGGCCACTGCCCAGCCGCAGATCGATGCCGCCGCCCTGGCCAAGTCCAGCGTCGTGGTGCAAGGCCTGTCGGCCTACGAATACATTCTGTATGACGCCAAGACCGACATCGCCAACGATGCCCAGAAAGCCCGCTACTGCCCACTGCTGATCGCCATCGGTGAGCGCCAGAAACAACTCGCCGAGGAAATCCTCGCCAGTTGGAACAGCACCGACGGCATGCTCGCGCAGATGACCAAGTTCCCGAACCAGCGCTACGCCGATTCCCACGAAGCCATCGCCGAGCTGCTGCGCGTGCAGGTCACGGCCCTGGACACCCTGAAGAAAAAACTCGGCACGCCGATGGGTCGCCTGTCCAAGGGTATCCCGCAGCCGTTCCAGGCCGATGCGTGGCGTAGCCAGTCGTCCCTGCAAGGCTTGCAAGCCAGCCTCGCGGCGGCCCAGACCGTGTGGGTCGGGGTCGACAACAAGGGCCTGCGCGGCCTGCTGCCCGCCGACCAGAAGCCTTTGGCCGAGAAGATCGACGCTGCCTACGCCGCCTCACTGAAACTGTTCGACAGCAACCAGCGTTCGCTCAATGAACTGCTGGCCGATGACGCCGGGCGCCAGCAACTCAACGACATCTACGACAGCCTCAACGTCGTCCACCGCCTGCATGAGGGCGAACTGGCCAAGGCGCTGGGCATCCAACTGGGCTTCAACGCCAACGACGGTGACTGATGATGCTCAGGCGACAGGCTTTGGCCATCGGCAGCGTGCTGCTCAGTGCAATCACCCTGGGCGGCTGGACGCTGTTCAAGCGCAAGGGCGACAGCCCGCTGCTGCTGTCGGCCCGGGATGATGCCGACGGCAAGCACTACGCCGTCGGTTATCGCCTGGACGGCAGCCAGGTGTTCGCGACCCAGGTCGGCCAGCGCTGCCACGACATCATCAACCACCCGACCCTGCCCATCGCCCTGTTCGTGGCCCGCCGCCCGGGCACCGAGAGCTACCTGGTAGACCTGCGCGACGGCACGCTGCTGCAAACCGTGACGTCCCAGGCCAACCGGCACTTCTATGGGCATGCGGTGATCCACAAGAGCGGCGACTGGCTGTACGCCACGGAAAACGACACCACCGACCCCGGTCGCGGCCTGTTGGGGGTATACAAGTTCGAAGGTGAACGCCTGGTACACCGTGGCGAGATCTCCACCCACGGCATCGGCCCGCACCAGGTGTCGTGGATGCCCGATGGAGAAACCCTGATCGTAGCCAATGGCGGTATTCGCACCGAGGCCGAAAGCCGGGTCGAGATGAACCTCAACGCCATGGAGCCCAGCCTGGTGCTGATGCAGCGCGACGGTACGCTGTTGAGCAAGGAAACCCTCGGCCAACAGATGAACAGCGTGCGCCATATGGGGATCGCCAGCGATGGCACGATCCTCACCGGACAGCAGTTCATGGGGCCTTCGCAGGAGCGATCCGAATTGTTGGCAATCAAGCGTCCGGGGCAACCGTTCGTGGCGTTCCCGGTGGCGGATGAGCAGTTGCAGGCCATGGGGCACTACACCGCCAGCGTGGCTGTGCACAGTGAGTTGCGCCTGGTGGCACTGACCGCACCACGGGGCAATCGCTTTTTTATCTGGGACATGGACAGCGGCGAACTGCGTCTGGACGGGCCGTTGCCCGACTGCGCCGGCGTGGGTGCGGTGGCAGACGGGTTTGTCGTGACCTCGGGCCAGGGCCGTTGTCGCTTCTACGATTGCCGGCAGCCACAACTGGTGGCCAAGCCCCTGGAATTGCCCGCCGGGTTTTGGGATAACCATCTGCATCTGGCCTGAAACCACTGCATCGCTCCCAGGCTGACACCTGGGAGCCCATCCACCAGAACAAATCCTACGCAGCCTGCGAAAGCGCCCTCAACGAGGGATCAGCCTTCTTACAGGTACTCGCGAATTTCCGCCTTATAGCACCCGCTTTTCTCGTGAAGACTGCGTGGCTCAGCGTGCGTCCCCCGCACCACGTCACCCTCACAAGGAAGAACCTATGCCGGGCCGCCGGATGATTACCATGCTCAGCATTGTCCTGTTGGCCGTGCTAATGCTCGCCAGCTATAAGGCATTCTGGGTTTACCAACAGTTGCAGTTGCTGCATGCGCCCAAGCCGCCCGTCAGTGTGGCGGTCGCCAATGCCGTCGAAAAAACCTGGCAGCGCCAATTGCCAGCGGCGGGAACACTCAAGGCGCTGCAAGGCATCAACCTGAGTATCGAGGTGCCCGGCATCGTCACCCATCTGCATTTCGACTCGGGGCAAGCCGTCAAGGCCGGGCAAACCCTGCTGCAACTCGAACACCAGACCGAACAGGCCGAGTTGGACGTGGCCCTGGCTGACCGCAGCCTGGCGCGGCAGAATTTCCAGCGCGGGCAGAAACTGGTGGGGATCAAGGCCATCTCCCAAGGCGAGTTCGATCGGCTGTCTGCCGAACTCAACCGCAACAACGCCCTGGTTGCCCAGCGCCGCTCGGCCCTGACCAAAAAAAGCATCGTTGCCCCGTTCGACGGCACGATCGGCATTCGCCAAGTCGATATCGGCGACAACCTGCAAAGCGCCACGGTAATCGCCAGCCTGCAGGACACCCAGAGCCTTTACGTGGACTTCCATGTGCCTGAGCAAGCCGTGCAACTGATCGAAGTCGGCCAGGCGGTGCAGATTGAAGTTTCGGCGCGGCCAGGGCTGGTCAGTCTCGCCAGCGTCAGCGCCATCAACCCCATTGTCGACGACAACACCCGAAATGTGTTGGTGCGCGCCACCTTGAGCAACCCGTCCAACGACCTGCTGCCGGGGATGTTCGCCCACTTGCAGGTGCTGTTGGCCAACCCGGCCGTGCACGTGGTGATTCAGGAGAGCGCAATCGCCTACAGCCCCTACGGCCAGTATGTATACGTCGTGACACCACGCAAAAACAGCGAGGGACGCGACGAACTCGATGGCGAGGGCAAGCCGGTCCTGATCGCCGAACAACGCCTGGTCGAAACCGGCGAACGGCGCGCCGGCGAGATCGTGATTGCCAAGGGCTTGAACAAGGGCGAACAGATCGTCACCGCCGGCCAGATCAAGCTGCAAAACGGTACCCCGATACGCATCGGTATCGACAAGAACCAGCCTGCTGAACGGCCCCTGACCACTCAGCGGGAGAACGCTGAATGACGTTCACCGACCTGTTTATCCGCCGCCCCGTGCTGGCCCTGGTTGTCAGCCTGCTGATCGTGTTGCTGGGATGGCAGGCCTACGGGCAATTACCCCTGCGCCAGTTCCCCCAGATGGAAAATGCGCTGATTACCGTAACCACGCTTGCTCCGGGCTCCAGTGCCGAGACCGTACAGAGCTACATCACACAACCGCTGCAGAAAAGCCTGGCCAGTGCGCAAGGCATCGACTACATGCGCTCCTCCAGCCGCCAGAATGTGTCCGTTATTTCAATCTATGGCCGGGTCGGTGCCGACAGCGACCGTTTGTTCACCGAACTGCTGGCCAAGACCAATGAAGTGAGGAACCAGCTACCCAGGGAGATTGAAGATCCGGTCCTGAACAAAGTCGCGGCAGACAACACCGCGCTCATGTACCTGAGTTTTTCCAGCGACACCATGAACAATGCGCAGATCACCGACTTCTTGCTGCGGGTGGTGCAGCCTCGGCTGGTGACGCTGCCGGGCATGGCCGAAGCCCAGATCATCGGCAACCAGAGCTTTGCCATGCGCCTGTGGCTGGACCCGCTGAAACTCGCGGGATTTGGCTTGAGCGCCAGCGATGTAACGCAGGCCGTCAAGCGCTACAACGTCCAGTCTATCGCCGGCGACGCCACCGGTGAGTTTGTCGTGACCAGTGTCACGGCCAATACCGAACTGCAAACGGTTGAAGGCTTCAAGGCCATCACCTTGAAAACCAATGGCGACAGCCAGGTACGCCTCGGTGATGTGGCGCGGGTGGAATTGGGCGCGCAGAACTACGACAGTTTCAGTTCATTCAACGGTCTGCCCGCAACTTATATCAGCATCAAGCCAACCCCCGATGCCAACCCGCTGGAGCTGGGCAAGCGCGTACGCGACCTGTTGCCGGACTTGCAGGCGCAGTTACCGCCGCACCTGCAAGCGGATATCGCCTACGACTCGACGCTGTATATCAACGCCTCTATCGACCATGTGCTGTCGAGCCTGATGGAAGCCATCCTGATTGTGGTGCTGGTGGTGTTTTTGTTTCTTGGCTCGTTGCGCTCGGTGGTGATTCCCGTCATCACCATTCCCCTGTCACTGGTCGGCACACTGTTCTTCATGCAACTGATGGGTTACTCGAT
This sequence comes from Pseudomonas sp. FH4, assembly GCF_000510915.2. Classification (NCBI taxonomy): domain Bacteria; kingdom Pseudomonadati; phylum Pseudomonadota; class Gammaproteobacteria; order Pseudomonadales; family Pseudomonadaceae; genus Pseudomonas; species Pseudomonas sp. FH4. Next base: position 37,158 of record NZ_AOHN01000028.1, on the reverse strand, counting down.
CAACGTCCTGACGCTGCTGGCCATGGTGTTGGCCATCGGCCTGGTGGTCGATGATGCCATTGTGATGATGGAGAACATCCATCGGCATATCGAAAAAGGCCGATCGCCCCTCGAAGCGGCAATCAAGGGCGCCAGGGAGGTGTGCATGCCGGTGATTTCCATGACGATCACCCTGGCCGCGGTGTATACCCCCATCGGCTTCCTCCAGGGGTTGACCGGTGCGCTGTTCAAGGAGTTTGCCCTGACCTTGGCCGGCGCCGTGGTGATTTCCGGCATCGTCGCGCTGACGCTGTCACCAATGATGTGCGCCCTGCTGCTGCGCCCTGAAGAACAGCCGCAGGGCCTGCACCTGCACCTGGAGCGACTCTTCGACAATCTGAAACAGCGTTATCAGCGGCGGCTGCATCAGATCATGGAGGCACAGTCGGTGGTCATCGTATTCGCCCTGCTTGTCCTCGGCCTGATTCCGGCCATGCTCACGTTCACCCTGTCGGAGTTGGCCCCCGATGAGGACCAGGGCCTGATCTTCATCCTCTCCAGTGCACCGCAGCCGACCAACCTGGCCTACCTCAACACCTACACCCAGGACTTTATCGAGCAGTTCCAGACCGTGCCCGAGTACCAGGCCTCGTTCCAGATCAATGGCCTGGATGGCGTGCATTCGGGCGTCGGCGGTTTCCTGCTCAAGCCCTGGGACGAACGCGAGCGCTCACAGATGGAGGTCATGGTGCCGCTACGCGAAAAGCTCGATAACATCCCCGGCCTGCAAGTCTTTGCCTTCAACCTGCCGTCCTTGCCGGGTACGGGCGAGGGCCTGCCCTTTGGCTTTGTCATCAGTTCCCAGCAGGATCATCAATCGATGTTGGAGGTGGCCGAGCGCGTCAAGCAACGGGCGATCGACTCGGGGAAATTTGCCTATGTGGATATCGACCTGGCATTCGACCGGCCTGAAGTGGTGATCGACATTGACCGGGCCAAGGCCGCGCAGATGGGCGTATCCATGGAAGACCTGAGCCTGACCCTGGCGACGCTGCTGGCCGAAACGGAAATCAACCGGTTTCGGATTGATGGCAATCTCTACAAGGTCATTGCCCAGGTCGAGCGTACCTACCGGGACAATCCGGACTGGCTGAGTCACTACAACGTAAAAACGGCCAAAGGCCAATTATTGCCCTTGTCGACACTGATCACCGTCTCCAGCCAAGAGGTCCGCCCCCGGCAGTTGAATCAGTTCCAGCAGCTCAATTCAGTGCTGGTCTCGGCGTATCCGATTGTGGGCATGAGCAACGCCCTTGAGACCGTGCAAGCCATCGCCCTGGAGGAGGCCCCGACGGGCTACACCTTCGACTACAGCAACGCCACGCGCCAGTTTGTACAAGAGGGGAATGCGCTGTGGGGTACGTTCGGCCTGGCACTGGCAATTATCGGCCTGGTGCTGGCGGCCCAGTTTGAAAGCCTGCGTGACCCGCTGGTGATCCTGGTGACCGTGCCGCTGTCGATATGCGGTGCGCTGATTGCGCTGTTCCTGGGCTGGTCCACGTTGAACATTTACACGCAAATCGGCTTGGTTACGTTGATTGGCCTGATCAGCAAGCACGGCATCCTGATCGTCGAGTTCGCCAATCAATTGCGCAAGGAACAAGGCCTGTCGGCGCGTGCCGCCATCGAGGAGGCCGCCGCTATCCGCTTGCGGCCGGTGTTGATGACCACCATCGCTACCGTGCTGGGGGTGGTCCCACTGGTGTTTTCCAGCGGTGCGGGCGCGGTCAGTCGGTTTGATATCGGCATGGTGATCGCCACCGGCATGTCGATCGGGACGTTGTTCACCTTGTTTGTCCTGCCGTCGGTGTATACGGCGTTGGCCAAGCGCGACAACCGGCTGGAACACACCCTTGAGAGAAAGGACTGACAACCCTTTCTCACCCCTGGACGCCCCGAAACCATTGCGCTTGAGCCTGCCCTCAGGTTGTGAAATTTACCAGTTGGAATCCCCCCGAAACTCGGAGTAATGTGCCAAATCGTTCGTCTTCGTCTGCCTCAGTTTTTTCCAAGGAACCGGAATATGCTGCGTCGTCGCATGCTGATCATGTTGGCCGTTGTGCTGTTGATTGTCCTGCTGCTGGGGGGCTATAAGGCCTTCTCCATTTACCAGCAGATCCAGGTCTTTTCCGCCCCCAAACCGCCGATCAGCGTGGCGGTGGCCACGGCGGTCGAACAACCCTGGCAACAGCGCCTGCCGGCGGTGGGCACGCTCAAGGCCTTGCAAGGGGTGAACCTTGCCCTGGAGATCGCCGGCACCGTCAAGGCCGTGCAGTTCGAGTCCGGGCAGAAGGTCAAGGCCGGGCAACCACTGGTGCAACTGGACAGCGCGGTGGAAGACGCCCTGCTGCAAACCGCCCAGGCCGACCTGGGCCTGGCCCAGCTCGATTACGGGCGCGGCAGCCAACTGGTGGGCAGCCAGGCAATCTCCAAGGGTGAGTTCGACCGACTCTCGGCGCAACTGCAAAAAAACAAGGCCACGGTCAACCAGCTCAAGGCATCCCTGGCCAAGAAACACATCGTCGCACCGTTCAGCGGCACCATCGGCATTCGCCAGGTCGACGTGGGCGACTACCTGGCCAGCGGCACGGTGATCGCCACCTTGCAGGACCTGAGCAGCCTCTATGTGGATTTCTATGTGCCTGAACAAGCGGTGCCCAGACTGGCCGTCGGCCAGGCGGTACAGGTGCAAGTCTCGGCCTACCCGAAACTGACCTTCCCCGGCACCCTCAGCGCCATCAACCCCAAAGTCGAGAGCAGCACCCGTAACGTGCTGGTACGCGCCACCCTGGCCAACCCTGACAATCAACTACTACCGGGTATGTTCAGCAACCTGCAAGTGCTGTTGCCCGACCCACAAGCGCAGGTGGTGGTGCCGGAAAGTGCAATTACCTACACCCTCTACGGCAACTCAGCCTACGTGGTCGCACAGAAAAAGGCCGAGGACGGCAGCCTCGAAAAAGGAGCCGATGGCCAACCGATATTGATCGCCGAACGACGGTTTATCGAGACCGGCGAGCGGCGCGACGGCCTGGTGCTGGTCAGCAAGGGCCTGAGCAGTGGCGAGCAAGTGGTGAGTGCCGGGCAGATCAAGCTCGACACCGGTGCGCATATCGCCATCACCGCGGATAAAAACCTGCCGGCCGCCCCGGGCCAACCCCCGCGCAACGACGGTTCAAGGAACTGAGCCATGGCGTTTACCGATACGTTTATCCGCCGCCCGGTGCTGGCCATGGTGGTCAGCCTGCTGATCGTGCTGCTGGGTTTCCAGGCCTACAGCAAACTGCCACTGCGCCAATACCCGTCCATGGAAAACGCCCTGATCACTGTGACCACCGCGTACCCCGGGGCCAATGCCGAGACGATCCAGGGCTACATCACACAACCCTTGCAACAAAGCCTGGCGAGCGCCGAAGGCATCGACTACATGACCTCGGTCAGTCGCCAGAACTTCTCGGTGATTTCCATCTATGCGCGGATCGGCGCCAACAGCGACCGCCTGTTCACCGAACTGCTGGCCAAGGCCAACGAGGTGAAGAACAAGCTGCCGCAAGACGCTGAAGATCCGGTATTGAGCAAAGAGGCTGCGGATGCTTCGGCGCTGATGTACATCAGTTTCTCCAGCCAGCAACTGAGCAACCCGCAGATCACCGACTACCTGTCGCGGGTGATCCAGCCCAAACTGGCGACCCTGCCCGGCATGGCCGAAGCCGAGATCCTCGGCAATCAGGTATTTGCCATGCGCCTGTGGCTGGACCCGGTCAAGCTCGCCGGTTTCGGCCTGAGCGCCGGTGACGTCACCAATGCCGTGCGCAACTACAACTATCTCTCCGCCGCCGGCGAAGTGAAGGGCGAGTATGTCGTCACCAGCATCAACGCCAATACCGACCTCAAGACCGCCGAAGCCTTCGCCGCCATCACCGTGAAGACCGATGGCGACAGCCGGGTGCTGCTGGGTGACGTGGCCCGGGTGGAAATGGGCGCAGAGAACTACAACGCCATCAGCTCCTTTGGTGGCACGCCCTCGGTGTACATCGGCATCAAGGCTACTCCCAGCGCCAACCCGCTGGATGTGATCAAGGAAGTACGCAAGATCATGCCGGAGCTGGAATCCCAGCTACCGCCCAATCTCAAGGCAGAAATTGCCTACGACGCCACGCTGTTTATCCAGGCGTCCATCAACGAGGTGGTCAAAACCCTGTTTGAAGCCGTGCTGATCGTGATAGTCGTAGTGTTCCTGTTTCTCGGGGCATTGCGCTCGGTGGTGATCCCGGTGGTCACCATCCCGCTGTCGATGATTGGCGTGCTGTTTTTCATGCAGTTGATGGGCTACTCCATCAACCTGCTGACACTCCTGGCGATGGTGCTGGCCATCGGCCTGGTGGTGGACGACGCGATTGTGGTGGTGGAGAACATCCACCGCCATATCGAACAAGGCAAGACGCCACTTGATGCCGCGCTGGAAGGCGCGCGGGAGATTGCCGTGCCGGTGGTGTCGATGACCATCACCCTGGCGGCGGTGTACGCGCCCATCGGTTTCCTGGAGGGATTGACCGGGGCGTTGTTCAAGGAATTCGCCCTGACCCTGGCCGGCGCGGTGGTGATCTCCGGCATCGTCGCCCTGACCCTGTCTCCGATGATGTGTGCCTTGCTGTTGCGCCACGATGAAAACCCCACGGGCCTGGCCCATCGCCTGGACCGGATCTTCGAAGGCCTCAAGCGCCGCTACCAGAGCCTGTTGCACGGCACCTTGAACACCCGGCCGGTGGTAATTGTGTTTGCCTTGATCGTGCTGTGCCTGATCCCAGTGTTCCTCAAGTTCACCCAGTCGCAACTGGCCCCGGACGAAGACCAGGGCATCATCTTCATGATGGCCAGCGCGCCGCAGCCGACCAACCTGGACTACCTGAACACCTACACCGACGAGTTCATCACGATCTTCAAGGACTTCCCGGAGTACTACTCCTCGTTCCAGATCAATGGGTTCAATGGTGTGCAATCGGGGATTGGCGGTTTCCTGCTCAAACCGTGGAACGAGCGCGACCGCACGCAGATGCAGATCCTGCCTGAAGTGCAGAAACGCCTGGAGCAGATCCCCGGTTTGCAAGTGTTCGGCTTCAACCTGCCCTCGCTGCCAGGCACCGGCGAAGGCCTGCCCTTCGGTTTTGTGATCAACACACCAAATGACTATGAGTCATTGCTGCAAGTGGCCAACCGCGTGAAGAAACGCGCCATGGAGTCGGGCAAGTTTGCCTTTGTCGATATCGACCTGGCGTTCGATAAACCCGAGGTGGTGGTGGACATCGACCGCGCCAAAGCGGCGCAGATGGGGGTGTCGATGCAGGATCTGGGCAGCACCCTGGCGACCTTGCTGGCGGAGGCCGAAATCAACCGGTTCACCATTGACGGGCGCAGCTACAAGGTCATCGCCCAGGTCGAACGGGCCTATCGGGATAACCCCGAGTGGCTGAACAACTACTACGTGAAAAACACCCAGGGCGAACTGTTGCCGCTGTCGACCTTGATCAGCGTCAGCGACCGCGCACGGCCGCGACAGCTCAATCAGTTCCAGCAACTCAACTCGGCCCTGATCTCGGGCTTTCCGATTGTCAGCATGGGCGAAGCCATCGACACCGTGCGCCAGATTGCCATCGAAGAAACCCCGGCCGGCTACGCCTTTGACTACAGCGGCGCGTCGCGCCAGTTCATCCAGGAAGGCAGTGCGCTGTGGGTCACCTTTGGCCTGGCACTGGCGATCATCTTCCTCGTGCTGGCCGCGCAGTTCGAGAGCTTCCGTGACCCGCTGGTGATACTGGTGACGGTGCCACTGTCGATCTGCGGCGCGTTGATCCCGTTGTTCCTCGGCTGGTCGAGCATGAACATCTACACCCAGGTGGGGCTGGTGACGTTGATCGGGCTGATCAGCAAGCATGGGATCCTGATCGTCGAATTTGCCAACCAGTTGCGCAAGGACAAGGGCCTGACACCCCGTGAAGCGGTGGAAGAAGCGGCGGCCATTCGCCTGCGCCCGGTATTGATGACCACGGCGGCGATGGTGTTTGGCATGGTGCCGTTGATCTTGGCTACTGGGGCTGGGGCGGTCAGTCGGTTTGATATCGGGATGGTGATTGCTACGGGGATGTCGGTGGGGACGCTGTTTACTTTGTTTGTGTTGCCGTGTGTGTATACGTTGTTGGCTAAGCGTGATCCCTTGGCGGATTGATTGAGTGCGCGTATCGCCCTTAGCGCCTACAAGGGATATAGCTCAGCGCTCTGGCGCTGCTGTTGCTCGCAAGACACGCAAAAAAACAAAAGGCCCCGCACTGCGAGGCCTTTTATAAGGACATCAATCTCTTCAACTCGCAGGCCTCATCCCTTGGGACAACCCAAACATAAACAGCAACAGCTGATGATCAGGCTGAGTCACCCCCGCGGCCTTGGCGATCCGCGGCAACGGGCATTGCCCGCCACTGTGCTCCGCGCTGAGGACTTCTGTACGAGGCTGCTCCCAGGTAGCCAGGGCCAGGGAAGCGATGCCCAAGGCCCCCAACAGAAACAAACCTCGTGCTATTTCTAGCTTCATTAGGTTAAACCCTTGATAGCGCTGCCAAACGCCGTTTCGTAAAAGTAGCTGAGTTTTTGCCAGTCGGCGGCATTCCACGACGAATGGCGACGTAATTGCTGCATGTCATGGGCAGCGGCGCGCCGGGCGGTCAGGCGTTGGCGGCATTTCTCTAGATCCAGCAGCGCCACTTCGACCGTGGCCTCCTCGCCCTCCCCGCAGACCCGCACAAAGATATGCTTGCTGTACAGGCAGCCATGCTGCCAGCGGCCCTTATGCATGCGTGCCAAGGTTTGCGCCAGCTCCTGGAGTAGGCGCTCGTGTACCCGTTCACCGTATTGTTCGCGGCCACCTGCGGCGTACCAGTTGTCGATTTCGTCGAAGCCATCCAGGGACGCCGTCACCAGCAAGGCAGTCCATTGATATTCGGGATCACGGCGGGCCCCACAGAACACCAGTTCCGGGACGCCTACATTCAGCAAGCGCAGGCCCCTGAGCGCATCACGCTCACGTAGCACCGTCGGCCGCCCAAAGGGATGCAACCAACTGCGGTAGGTATGGCCCGTCTGGCGTTTGCTGTAGAGCAAACGCCCATTGGTACCGATCACCCGCTGTACACCGCTTTCGCCACCCCGACGTCGATTGGGTTCCTCGACCCACTCGCCCTGCTGCCGCCAAAAATAATCAAACCGTTCTTCAGGTGCTACGTGACTGCCTGCTACGTACTCAACGGCCATCCTGCTACCTCTTGCGCAATACATACACTCGCCACATGGCGTACAGCGGTATGAAGTCCAGATATTCCTGGACGCGGAAACCTGCTTGCTCAAACTCAGCTTCAACAGTAGCAGCCGGTAACACAAATCGATTTCGGTAACTCTCCTGCTCACTTTTGTTGCGGCGCTGCACTTCCAGGCGCTTGCGCTTCCAGGCCTTGAAATTGCCATCCACCCACAACGAAATGATCACGCTATCGCGGGTAACTCGTTGAAACTCCTTCAATATCGCCATTCGGTGCGCAGGCTCGCCGATGTGGTGCAACAGGCGCATGCAAAAAATGCTGTCCACTGCGTTATCTGGCAAATCGATATCAAAGGCTGATGTCTGCAAGGGCCGTACCTGCTTGACCACTTCAGCCGGTTGCGCGCCCATGGCGATGTTCAACATGGACTCGGAATTGTCCGCACCGATAATGATCCGGTTGGGTTTTTCAGCCAGCAGCGGCCAGAAACGCCCGGCACCGCACGGCAAATCCAATACCAGGCCCGGCTCGCCGGCCATCGCCAGCGCACCACGGGCCAGTTGCTCGTCACGTTTGTGGGATAGCCGGCGTGCCAGGGTGTCCTGATGTTTAAGCAAGTATTCCTGAGCGTGCTGGTTGTCGTACTTTTCGGAAAATTCAAGCTTGATCGGGGTAGCCATCAACGGGTCTCCTGGACTGATGCCTACAACCTTAAGCAGTCGCACGTCATCCGAAGGTCAACCCTTTGTGAAAAAAACGTCCCGTCCAACCGTAAAGAATTACAAAGTTTTACAGGGAAAAAGCATGGCATGAAGCCATCTTCGCCGAACAGGAGAGAGTCTGCCCCAAGAACAGGGGCAGGAAAGGCATCAGGGTTTGCCGAGGCTCAATTCAACATGGAAGCGACAGCCACTGGGTTCCATGGTGCTGAGACTGACCACCCAGCCTTGGCTCTCGCAGATGCGCTGGACCAGGGACAACCCCAGGCCCAGGCCGTCACCGCGCTTTTCGTTACCGCGCACAAACGGCTCGAACATCGCCTCACGCTTGTCTTCGGGGATCCCCACACCGCTGTCTTCCACCACAAAGCCCGTCGGCTCCAGGGTCAGGCGGATAAACCCATGTTCGGTGTAATGCAGGGCATTGCGCAGCAGGTTGCCCATGACTGCATGCAAGAAGGTGGCGTTGTAGCGGGTATCGAGTGGGTTACCCGGCTGGTAGAACAACTCGATGCCCTTGCGCTCGATCGGGTCGCGCCAGATCCCCAGCAAGCCCTCCGCAACCTCGGACAGGCTGATCTGGGGTGACATCGTGGTGTCGTCATGCTGGGCACGGGCCAGCATCAGGAAGGTCTGCACCAGCTCGCGCATCTCCTCACAGGCCCGGGCGATCCGCTCGACCTGTTTGCGCCCCCGTGAATCAATAGCCGGGTTTTCCAACAGCAGTTCGCAGGAGCTGGCCAACACCATCAAGGGCGTACGCAACTCATGGCTGACGTCGCTGGTGAACAAACGCTCACGGGTCAGGGCCTGGCGCAGACGGCCCAGGGTCGCGTCGAAGGCCACCGCCAGTTCGCCGACTTCGTCAGCCGCGTAGTCCGGGGCCAACGGCGGGGCCAAGCCCAACAACTGGTCACGATGCCGTACCTGGCGCGCCAGGCGCACCACGGGGGCCATCACCTTGCGGGCCAGGACCCAGCCCAGGAATACCGCCAGCGCCAGACTGAGAACAAACCCCACCAGCACCACCGCAAACAGCACGCGCTCGCGCTCTTCGAAATCGCTCTGGTCTTGCAGCAGGACATAGCGGCGACCGTCGACGATCTCGACCATGGCATGGTAGGAAAGCTCTTCGCGAAACACCTCATGAAAGCCCGCGTCCAGATGCCGCAAGTCCTTGGGCAATTCAAAATCGCCAGGTCCGCCGCTGAAGTAGAACAATTGGTCCGGCTCGGGGCGGTGACGCCAGTCTTCGACACTGTCCATCAACAGCAGGCGTTGCAGGTCGCCGCCCAGGCCCGCCGAAATCAATTTTTCTTCCACCAGGTGTACCGTGGCGACGATGCCCATGGCGAAGGCCCCCGCCACCAGCGCGCTCATCAGCGCAAAGGCGATGATGATCCGCTGGGCAAGGCTTTGCTTAAACTCCATCACGGCCCTCGGCCAAGCGATAACCCACGCCATGCACGGTTTGCAGCAGCGGCTTGGCGAATGGCTTGTCGATCACCTGGCGCAGTTGGTGGACGTGGCTGCGCAGGCTGTCGCTGTCCGGGCAATCATCACCCCATAGGGCCTCTTCCAGCACTTCGCGGCGCAGGACGTGAGGGCTTTTCTGCATCAACACCGCGAGCAACTTCAGGCCGACCGGGTTGAGCTTGAGCAGGCGCCCTTCACGGGTCACTTCCAGGGTATCGAGGTCGTAGGACAGATCGCCAACTTGCAGCTCTCGCCGACCACCACCCTGGGCGCGGCGCAGCACGGCTTCGATGCGTGCGGCCAGTTCCGACAGGGCAAATGGCTTGAGCAGGTAGTCGTCGGCACCCGACTTGAAGCCTTGCAGGCGGTCATCCAATTGATCGCGGGCAGTGAGCATGATCACCGGCGTATCGCGGCGCGCATCTTCACGCAGGCGTTTGCACAGGGTGTAGCCATCAATGCCGGGCAGCATGATATCGAGCACGATCAGGTCGTAATGCTCGGTGGCGGCCAGGTGCAGGCCCGACAAACCGTCCTGCGCACAGTCCACGGTATAACCCTTGAGCCCCAGGTAATCCGCCAGGTTGGCCAGAATATCGCGGTTGTCTTCAACCAATAAAATTCGCATGGGCAGTGTCTCCGTACGCGGTAACGGCCGTGTTGGCTCGCGCAGCTTACGGCCAAGTATGGCTTATCGCTAGACCTGAACGGGCAACCGATTACTGTTTTCAACCGATTAACCTGCTTAACGAGTTTTTCACTATAGGTTCACAAGCTGACCACAGTGCCGGGGCGAATATCGCCGCCCATCGCTCTCAGGAATACAGACATGGGCCTGCCCAAGACTGCGCCAATGCGCTTTTTGCTACTGCTGACCAGCACCTGGCTGGTCATTTTTCTGCTGACCCGCAGCCTACTGCTCATCACCCACCTGGATGAGGTCAGCGGCAACCTGCTGCCGGTGTTCGGCGTGGGCCTGCTTTACGACCTGGGTTTCCTGGCCTATGCCGCACTGCCCCTGGGCCTGTACCTGCTGCTATGCCCGCCGGCTTTATGGCGGCGACGCGGCCATCGCTGGTTCCTGCAAGGTGTACTGACCGTCAGCCTGTTCGCCATGCTGTTCACATCCGTGGCCGAATGGTTGTTCTGGGATGAGTTCGGTGTGCGCTTCAACTTTATTGCCGTGGATTACCTGGTGTATTCCGATGAAGTGTTGAACAACCTGCTGGAGTCCTACCCGATCGGCAAACTGCTGGGCCTGTTGGCAATCCTGGCGATTGTCTTGAGCCTGGCCTTGCGCAAACTGTTCAACGCAGCACTCGACTCGCCTCTGCCGGCCATGCGTGGACGCCTGCTCAATGCCCTGGGATTGCTGGTGGTTGCCGGCCTGAGCCTGCAATTGATTAGCCAGGACAGTCCACGAACCCAAGGCGGCAACGCCTATAACAACGAACTGGCCAGCAACGGCCCATACCAATTCTTCGCGGCGTTCCGCAACAATGAACTGGACTACAGCCAGTTCTACAAAAGCCTGCCGGCCGACGTCGTGGCCCGCCAGCTACGCGCCGAACTCAGCGAACCGAATGCGCGCTTTATCGGCAGCGACCCACTGGATATCCGCCGCGCCATCGACAACCCCGGCACCCTGCGCAAACCCAATATCGTGCTAGTGACCATCGAAAGCTTCAGCGCCAAATACATGGGCAGCAATGGCGATGAGCGCAACCTGACGCCCAATCTCGATGCCTTGCGCAAACAGAGCCTGTACTTCAATAACTTCTACGCCACCGGCACCCGAACCGACCGGGGCCTGGAGGCCATCACCCTGGCTATTCCACCCACACCGGGCCGCTCTATCGTCAAGCGCATTGGCCGGGAGAGCGGCTTTGCCAGCCTGGGCCAACAGCTGAGCGCCATCGGCTATGACAGCGTGTTTGTCTACGGTGGCCGTGGCTATTTCGACAATATGAATGCGTTTTTCAGTGGCAATGGTTACCGAGTGGTGGACCAGAGCAGCGTCGCGGAAGCAGACATCAGCTTCAAAAATGCCTGGGGCATGGCCGATGAAGATCTCTACAGGCAAACCCTGAAGCTGGCCGACGCCGACTACGCCAAGCGGCAGCCGTTCCTGCTGCAACTGATGACAACTTCCAACCATCGGCCTTATACCTATCCTGACGGTCGGATCGATATCAAGTCCGGCAACGGTCGCGATGGCGCAGTGAAGTACACCGACCATGCCATCGGCCAGTTCCTGGAAGCTGCACGCCAGAAACCGTGGTTCGATAACACGATCTTTATATTCGTCGCCGACCACACCGCCGGCAGCGCAGGCAAGGAAGACCTGCCCATCAGCAACTACCAGATTCCGTTGTTCATCTATGCGCCGAAGTTGATTGAGGCCCGTGAAAGTGCACAACTGGCCAGCCAGATCGACCTCGCCCCGACACTCCTGGGCCTGTTGAACCTGAGCTATGAATCGACGTTTTTCGGGCGCAATCTGCTGCAGGACAACCCTCTGCCACCTCGCGTGGTGGTCGGCAACTATCAGCACCTGGGCTTGTTTGACGGTACCAACCTGGCAATCCTCAGCCCTCGCCAAGGCCTGCGCCGCCATGACCAGGCCCTGGGTGAAAGCCAGGAATCCAGGAGCAACAGTGATGATCCGTTGATTCAGCGCGCGATCACTTACTACCAGGCGGCCAGTTATGACTTCAAGCAACACTTGCTGAACTGGAAGTTACACAAGAACGCGGCAGCCCTGTAGGAGCGAGCTTGCTCGCGAAGAACCTGAGGGCGATGCGTTTGTTCATGGTGAACGCATTATCGTTGACGTTCTTCGCGAGCAAGCTCGCTCCTACACAAGGCACATAAAAAAGCCCCGCCAGCATGACGCTGGCGGGGCTTTTTCAGTACAGGGGTAAGGCTGGCTTACATCATGCCGCCCATGCCACCCATGCCGCCCATGTCTGGCATACCGCCGCCAGCGCCTTCAGCCTTCGGCTTGTCAGCAATCGCAACTTCGGTGGTCAGCAGCAGACCAGCAATCGAAGCGGCTGCCTGCAACGCCGAACGGGTCACCTTGGTTGGGTCCAGGATACCCATTTCAACCATGTCGCCGTATTCGCTGGTTGCAGCGTTGTAACCGTAGTTACCTTTACCGTTCTTCACTTCGTTGACCACAACACTTGGCTCGTCGCCGCTGTTGGAAGCGATCTGGCGCAGTGGGGATTCAACGGCGCGACGCAGTACAGCAATACCGACGTTCTGGTCAGCATTGTCGCCTTTGAGGTTAACCAAGGCTTCCAGCGCACGGATCAGCGCAACGCCACCGCCAGGTACCACGCCTTCTTCGACGGCTGCGCGGGTTGCGTGCAGGGCGTCTTCAACGCGGGCTTTCTTCTCTTTCATTTCAACTTCGGAACCAGCGCCAACCTTGATTACTGCTACGCCGCCAGACAGCTTGGCCAGGCGCTCTTGCAGTTTTTCACGGTCGTAGTCCGAGGAAGTTTCGGCAACCTGGGCGCGGATCTGGTTGATACGCGACTGGATGTCGCCTTCAACGCCAGCACCGTCAACGATGATGGTGTTTTCCTTGGAGATGGTCACGCGCTTGGCGCTACCCAGGTTTTCCAGGGTGGCACTTTCCAGGCTCAGGCCGATCTCTTCGGAGATAACGGTACCGCCGGTCAATACGGCGATGTCCTGCAGCATGGCCTTGCGACGGTCGCCGAAGCCCGGAGCCTTGACGGCTGCGACTTTAACGATACCGCGCATGTTGTTCACAACCAGAGTCGCCAGGGCTTCGCCTTCGACGTCTTCGGAAACGATCAGCAGTGGGCGACCGGCTTTGGCAACGGCTTCCAGCACTGGCAGCATTTCACGGATGTTCGAGATCTTTTTGTCGACCAGCAGGATCAGCGGGCTTTCCAGCTCGGCAACCATGGTTTCTGGCTTGTTGACGAAGTACGGGGACAGGTAGCCACGGTCGAACTGCATGCCTTCTACAACCGACAGTTCGTTTTCCAGGCCAGTGCCTTCTTCAACGGTGATCACGCCTTCTTTACCGACTTTTTCCATGGCTTCGGCAATGATGTCGCCGATGGAGCTGTCGGAGTTGGCAGAGATGGTACCGACCTGAGCGATGGCCTTGGTGTCAGCACATGGCTTGGACAGGTTTTTCAGCTCAGCAACAACGGCGATGGTCGCCTTGTCGATGCCGCGCTTGAGGTCCATTGGGTTCATGCCGGCAGCGACGGCTTTCAGGCCTTCGTTGACGATCGACTGAGCCAGTACGGTGGCGGTGGTAGTACCGTCGCCTGCGTCATCGTTGGCACGGGAGGCAACGTCTTTGACCAGCTGCGCGCCCATGTTTTCGAAACGGTCTTCGAGTTCGATTTCTTTTGCTACAGAAACGCCGTCCTTGGTGATGGTCGGAGCGCCGAAGCTCTTCTCGATGATCACGTTACGGCCTTTCGGGCCCAGGGTCGCTTTTACTGCGTCAGCCAGGATGTTGACACCGGTGAGCATTTTCTTACGGGCGGAATCGCCGAATTTAACTTCTTTAGCAGCCATGATCGATATTCCTTAAATACTTTGTAGTAACGGGAAAATGAGCGGGAAATCAGCCTTCCAGTACAGCGAGAATCTCGTTCTCAGCCATGACCAGCAGGTCTTCGCCGTCAACTTTCACAGTGTTGCTGCCGGAGTAAGGACCGAATACAACCTTGTCACCGACTTTGACGGCCAGCGCACGTACTTCACCGTTTTCCAGAGTCTTGCCTGGGCCTGCAGCGACGATCACACCGTGGTTGGCTTTTTCAGCAGCCGAACCTGGCAGAACGATACCGCCAGCGGTTTTCTTTTCTTCTTCGCTGCGACGGATAACGACGCGGTCGTGCAGAGGACGAAGCTTGCTCATTGTCGATCTCTCCTAATTGTAAGTTTCATCGGCCGGTATCAGTACCGGCTGGTTGTATTCCGGCGGGGCCGGTCGCGGTTCGCCAAGCGAAACGCGGAAGTCTGTCTGGTGTCGCCACCAGAAACCTTGCGGTGACCGTTACATAAGGGCGTATATGCTTATTACAAGGGCCACAGGTGAAATTTTTTGTGTCTGGCGAGCCCTTGAAAACGCCACGGCACCCGAAGATGCCGCGCCAGGGTAAGCGTCACTTGGAGTCGCGGTGCTCGAACTCGCCTTCGATCACATCACCTTCACGCCCCAGCGGCTGGCGAGGTGCCGGGCCGCCTCGGGGTTGCAGGTCATCGGCAAAGGCGCGCTGGCGGATTGCCGCTTCTTCGGCTCGCTGGCGCATCTTGCCTGCCAGCAGTCGACGGGTGAATGGCAACAGCAGGATCAGGCCCAGCACGTCACTGACAAAACCAGGCACGATCAGCAGGCCGCCGGCCAAGGCCATCATCAGGCCTTCAAGCATGGTCTGGGCTGGCAGTTCGCCACGATTCAAGCTTTCACGGGCACGCAGTGCAGTGGCCAGACCGGCGATACGCAGCACGAACACGCCGAGCATCGAGCCGAGAATGATCAGCAGCAGCGCCGGGAAAAACCCGATAGCACCACTGACCTTGACGAATACGAACAGCTCCAACACCGGGAACAGCAGAAAGAGCAATAAAAAAGGGCGCATCAAATGGTTCCTCAACGCAAGAATGTCTTGCTACCAGACCTTAGATGACGTCGCCCTTTCGTGAATTCAAGCTTCGGTCGTGGCTTTTTTCGGCCAAGCCTCGGCGTGAGCCAGGAAAACCAAGGCCTCGCGCACTTGTGTCGGCGTGTTGCAAGTCGCCGCAAAAGGCAGCCAGTGAAGGCCCTGGCCAATACGCAGGTGCATGCCTTCGCTGTCGATACCGGCCAGTTGCGCCGCCTCGAATGTCGGCAGGCCGGCCAATTCGACATAGTGGGCAATGGCCTTGGTGTGATCGCTGTTCATGTGCTCGATCATGCTCAGTTCAGCCTTGCCGGCGAACGGGTTGGCCAGGGTCAGTTGATCGACCCAGTGGATCGCGCCAAAACCGCCGATGTAGCGATGACGCACCGGCTTGAGCACCCAGAAATCAAAGTCATGGGCCTTGTGGTAGTTCGCCGAATCCGGGAAATACCGGTAGTAACGCTCGGCGGCTGCGGCAATGGCCGCCTCGTCGTCGAGCTTTTCAGCCTCGGCCAGGTAAGTCAGGCGCCCCACGGCCTGCACGTCATCAGCCTCGCGCTCACCCACCAGCAACGAGCACTTGGGATCTTTTTGCAGGTTATGGGTGTGCTGGGCGATACGGCTGATCAGGATCAGCGGCCGGCCCTCTGCGTCCAGGCAGTAAGGCACTACCGAACCAAAGGGAAAACCGGGCATGGCCTTGGAGTGCGTGGCGAGCGCCCCACGGTATTCCTTGAGCAGTAGTTCTCGGGCATTCTTGGCAACGTGGACGCTCAACTTATGACTCCTTCGATAAGATCCGTCACAAAACGGACTTGGACAACCGCTTAAATCTGCTCACAGGACATGCGAATGCATCTCAACGACAAAGTAATCATTATCACCGGCGGTTGCCAGGGTTTGGGCCGCTCCATGGCCGAGTATTTTGCAAGCAAAGGTGCCCACCTGGCGCTGGTGGACCTCAATCAGGAAAAACTCGATGCCGCAATGGCTGCATGCCAGTCCCATGGGGTCATGGCACGCAGCTATCTATGCAACGTGGCAGATGAAGAACAGGTCACTCATACCGTGGCACAGATCGCCGATGATTTTGGTGCGATCCACGGTTTGATCAACAACGCAGGGATCCTGCGCGACGGTTTGCTGCTCAAGGTCAAGGATGGCGAGATGACCAAGATGAGCCTCGCCCAGTGGCAGGCGGTGATCGACGTCAACCTGACCGGCGTGTTCCTGTGCACCCGCGAAGTGGCGGCGAAGATGGTGGAATTGAAGAACCAGGGCGCCATTATCAACATCTCGTCGATTTCCCGGGCGGGCAATGTGGGCCAGACCAACTATTCGGCGGCCAAGGCCGGTGTGGCCGCAGCCACAGTGACCTGGGCCAGGGAACTGGCGCGTTATGGCATCCGTGTGGCGGGAATTGCGCCAGGCTTTATCGAAACCGAGATGACCTTGGGCATGAAACCCGAGGCGTTGGAGAAGATGACGGCGGGGATCCCACTCAAGCGCATGGGCCGGCCGGAAGAGATCGCCCATTCAGCGGCGTATATCTTCGAGAACGACTATTACACCGGGCGCATCCTGGAATTGGATGGCGGCTTGCGGTTGTAACTGACACCGCACATTCTAATGTGGGAGCGGGCTTGCTCGCGAATGCGGTGTATCAGTCAGTACATTTGATACTGGCATACCGCATTCGCGAGCAAGCCCGCTCCCACATTTTGGTCTGCATTTCACGCCGTAACTGCGTTACCAGGTCACGCCAAAACCTGCGGTGTAGCGGGTCTTGCTCAGGTTGCTGTCCGCACTGCCGCTGATGATGTCGCGCTCGGCCTTGAGGTTGAGCGAGGCCCATTCCGTGACCTTATATCGCAGGCCCATTTCCGCATCGAGGGCGTAGTCAGCCGGGCCAGCCAGGGGTTTGCCCACTTCGCCGTTGGTGAAGAACTCCACGGTCTTGCCGACCAGGTAGCGGTTGTAATCCCACTTCATCGCCAGGGAATAGAAGTTGTCCTTGCCGCCGTCCTGGTATTCATAATCGGTGCGGTTGAGCAGCGAACCCAGGGAGAAAGCGCCCAACTCATCGTCCCAGAACTGATAACCCGGGCCGGTACCGACGGTGCGCTGGCGGCGCAGGTCTTCGACCTTGTCGTGCTTGTAGGTCAGGCGCCCCTGCCAGAACCACTGATCGGTGATAAAGCGATCCAGCGCGTACTCGGCGCTCCAGTTATCGGTGGTGACCACATCGTTCTGGAATTCGCGGTTGTATTCGCCTTCGGCAATATGACGCCATTTGCCATGACGGGCGGAGGTCTTGAAGTCGATGTCATAGTCGTCGGTGTCTTTTTCCGCACGCTTGTAGTCCAGCGCCACATCGACATTGCCTTTCCACACCAGATCCTCGATCACAGGCTTGGGCTTGATGATCTGCTGGATGCTGGCCAACTCCACGGTCTTGGGGGCTTCCCCATTGGCCAGGACCACCTTGCCATCTTCGGCCGCCTGCAGGGATTTGGCTTTTTCGCCACTGTAGGCATCTTGCTTGACCAGCAGCTCCTGGTCGCTTTCCAGGGTTTTCACCTGCTTCCAGTCCACCGGGATCGCGCCCGCGTATTCGGTCTGGATCAGCAGCTTGCCGCCGTCGAAAACCTTGATCTTGCCCGTCAGGCGATCACCGTTTTTCAACCAGACCGTATCGGCCAGCACAGGGGTAGATGCAGTAAAAACAGCGAGGCATAGCAAGGTTCTGGACAACATAAGCGATTACGGGGCTCAAGTTTGGCGAAAAAAGGGGCATTATCGGCGTAGCGCAAGTCTTAGCAAGGACTGACTCAAGGTTTTCTATTGAGTTCAATTCTCATCGCCATTTTTACAGACGTTTCTTACATATCCACGACTAATTTCAACCGAGCCGCCTGAACAGTGAACGAGCCCGCCGACACTCCACAAAACCCGGCCGAAATGCGCCGTACCGCGCTGTACCTGACCTTGGCCCAAGTGCCCGAAGGGTGTGTGGTGAGTTACGGCGAGCTGGCGCACCTGGCCGGGTTGGGGCGTGCCGCACGCTTCGTCGGCCGCACGCTGAGCCAGCTTCCCGACGGTTCGAAGTTGCCCTGGCACCGGGTGGTCGCCGCCGGCGGTCGGATAAGTCTGCCAGTGGGTAGCGCTTCGGGCGACGAGCAACGTGCGCGTTTGCGCAGCGAAGGTGTCAGTATCCTGAACAATCGCGTTGATATTCAGCGCCATGGCTGGCGTCCGGTAGAGCACAGCGGTTAGAGTGCGCGCTTTGTTTCCGTAAATCTGAGGCAGACTCCAGCCCATGCCCCGTAAAACCTGGCGCGCCGCGCTCGCTGCCTATGCCAGCCCCTCGACGTTAGTGCTGCTACTGCTCGGCTTTGCCGCCGGTCTGCCTTACATGTTGGTGTTTTCGACGCTCTCGGTCTGGTTGCGTGAAGCCGGTGTGGCACGCGAGACCATTGGCTATGCGAGCCTGATCGGCCTGGCGTATGCGTTCAAGTGGGTCTGGTCGCCACTGCTGGACCAATGGCGCCTGCCGCTATTGGGCAAGCTGGGGCGTCGTCGTTCCTGGCTGGTGCTGTCCCAATCCCTGGTGATTCTCGGCTTGATCGGCATGGGCTTCTGCGACCCGCAGAAACACCTGTCCTGGCTGATCGCCATTGCCGTTATCGTCGCATTCGCCTCCGCCACCCAAGACATCGCGGTGGACGCCTATCGCCTGGAAATCGCCGATGACAGCCGCCAGGCTGCCCTGGCCGCCAGCTACATGTCCGGCTATCGCATCGCCGCCCTGCTGGCCACGGCGGGCGCGCTGTTCTTTGCCGAAGGTTTTGGCTCCACCGGCTTCAACTATAAGCACTCGGCGTGGACTGGCACGTATGTGCTGTTCGGGGTGCTGATGATCCCTGCCCTGCTCACCAGTTTTTTCATGCGTGAGCCCGATGTGCCGCTGCGCACCCAGTTGCAGGCCGGGCGCTATACGTTTGCCCACCAACTGATGTCGGTATTTGTGCTGATCATCTTGTTGGTGTCGGTACCGGCGATGTTCACCCAGTTGTACAACACCGACTTTGCCAGCGTGCTGTTCGAAGGCGTGAGCCTGCTCGACCTGCTGCTGGAAGACCGCGCATTCCTGCGCGCGATCCTCTATATCATCCTCACCGCCCTGTGCCTCTCGGCCATGGGTCGCCGGGGCCTGGCGCCGGTGCTGACGCCGGTCAACGACTTTATCCTGCGCTACCGCTGGCAGGCTCTGCTGCTGCTGGGGCTGATCGCTACCTACCGCATGTCGGACACGGTGATGGGCGTGATGGCCAACGTGTTCTATATCGACCAGGGGTTCACCAAGGACCAGATCGCCAGCGTCAGCAAGATCTTCGGCCTGATCATGACCCTGGTCGGTGCCGGCATGGGCGGGCTGTTGATCGTGCGGTTCGGCATCCTGCCGATCCTGTTCATCGGCGGCATCACCTCGGCCGGCACCAACCTGCTGTTCCTGATGCTCGCCGGCATGGGCGCCGACCTGCAGATGCTGATCTTCACCATCTCCCTGGACAACTTCAGCTCGGGCCTGGCGACCTCGGCCTTTGTCGCCTACCTGTCGAGCCTGACCAACCTGAAGTTCTCCGCCACCCAATACGCGCTGCTCAGCTCGATCATGCTGCTGTTACCGCGGCTGATCGGCGGCTACTCGGGGGTCATGGTGGAAAAGTTCGGCTATCACAACTTCTTCCTGATCACCGCACTGCTCGGCGTGCCGACGCTGCTGCTGATTGCCTTGCATTGGTACCAGGAAAGCCGGCGGATCCGTTTGAATCCCCCCGAAGAAGACTGACACCTGCGGGGGTAGGCTTGTGTGGGAGCCAGTGCCCCACAGAAATCCCTTCACCACCTGATGCCTGTACTCTGGCGGCGACCGCCCGTACAATCCCAGGTCACTTCAAGTCCAAGCAACCGACAACGGCCTACCATGCGTACCAGTCAATATTTGCTCGCCACACAGAAAGAAACGCCTTCCGATGCGGTCGTGATCAGCCACCAGCTGATGCTGCGCGCCGGCATGATCCGCAAACTGGCCTCTGGCCTGTACACCTGGCTGCCCATGGGCTTGAAGGTGATGCGCAAGGTCGAAGCGATCGTTCGCGAAGAAATGAACGCCGCCGGCTCTCTGGAAGTATTGATGCCGAGCACTCAGCCGGCTGAACTGTGGCAGGAATCCGGGCGCTGGGAAGAGTACGGCCCTGAGTTGCTGCGCTTCAAGGATCGTCATGGCCGCGACTTCTGCGCTGGCCCGACCCATGAAGAAGTGATCACCGACCTGATGCGCAACGAGTTGAGCAGCTACAAACAGCTGCCCCTCAACCTCTATCAGATCCAGACCAAGTTTCGTGACGAAATCCGCCCACGCTTCGGCTTGATGCGTGGCCGCGAGTTCATCATGAAGGACGCCTATTCGTTTCATGCCGACCAGCCTTCGCTGCAAGTCACCTATGACCGCATGCACCAGGCCTATTGCAACGTGTTCACCCGCCTGGGCCTGAAATTCCGCCCGGTCGAAGCGGACAACGGTTCCATCGGCGGCGCGGGCTCCCATGAGTTCCACGTACTGGCAGAGTCTGGCGAAGATGACATCATCTTCAGCAACGGTTCCGACTACGCGGCCAACATCGAGAAAGCCGAAGCCGTGCCACGGGAAACTTCCCGTCCTGCACCGGCTGAAGAGCTGCGCCTGGTCGACACCCCAGACACCAAGACCATCGCGGCCCTGGTCGAGAAATTCAATCTGCCGATTGAAAAGACCATCAAAACCCTGATCGTGCATGCCGAAGAAGAAGGCAAGCTGATCGCCCTGGTTATCCGTGGCGACCACGAGCTCAACGAGATCAAGGCTGCCCAGCAACCTGGCGTCGCCAGCCCGCTGGTCATGGCCTCGGACGCCGAGCTGCGTGACGCCATTGGCGCCGGCGCCGGCTCCCTGGGCCCGCTGAACCTGCCACTGCCGATCATCATCGACCGTTCCGTCGCGCTGATGAGCGACTTCGGCATCGGTGCCAATATCGACGACAAGCACTACTTCGGCGTCAACTGGGAACGTGACCTACCGGTACCGACCGTGGCCGACCTGCGCAACGTGGTTGCCGGTGATCCAAGCCCGGATGGCAAGGGCACCCTGGAAATCAAGCGCGGTATCGAAGTGGGGCACATCTTCCAGCTGGGCAACAAGTACAGCAAGGCGATGAAGTGCGAAGTGCTGGGCGAAAACGGCAAGCCGGTGACCCTGGAAATGGGCTGCTACGGCATTGGCGTTTCCCGCGTGGTGGCGGCTGCCATCGAGCAGAACCACGACGACAAAGGCATTATCTGGAGCGACACCCTGGCGCCGTTCCAGATCGCCCTGGTACCGCTGCGCTACGAAACCGAGCAGGTTCGCGAAGCCACCGACAAACTGTATGCCGAACTGACGGCCGCCGGTTTCGAAGTGCTGCTGGATGATCGCGACAAAAAAACCAGCCCGGGCATCAAGTTTGCCGACATGGAACTGATTGGCATCCCTCACCGGATCGTGGTCAGTGACCGCGGCCTGGCCGATGGCAATCTGGAATACAAGAGCCGGACCGAAGCCGAAGCCCAACCGTTGCCGGTGGCTGACGTACTGCCCTTCCTTCAGGCGCGTATTCGTCGCTGAAAACCAGATCAAGAGAAGTCATGTTCAAGCGAAACACCAAAGCCCTGGGGGGCGCCGCCTTGTGCGGCGCCCTGCTGGTCAGCGGCTGCGCCAATCAGATGTCGCAGCGTAGCGAACACGAGGAGCGGATCGAGCGCAAATTGCTCGACCACAGCCTGCAGATTGATGTCGGCGACCCCAAAGTGCTCGAACTACCGCAACGCCGCGTGCGCATTCATGAACAGCGGACTTTCGAAGTCACTGAGTTTGAAGTCACGCGCCACTATGATCGCTATACGCCCTACCAGCCCTGGCGCGAACTCTATGAGATCCCGCTGGGTGCCGTGGCAGTCGTGGCGGGCGCCGGGGCCAACGTGGCGAACATCTTTGCCCTGGGCAACCTGCCAGACAGCATGACCCATGACTGGATCAGCTACGGCGTGGCCGGGCTCAACCCGTTCATGAACGTGCAGTCCCATGGCCGGGCGCAACAGAACCTGGCAGGTATCGATGAAGTCCAGCGCGACCGACGCCTGGAATACACCAGCCTGCCGTGGAGCGAGCGACCGGTGCAAGTAAAGGCCGGCAAGCAGACCCACGAGATGACCACCGACCGCAACGGTGTCCTGCGCCTGAACCTGTTGGACAGCCCGTTTGCCGAACAGGACCTGAGCCAGGTCCGCACCTTGCGGATCAGCATTGAAGATGCCCAGGACGATGTGCATTCGGACTCGTCCCTGGCCATCAGCAGCACCCTGCGCGGCAAACTGCTGGAAGCCCACGGCTTGATCTACGACGACCTGGAGGATGACGAAGTCAGCCAATGGGTGCATCGGGTCAAGCGCTTGTCGGAACTGGGACTGGAAGAAGAAGCCAGCGAATTGGAACAGAGCCTGATTGAACTGACACGCAATGATCCCGAATTGCAGCAGGAATTTCTCAAGGCACTGACCAAGGATGGCGGCCGGCTGGTGGCGGATCCCGGCATCCGCTGACCCTCTGTAGAAGCCGGCTTGCCGGTTCCTACAGGGACAGCTCCAACTGTTCATTGCCCAGGCTCAAGTCCAGCAGCCGCACACCAATCCCCAGCAACCGCACCGGTTTACCACCGCGATTGAACGCCTGGGTCAGCAACTGTCGATAACTCTCCAGGTCCCGCCCCGCTCCCGCCTGCTCCAGCGTCGTTTGGGTAAAGTCATGGAACTTCACTTTGACAAACGGTTTACCCGGTCGATAACTGCTGTCGATACGCTGCATCCGCCCTGCCAGGGTCTCCATCAATTCTGGGAGTTTTTCCAGGCAACTGGGCAAGTCCGGCAGATCGACATCGTAGGTGTTTTCCACACTGATCGATTGCCGGCGGCTGTCGTTGTGTACCGCACGATCATCAATCCCACGCGCCAAACTCCATAACCGCTCACCAAAACTGCCGAATTCGCGCACCAGCGCCAGCTTGTTCCACTCGCGCAATTGCAGGCAATCTTCAATCCCCAGGCGCGCCAGCTTGTCGGCGGTAACCTTGCCGACACCATGCAACTTGCTCACCGGCAACTGCGATACGAAGTCTTCCACCTGGTCAGGGGTGATCACAAACAGCCCATTGGGCTTTTTCCAGTCACTGGCGATCTTGGCCAGGAACTTGTTGGGGGCCACCCCGGCAGACACCGTGATGTGCAACTGATTAGAGACCCGCCGGCGGATATCCTGGGCAATGCGCGTGGCGCTGCCGCCGAAATGCGCACAATCGGACACATCCAGGTAAGCCTCATCCAGCGACAGCGGCTCGATCAGATCGGTGTAGTCACGAAAAATCGTCTGGATTTCCTTCGAGGCTTCTTTATAGGCATCCATGCGCGGCTTGACGATGGTCAGGTCGGGACACAACTTCAATGCATGGCGTGAAGACATCGCCGACCGCACCCCGTAGGCCCGGGCCTCGTAGTTGCAGGTGGCGATCACCCCACGCCGATCCGCCGAGCCCCCGACCGCCAGGGGCTTTTGCGCCAGGCTCGGGTTATCCCGCATTTCAATGGCCGCGTAGAAGCAATCACAGTCGACATGGATGATTTTGCGCTGCGTCATATAGAGAGGCGTAATCGGGACATAAAGTAGACGGATCGCCAGTATCGCACTCACACCTGTATATAGCACCAGTACTTTGAATCATCTGACAAAGTGGCAGGAAAAAACCTCATTGAATTTGTTTTCTCAATCGAAGAGCCTCCCCCAATAGAGCTGAAGGCCACAGCCAGACTGGGCCGAAGCTCCTTTTCCAGCGCCCTTGGAGAGCTAACCAATTGAAGCACAAGCGCTTTTCTTTGAATCAACGGTTGACACACCGCCATTCCTCTGTAGAATGCCGACACACAGACGCGGGATGGAGCAGTCTGGTAGCTCGTCGGGCTCATAACCCGAAGGTCGTCGGTTCAAATCCGGCTCCCGCAACCAAACATCAAAAAAGGCTACTCGAAAGAGTGGCCTTTTTTGTGCGCGTTGATTTCCTCCCCCCTGTAGGAACGAGCTTGCTCGCGAAGGACGCCAACGATAACGCGGACACCCGGCATCCACTCGGCGCCCTTGAGCTTTTCGCGAGCAAGCTCGCGCCTACAGTGAAAACTCGTTTTCAATCGCGCACTTAGGCTGATTTGCAGTTATTTTGCACTTTATGTCATTAACGGTTGACACCTCGTCGTTGCGCTGTAGAATGCCGCCCACAGACGCGGGATGGAGCAGTCTGGTAGCTCGTCGGGCTCATAACCCGAAGGTCGTCGGTTCAAATCCGGCTCCCGCAACCAAACATCAAAAAAGGCTACTCGAAAGAGTGGCCTTTTTTGTGCCCGCTAAAAAAGTTCTTTTGAAACAATGGCATGGCATCTTTCATGAAACCGCGCATGGGTTTCGGAGTCCATCCATTTGCAGGCTATGCTCAAGTGTCGAGCACGCCCTTGCGCGACTAATGGACGCTGTCGCCGGCCCCGGCAATCCGCGTTACTATTTGTAATTATTTTGTACATAGGGATTGGTAACTTGGCTGGATACCCCCATCCTGTCGCGCACAATCCACGAGGTGATTGATGCGCGCCAATTCGTCTGAACCACAAGACACCGTCACAGCCACACAACCGATCGCCCCCGCCCGCCTGCGCTGGCTGGATCTGTTGAGCAAGTATCGTCAACCCATTGGGCTGGCAGTCACGTTGCTGCTGTTTGCAATTGCCCTGATCGCCTGCCGCCACCTGCTGCTTGAGCTGGATCTGTACGCCCTCCACGACTCGATCCTGGAAGTGCCAAAACCCTCCTTGCTGGGCACCTTCGCCGCTGCGATCGCCGGGTTCATCATTCTATTGGGCTACGAATTTTCCGGCGCGCGCTACGCCGGAGTAAAACTGCCGGCCAAGACTTTGGCCTACGGCGGCTTTACCGCGTTCGCCATTGGCAATGCGATCGGTCTGTCGATGCTGTCCGGTGGATCAGTGCGTTATCGCCTCTATGCACGGCACGGTATCGGGGCCTCGGAAGTGGCCCATATGACCGTGTTTGCCAGCCTGGCCCTGGGCTGCGCACTGCCGCCGCTCGCCGCACTGGCAACCTTGAGCAATCTGCCAGCCGCCTCCAACGCGCTGCACCTGCCGGCCACGCTGCTCGGCGGGATCGCGGGCGCAGTGCTGCTGCTCTCAGCCGCGCTATGCATCGGGATTTACCGCCGCCGCCTGCCAGAGCAGCCTTACCCCGACAACCTGCTGGTCAAGGTCGGCCGTCGTACCTTGCGCCTGCCTGGACGCCGCCTGACCTTTCTGCAACTGATCATCACCGCCCTGGACGTAGCTGCCGCCGCTACCGTTCTCTATATGCTGCTGCCGGAAGCCCCACCGTTTGGCCCGTTCCTGCTGGTGTACCTGCTGGCACTTGCAGCGGGTGTGCTCAGCCATGTGCCGGGCGGTGTCGGCGTGTTCGAAGCGATTCTGCTGGCCGCCTTTGCCGATAAGCTCGGCGCCGCACCACTGGCCGCCGCCCTACTGCTGTACCGCATGATCTACGTGGTACTGCCGTTGTTGATCGCGTGCATCTTCCTGCTGATCAACGAAGCCCAGCGCCTGTTCCAGACCCAGCAGAGCCTGCGGGTGGCCTCGGGCCTCGCGGCACCGGTATTGGCCGTGCTGGTTTTTTTGTCCGGGGTGGTGCTGCTGTTCTCCGGCGCCACCCCGGAAATCGACTCGCGCCTGGAAAACATCGGCTTCCTGATCCCCCACCGCCTGATTGACGCCTCGCACTTTGGTGCCAGCCTGATCGGCGTGCTGTGCCTGTTGCTGGCCCAGGGCCTGCGCCGGCGCCTGTCGGCAGCCTGGATGCTGACCATGGTGCTGTTGCTGGTCGGCGCCCTGCTCTCACTGCTCAAAGGCTTCGATTGGGAAGAAGCCAGCCTGATGACCACAACCGCGGTGCTGCTGGCAATCTTCCGGCGCTCGTTCTACCGCGCCAGCCGCCTGACCGAGCTGCCCTTCTCGCCGCTGTACCTGGTGGCCAGCGTCTGTGTGCTGGGGGCCTCGATCTGGCTGCTGTTGTTTGCCTATCAGGATGTGCCTTACAGCCATCAACTGTGGTGGCAATTCACCCTCGACGCCAACGCCCCGCGTGGCCTGCGCTCACTGCTGGGGGCTGCCGTGCTGCTGGTGATCGTGTCGCTGACCTGGCTGCTGCGCACCGCACGCCCGGTGATCCACCTGCCGACCGCCGATGAACTGGAGCGCGCCACCAGGATCCTGATGGCCTCGTCGCAACCCGATGGTGGCCTGGCACTGACCGGCGACAAGGCCCTGCTGTTTCACCCCAACGATGAAGCGTTCCTGATGTATGCCCGGCGTGGCCGCAGCCTGGTGGCCCTGTACGACCCGATCGGTCCGACCCAGCCACGGGCCGAGATGATCTGGCAGTTCCGCGACCTCTGCGACATTCATCACGCCCGCCCGGTGTTCTACCAGGTGCGCGCAGAGAACCTGCCCTTCTATATGGACATCGGCCTGACCGCGATCAAGCTGGGTGAAGAAGCCCGGGTCGATCTCAAGCGCTTCGACCTGGAAGCCAAGGGCAAGGAGATGAAGGATTTACGCTACACCTGGAACCGCGGGACCCGAGACGGCCTATCCCTGGAGATTTTCGAACCGGGCCAGGCACCGATGGACGCGCTGAAAATCATCTCCGATGCCTGGCTGACCGGTAAGAACGTGCGCGAAAAAGGCTTCTCCCTGGGACGTTTCAGCGACGAATACCTCAAGCATTTTCGCATTGCGGTGATTCGCTTCGAAGGGCAGCCGGTGGCCTTCGCCAATCTGCTGGAGACCTACAGCCATGACCTGGCCAGTCTCGACCTGATGCGCGCGCACCCTGATGCGCCAAAGCTGACCATGGAGTTCATGATGGTTGGCTTGATCCAGCACTATAAAAGCCACAACTATGCACGCTTCAGCCTCGGCATGGTGCCGCTGTCGGGCCTGCAACCACGCCGTGGTGCACCGCTGACCCAGCGCCTGGGCTCGATGGTGTTCCGCCGTGGCGAGCAACTGTATAACTTCCAAGGTTTGCGCCGCTTCAAAGACAAGTTCCAGCCTGACTGGGAACCTCGTTACATGGCCGTGCCCGCAGGACTTGATCCGCTGGTGGCACTGGCCGATACCGCCGCCCTGATCGCGGGCGGCTTGACTGGATTGGTGAAACGCTGATGATTCGACGCTCCTGGCGGTATGTATTGGCAAGTCTGGTGGTGCTGGCCCTGATCCTCGGTGGCGGCTACTGGTACTGGAATCGCCCCGCCCCTCAACCGACCCTGGAACAACTGCCCCAGGCCGACGGCTCGACCATGATCCGTGTGACGCCTGGCACCACCACCAAGGCCCGCGTAGCGGTGGCCGTAATGGCCGATGCCAGCCTGAGCGACAGCCAACTGATTGCCCTGAGCAAGGGCGGCGCTGCGCAGATCGTGCAAGTGATCCTGCCCAAGGACGACTGCAAACTGCAGGAACAAGCCCTGCAAGCAGCACTAAGCCAGCTCAAAGGCCCGGCCACCCTGGTCAGCGGCATCGGCCCTGGCGCGGCACTCGCCTGGCGCTGGCTGGCGACGCAGAACGACGACAAGGCTAATGCCATCTCCGTGGGCTTCGCCCTGGTCCAGGAAGGTTGCAAAGACCCGCTGCCCAAGACCGCTGCCCACGGCAACTGGCTGGTGGCCTGGAACGATAACCCTGACGACGAAAGCGCCAGTTTCGTACGCGACACCCCGCGTGCCACCACCAGCATCAGCGACTACGACATCAACTACCCGCAGGTGCTGAACAACGAACTGCGCAAGCAACTGGTAGGTTCGGACAATGGCGGCCTGGCGATCCCGGTGGTTGAAGTACCCGCCGGCCAGGCCAAGGACACCGTGACCCTGTTCCTCTCTGGCGACGGCGGCTGGCGTGACCTGGACCGCGACGTGGCCGGCGAGATGGCCAAGATCGGTTATCCGGTGGTCGGCATCGACACCCTGCGCTACTACTGGCAGCACAAAAGCCCGGAGCAGAGCGCCAAGGACCTGACCGAGCTGATGCAGCACTATCGGCAGAAATGGGGCACCAAGCGCTTTGTGCTGACCGGCTATTCGTTCGGTGCCGATGTGTTGCCGGCCATCTACAACCGCCTGCCGGAAGCCGAGCAGCAGCGGGTCGACGCAATTATCCTGCTGGCCTTTGCCCGCACTGGCAGCTTTGAGATCGAAGTGGAAGGCTGGCTGGGCAATGCTGGCAAGGAAGCAGCCACTGGCCCGGAAATGGCCAAGCTGCCAGCCGCTAAAGTGGTGTGCATCTACGGCGAGGAAGAAGTCGACGAGAGTGGCTGCACCGACAAGACCGCCGTGGGTGAAGCCATGAAGCTACCGGGTGGCCATCACTTCGACGAAAACTACCCGGCACTGGCCAAGCGCCTGGTGGATATCATCGAGAAGCGCCAGGCCAAGGCCGAATAACTCCTGCTGAACTCGGTCAATGTGGGAGCTGGCTTGCCTGCGATAGCGGTGGACCAGTCCCTGCAGTTGATTGCATTGCAGATCAAATAGTGCGTGCGACAAAAAGCCCCCGCTGGCGCAAAGGCAACGGGGGCTTTTTGCAGGTTTCAGCGCACCGCTGCGGATGGTCCGGAAAGATCCCACACATCATCCTGCGCATGGCTGGCCTCCCAGGCTCGCACCTTACGCCGCGCGTCATCAAACAATCGCACATAGTTGCCGTAGCTGATTTTTTCCGCGACATCAGGCCGCAGCCGACTGAACAGCGGTCGCAGCAACTCGGGAAGTGCCAGGTATTGCTCGACCGTGAGACGCTGGCCAGGCACGACCTTATCCGGCAATTCAAGTGTGTTCTTGCTGAACATCACGGTGTCGGAGCCCCATAACACCCGACTGCTGTACTGATTGAAAAAGCCGATCCACTCGTTGACGGGCGGCATGCCAGGCCCAGGGTGAATAATGTTTTCCTGGACCAGATCCCAAGAAATGTCCACCACCCATGCAGGACAGCTATCCAGGATCCGGGCAACGGTTTTCAAGTGGCTGGAAGTCGGCTTTACGTAGCGTCCCAGCCCAGTGTGGGCCCAGATCACCGAGGCCTTGGGCGCGGTACTGCACAAATGCTTCAGTGCAGCTTCGTAGGTCCTGCCAGGGAAAACATCTTCCACCGTGCCGTCATAATTGACCTCCGTCTGATACAGGTCGTTGTGCAGCGTCACCACCAGGCCGGTCTCCTCGGCCACCTTCAACACGTCTGCCAGGGACTGCGCATACAGCGACATCGTGCCTTTCTTATCGAGGTCGGGGGGCAGCGGCACGGTGGCAGTGCTGCGGATGGTCTCGCCGGCGATCTTGCGTGACACCAATTCCTTATGCACCGTGAACTCACCGATACCGGCAAAAGCCCCCGGGAAGGTCAGCAGTACCCGCTTGATGTGCTGGGCCCCATAACGATCCATGGGGTTGAAGCCGGTAATCATGAGGTCCAATCGCCCCTGATCCGCCGCTGACAACTGCAGGTACTCCCGGGCATACATCGCGTCTGCGAAGGCGTAATAGTACAAGTCAGCCTTGGGGCCGATGTAGTAGTTGGCGCCATACAAACGGCCGGACGTATCCGTCACCTGATAGTTTTCAAAACTGTCCCAGCGCTGTTGCAACGGCAGCGGCATCACCACCGAACGGACCACGCTGGCCGATAAGTAATCCGACAACAATGACTTGAGTGAAACACCCTGATAGGCGTAATTGGAAGGATGGAAGTGTGAGTCGGCAAACTGCAGTGCCTGGGGAGCGACAGGAGGTGTATCAATGGTGCTGGACGAACAACCTACGACTAAAAGAGTGATGCCTGACACCAATCCTGAGAGTGCGCGTTTCATCTTTGGCTTTCCCTGTAGTGAGTTGATCCTTATGGGCCAGACGGCAAACTTGGGTAAAAAGACGTTAGCACACCCCCCGGTTTCAACAGGCCGGATGTGAAAGGCAGTGACTTCACCGTACAAATCGACAGGCCAAAAAAAACCGCGATGGCATACAGCCCATCGCGGTTTTATTTTCAACCGGGTCTACATTTCTACTTGGGTCCCCAACTCAATCACCCGGTTTACCGGCAACTTGAAGAAGCGCAGGTTGCCGTTGGCGTTCTTCAGCATGAAGGCGAACAACCCTTCGCGCCAGCGCGCCATGCCTTCGAGCTTGGAGGCAATGACCGTCTCGCGGCTGAGGAAGTAGGTGGTGCGCATCGGGCTGAAGTCCAGGTCATCCAAGTGGCACAGCTTCAGGGCTTCGGGCACGTCCGGCTCGTCGGTAAAGCCAAAGTGCAAGATCACCCGGAAGAAGCCGTCACCATAAGCGTCCACCTCAAAGCGCCGCTGGGCCGGGACGCGCGGAATGTCCTCATAGATCACCGTCAGCAGCACCACCTGTTCGTGCAGCACCTGATTGTGCAGCAGGTTATGCAGCAAGGCGTGGGGCACCGCGTCCGGGCGGGCGGTAAGGAACACCGCCGTACCCTGGACGCGATGGGGCGGCTGCACGCGAATGCTGCTGATAAAGATCGGCAGCGGCAGGCCGCCCTCGTCCAGGCGCTCCACCAGCAATTGCTTGCCGCGCTTCCAGGTGGTCATCAGCACAAACAGCACGATCCCCGCCAACACCGGGAACGCGCCGCCCTGGACCACCTTCGGTACGTTGGCCGCAAAGAACAGGCCATCCACCAGCAAAAAGCCCAGCAACACAGGCACTGCCAATACCGGCGGCCACTTCCACAACAGCAGCATCACGGCGGAGACGAGGATGGTGGTCATCAGCATGGTCCCAGTCACCGCCACCCCGTAAGCCGAGGCCAGGGCGCCCGAAGACTCGAAGCCCAGCACCAGCAAGATCACTCCGACCATCAGCGACCAGTTCACCGCGCCAATGTAGATCTGGCCCTGTTCGGCGCTGGAGGTGTGCTGGATATGCATGCGCGGGATGTAGCCGAGCTGGATCGCCTGGCGCGTCAACGAGAACGCACCGGAAATCACCGCCTGGGAAGCGATCACCGTCGCCAGCGTGGACAAGCCCACCAGCGGCAACAGTGCCCAGCTTGGCGCCAACAGGTAGAACGGGTTGCGGGCGGCTTCGGGGTCGCCCAGCAACATCGCACCCTGGCCGAAATAGTTGAGCACCAGGGCTGGCAGCACCAGGATGAACCAGGCACGGGCAATGGGTTTGCGGCCGAAATGGCCCATGTCGGCATACAACGCCTCGGCACCAGTCAGCGCCAGCACCACGGCGCCGAGAATCGCCACGCCAATGCCCGGATGGACCATGAAGAAACGCACGCCCCACATCGGGTTCATCGCGTTGAGCACTTCGGGCCGCTGGATGATCCCGCAAACACCCAGGCCGCCCAATACCAGGAACCAGGTGACCATCACCGGCCCGAATAGCTTGCCGATACGGTCGGTGCCGTGTTTCTGGATCAGGAACAGTGCCACCAGCACCACCAGCGCCAAGGGCACGACCCAATGCTCCAGGCCGTCGAACGCCAGCTCCAGACCTTCGATGGCCGATAGCACCGAAATCGCCGGGGTGATCATGCTGTCACCATAGAACAGCGCCGCGCCGCACAGACCGCACACCACCAGGAAACTGCGCAATCGCGGGTGATTGCCTGCCGCTCGTCGGGCCAAGGCGGTGAGTGCCATGATGCCACCTTCACCCTGGTTGTCGGCGCGCAACACAAACAGCACGTATTTGATTGAAACCACCCAGATCAACGACCAAAAGATCAGCGCCAGGATCCCCAGCACGCCGTCATGATTGACCTGCACCCCATAATTGCCAGAAAACACCTCTTTAAGGGTGTAGAGCGGGCTGGTACCGATATCGCCATAGACGACCCCGACCGCCGCCACCAGCATACCAATCGGCTTTGCCGTGGAATGTTCGACGCCTGTTGCCTGACCACTTGCCTGACCCATCAACCGCTCCTGACCTTTTGACCTGAGGTCTTTTATAAACCGCACAGCTATACACTTAAGCCCAAAGCCAAGCTATACACAGTATGTGCCACCGTACTTCTAGTAACAGACTATTTGTTGACTACGGACTTACTCTTGGTGCAACGGCGCGAAGCATAGCGCAGCACTCGTCGTATTTCCCTGCATAAAGCTGGTCAAGCGCGTTTCCCGTCGATAGAATTGCGCACTTTTTGATCAGAGGCACATCAAGTGCCCGTCCGCAGCCCTGTCGTGCCCGACTGGCGGCGTCATTCAATACCGAGGTTAGACATGTCCACCACCATCGCAAAAGCCAACCCAAAGGTTGGCTTTGTTTCCCTGGGTTGCCCAAGCGATATTCAAAATACACATCGGTTTCGTAGGTTCTCAAAAACTCCCGTTGATCAAAAATGATTACGAAATAGTTGTAATTTACTCAGCGTCTGTCTATTATCGCCGTACGCCAATGACGCACATCAGGGATTGCATGATCTTCATCGAATCGCCAATTTTCACCTCTGATCTGATGGAGCATTTGGATGATGAAGAGTACCGGGCACTGCAGGCGTATCTCGCTGAACATCCACAGTCGGGTGCTCTCCTAGAAGATACGGGCGGCCTACGAAAAATCCGCTGGGCAGCCAAAGGCAAAGGCAAGAGTGGGGGCGTTCGAGTGATCTATTACCATGTCACCGCAGCCCACC
Organism: Pseudomonas sp. FH4; assembly: GCF_000510915.2. Classification (NCBI taxonomy): domain Bacteria; kingdom Pseudomonadati; phylum Pseudomonadota; class Gammaproteobacteria; order Pseudomonadales; family Pseudomonadaceae; genus Pseudomonas; species Pseudomonas sp. FH4. Next base: position 4,044 of record NZ_AOHN01000028.1, on the reverse strand, counting down.
AGATCCGAATGATTCTGATCTATCGCAAGGGGATTATGGATACCTTGACCAGTAGTCAGAAAGCGCAGCTTCGCGCACTTAACAAAGGGTGGAAATAATGGAAAAGAATCTCTTCGATCGTCTTGTGGAAAGCATGACTCAGATGGATGAGATCGATCGCGGTGAGCGTCAGCCATCGCGTGAGTTCCACGTAGACGCGGTTCAAGTCAAAAAGATACGTCAGGCCACTGGCCTTTCTCAGACTACGTTCGCCAAACGTATCGACGTCGCAGTGGGGACCCTAAGAAATTGGGAACAGGGTCGTCGCGAGCCTGAAGGTCCAGCTCGTGCCTTGCTTCGAGCGATTAATAATGATCCAGAGCATGTACTTGCTGCATTGAGCTAAATACTTCAAAGCCCGCACAGCGGGCTTTTTTAGGCTCGCAGTTTGGAAAAACGCTCAGCTAACCCATATCAAAACAGGCCGCCCAAGGCCGCTGGCTCCCAGTTCATTATAACCAGTTCGCCGCTGAGATCGGCCTTCCCCTCTCGCTGGTTACCGTTGCTGTAGCGAATGCTCAACGTCTCAAAATGAAACCCGTCAAAAACCGCACGAATGTCCGGGTGGTCGTTGATGCTCACCATCACCTTCCCCTTGCATCTCCGCATGAAATCGGCAATTCGCTCGTACTCGGCAAATGGAAAGTCATTCCCGTACCCAGCGGTCTGCCAATATGGCGGGTCCATATAGAAGAACGTGTGCGCTCGATCGTAGCGCTCAGCACAATCAAGCCAGGACAAATTTTCCACGTATGTACCGGCAAGACGTTGCCAGGCGGCGGACAGGTTTTCCTCGATGCGCAGTAGATTGATGGCAGGTCCAGTGGTGGCGGTGCCGAACGTCTGACCCGTCACCTTGCCTCCGAATGCATGCTGCTGCAGGTAGAAGAACCGAGCGGCTCGCTGAATGTCAGTCAACGTCTCGGGGCGTGTCATCTTCTGCCATTCAAAAATCTGGCGTGAGCTGAGTGCCCATTTGAATTGCCTTACGAACTCCTCAAGATGGTTCTGGACTACACGGTAGAGCGTGACCAGGTCGCCGTTAAAGTCGTTCAGCACCTCTACGGGGGCAGGCTGAGGACGGAGAAAGAACAACGCAGCGCCCCCAGCGAAGGCTTCGACATAGCACTCATGAGGCGGGAATAGCGGTATCAAGCGATCGGCCAAGCGGCGTTTACCGCCCATCCATGGGATGATTGGAGAAGACATAAAAAAGGGCCTTATAACTGTATAAATAAACAGTGTTCATGATACCTCTTTTCCTATGATGGCGATGCGCCTTTGTGCAAATGTTTTGGCGCAGTGAAATTGGCTGCAGCCCTTGAACAACAAGCCCTTAGGCCCACAGATGGCCGGCCAGCTCTTATTGACTACCAAGCGTTAATTTGACCAATCCTAAATTCGAAAACTTACCTAAATCATTGTTTTGTATTTGTTAACTCAATGAAACCGGGCACTTCACTCCAACCCATCACGCGACCGCGTTTTGTGCGGCTGTGCAAGCGCGCTGCATTCCCCTTCAAAACTTTGCATTCTGTGAAATTACCAATCGCCTGCAGAGCCCCACGGCCCGCTTGGGCTGCAGCTTTGTTTGCACTACCCCCGACTTTGCACAAAAAAAGGACACAAACCCCGTCGGCGGGAGGGGGATAAGTGGTTTTCTGCCTGTTTTTTTATTTCAGATCGCTTTTTGGTCACGTGAGTAACCTTTCGACGTGACCATCAGGTAAATTGAGCTAAGGAAGTTTGTAAATCATGCTGGCAAGAGCACACAGGAAGGTTTGAATGATTTGTCACGACTGCATAAAGCCGGAAACCTTAAAAGAGTATATAAGCCAAAAAGGAGTAATGCGTCGGTGCCGCTACTGTGATGCCGAGGGGGTTTGTATACCTTCCGCGGAATTAGCTTCATATATCGAGGCGCGCTTTTATGAGTCGTACAAAAATACTGATGAGTTATCCGATTACGAGTACGCAGTTACATTTGACTATGGCTCTGACGAGATCCCAATTCATACATTGGATATAATAATCATTGAGCACTTTGATCTTGGTAACCAGGAGTTTTCAGACGAGGTGATTGAGGCCATAGAGACGAGACTATTAAAGCCTGACGAATCTAAATATCTTACCTTCTTTGTTGATGATGGCACGCAGGAAAACAACAATTACAAAAACCGCTGGGATAATTTTGCTTTCGAAGTTTCACATGGGCATCGCTTCTTTAGCGATGACGCACGTTGCTTTCTTGATGATCTGTTTGAGCTTATAAGCCCAGGCGGAAAAATTCTTGAAAGTCTTATATTAACTCTTACAGAAGAAAACTCAATTTACAGGGCGCGTATAGTCAACGACCCTAGGGAGCGGGTGAAGATTAATGACGATCCCGTATCCGGGTTAGGACCCGCACCGCGAGAGCGTACAAACAGTCAGAGAATGACTCCTGAAGGGATCTCCGCTCTATATTGTGCCTTCGAGAGAAACACTTGCTTGAGCGAGCTTCGACCAATTACTGGCGACATGGTAATTTCAGGAGCATTCTATGCAGGCCAAACAATCAAACTATTGCAGCTAAATCAGCTCGACAAAGTAAGTCGCCCAAATTTAAATCCTTTAATGCCAGGATTCGCAGATAAGTCGCACGCTTTTGAATTCTTGAATAAAATAATCGATAAAATGTCCAAACCTAAAAGAAATAGCGATAGATTCGGATATTTACCGACCCAAGTGGTTTTTGAATATTTGCGAAAAAAATTTAAAGGACAAGTTGATGGCGTGGTATATCCCTCAGTGCAAACCGGGCGAGCAGGGACAAACCTGGTATTATTTCCAGAGTTCTCTGAGGTAGGTGAGGTCGACAATATATATTCTGATGGAAAAATTGAACCCAAGCTGCTATTCAGGAAGGAATCACTTATATTTCATGCTGTCGAAAAGGTTCAGCCGGTATCTAACAACTACAATGACATAGCCTTTGTTACTCTGGATGAACTTTCTAGGCAGAGGCTTGGTCAGCATTTCGGGGTGATTAGAGATGAAAAAAAGAAGAGTGATTAATGTGAGGGATAATACGACGCGCCAAATGCCTTTAGGTTTAGGCGCGTAAAAAGCCATTACTAACGCTGGACTAAGTTTTTTGAGTAATTGTCTTGAGGCTAACATTCAATAGTTCAGCTTCTTTAGCGTTATCCACATAGGAAATAGCGTCACTCGGGGCAGGGGTGGGCCCGTGCGTATGCCCAGCCAGTTGAATGTTCATCTGTTGAACCAAATCGAGCAAGTCACAAAGCACCTGCAGCACGTTCACACCTTCGGACCCCAGCCAGGTCTTAGGCGCTACCAGCCGCTGACTGCCCCCCGCCACGCTTTTACGCAGCCCCTCAATCCTTTCCTCCATATCGCCTCCCACTGTGGCGTTGTGCTTCTGCCCTACCACCAGGTTGAAGTCCCGTCCGGTCGCCTGGTGCAGATCATCCATCGCCGCCAGGCTGGCAGATCCGCCCGACAAGAGCTTGAGCGCGCCCAGGGCCTCGATCGTCTTGATCCCACCCACTGACTCAGTTGAATGGTCATCCACCGTCCTTGTGTGATTCTGGAACCGTTCGGTGTTGCCCCTCGCCTCCACTTCCCGCTCGATCGCCTTGTCCACGATCTTGCCGTCAGTCTGGCGCAGCCAGTTGCCGTCGGCATCGACACGCTGTTGACAGGCTTCACTGTGCTGCCACACCTGGTCACCCTTCGGCACGCTGGGCATGCTCAGGCCGTGGGGCAGGATTGTTTGGATATAGGGCTTATGCGGCAGGCCATAGGCAAAGCACACCACTACCTGGGTGCCTTCCTCGGGAAAGGCATAGATACCCATTTCCTCGCCACCAGTGGGCAGTGGCAACGGCACCCCGGCCAGGATCGGCAGTTTGCTGTCTGGCTCGCCATCCGGTCCCAGGACTTCGATATCAACCGCATAGCGCGGCCGGAAGTCGTCACAGATCCCGGCGCCGGCCGGGG